>DQCI01000157.1:3939-6539 GCA_003545125.1 Paracoccaceae bacterium
CTGTGCAAAGGGACGGAAAGTCCCCTGAATATTCTTGCGGTGGGCGGTGACCGGTCTATGGTTGCGGTCCCTGTTTAGGTCGGGCCAGCATACGTCGGGAGAGCGACATGAAGATTTCCATCGAACGCGCCACGCTTCTCAAAGCGGTGGGCCAGGCGCAGTCGGTAGTCGAGCGACGCAACACGATCCCGATCCTTGCCAACGTGCTGATCGAGGCGGACGGGGCGGATGTGACCTTCCGCGCCACCGATCTCGATATCGAGGTGGTCGACAAGGTGCCGGCGATGGTCGAGCAGGCGGGCGCCACCACCGTCAACGCGGTGATGCTGCACGAGATCGTGCGCAAACTGCCCGACGGGGCCCTGGTTGCGCTCACCGCCGACGCGGCGACCGGGCGGCTGGCGATCGAGGCGGGGCGGTCCAACTTCTCGCTGGCGACGCTGCCCAAGGAAGACTTTCCGGTGATGGCCTCGTCGGAATACGAGTCCAACTTTTCGGCCGCGGCGCCGGTGCTGCGGCGGCTGTTCGACAAATCGAAATTCGCGATCTCGACGGAAGAGACGCGCTATTACCTGAACGGGGTCTACCTGCACATCTCAGATTCCGACGGCGGACAGGTGCTGCGCGCGGTGGCGACCGATGGTCACCGGCTGGCCCGGGTCGATACCGATCTGCCGCCGGGCGCCGAGGCGATGCCGGGGGTGATCGTGCCGCGCAAGACCGTGGGCGAGCTTCGCAAGCTGCTCGACGACGACGAGGCACAGATCGCGGTTTCTGTGAGCGAGACCAAGGTGCGGTTCGCGACCCCCGAAATCACGCTGACCTCCAAGGTGATCGACGGGACTTTCCCCGATTACACAAGGGTGATTCCGGTGGGGAACACCAAGAAGATGGAGGTGGACGCGGCCGAGTTCGCAAAGGCCGTCGACCGGGTGGCCACGGTGTCGAGCGAACGGTCACGGGCCGTGAAATTGCAAATCGACGACGACCGGCTGGTGCTGTCGGTCAACGCCCCCGACGCCGGCGCGGCCGAGGAAGAGCTTGGCGTGGCTTACGGCGACGAGCGGCTGGAGATCGGCTTCAACGCCAAGTACCTCTTGGAGATCGCGAGCCAGGTGGACCGCGAGAACGCGGTGTTTATGTTCAACACCTCCGGCGAGCCGGCGCTGATGCGCGAAGGCAACGACACCTCGGCGATCTATGTCGTCATGCCGATGCGGGTGTGATCGGCGGCAGCGATAACCTGCCCGCTGCGGATTTGAGTACTTTTGCCAAGAAAAAGGGGTGGGGATGACCGGCCTCTTTTTGCGCGAGCTGACGCTGAGCCATTTTCGGTCGCATGTCCGGGCGGTTCTGGCGCTCGATGGGCGGCCGGTGGCGCTTTTCGGGCCAAACGGGGCGGGCAAGACCAACATTCTCGAAGCGGTCAGCCTGCTCAGCCCCGGACGCGGGATCCGGCGGGCTGCGACCGACGAGATCGCGCGGCGGCCGGAAGCGCTGGGCTGGAAGGTGACCGGTATCCTGCAATCGCTGCACCAGCTGCATGAGGTGGCGACCTGGGCCGAGGCGGGCGCGCCCAGGCAGGTGACGATCGACGACAAGCCGGCGGCGCAGGTGGCCTTGGGCCGGATCGGGCGGATCGTCTGGCTGGTGCCGGTCATGGATCGGCTGTGGACCGAAGGCGCCGATGGGCGGCGGCGGTTTCTCGACCGGATGGCGATGTCTTTCGAACCGGGCCATGCCGAGGCGGTGCTGGCCTACGAGAAGGCGATGCGCGAACGCAACCGGCTGCTGAAAGAGGGCGCGTCGGACCGGCACTGGTATCACGCGCTGGAGGCGCAGATGGCCATCTCGGGGGCGGCGATCCAGGCGAACCGGGGCTATACGGTGAGCCGGCTCAAGGCGGCGCAGGCAGAGGCGGAGACCTCGTTTCCAACCGCCGCGCTGTCTGTGCTCAATGCGGACGGGGCGGCGGAGGGGCCGGAGGGAGAAGCCGCGCTCACGGAGGCCTTTGAGGCCGGACGCGGGCGCGACCTTGCGGCCGGGCGCACGCTGGTTGGACCCCACCGGGCCGATCTCGCCGCGCGTTATGCGGCCAAAGGGGTCGCGGCGAAGGATGCCTCCACCGGCGAGCAGAAGGCGCTGCTGGTGTCGCTGGTGCTCGCCAACGCCCGCGCCCTCGCCGCCGATTTCGGCGCGCCGCCGATCCTCTTGCTCGACGAGGTGGCCGCGCATCTTGATGCCAGCCGGCGGGCGGCGCTCTACGACGAGATCAGCGCGCTTGGCGCCCAGGCGTTCATGACCGGGACCGGGGCCGAGTTGTTTTCAGAGCTTGGCGAGCGGGCACAGCATTTCGAGGTACGCGAGACCGATGGGGTGAGCGAGGTTCGGGGCGCGTAGTTTGACCTTGCCCGGGTCACGGGAATCGTGGCACCGTGACAGAAACAAAGAGGGAACATTGTCATGACTTTGCCGATGAACCGGGTGAATTTCATCACGCTCTGCGTCGCCGATCTGGCGCGCGCCCGGGCCTATTACGAAAAGCTCGGCTGGGAGCTGGAGAGCGAGATGGGGATCGTCGCCTTCTACCGGATGAAGGG
>DQCI01000157.1:6678-10742 GCA_003545125.1 Paracoccaceae bacterium
GGGGCGACAGCGGTACGGGCGCCGTTCGAGACGGAATGGGGCGGTTATTCGTCCTATGTCGCCGACCCCGACGGGCACCTGTGGGAGTTCGCTCACAACCCGTTTTCGCCGCTCGACGAGGACGGCCATCTCGCCTGATGCGCCGGGCCTGTGGTGCTCGGGTGTTGTGACACAAAATCTTGTGGGTGAATGCTGGCAAAGCCGGGTCGAAACCCCTATAAATTGCGCACTGAATTCAAGGAATGTGCGCATGGCGGAAGAGCAGAACCAGACCCCCGAGAACGGGGCGGAGAATCCGAAGGAAACCCGCCCGACGGAGGCGCAGTCGTCCGCTGCCTACGGGGCGGATTCGATCAAGGTTCTCAAGGGGTTGGAGGCCGTCCGAAAGCGGCCCGGAATGTATATCGGCGATACCGACGATGGCTCGGGCCTGCACCACATGGTCTATGAGGTGGTCGACAACGGGATCGACGAGGCGCTGGCGGGCCACGCCGACGCTGTGACGGTGACGATCCATGCCGACAGTTCGGTCTCGGTGACCGACAACGGCCGTGGCATCCCGGTGGATATCCACCCCGAGGAGGGCGTGTCGGCGGCGGAGGTCATCATGACCCAGCTGCACGCGGGCGGGAAGTTCGACCAGAATTCCTACAAGGTTTCGGGTGGCTTGCACGGCGTCGGCGTGTCCGTGGTCAACGCGCTTTCGGACTGGCTGGAACTGACGATCTGGCGGGACGGCAAGGAACATGTCGCCCGGTTCGAGCACGGCGATTGCACGGACCATCTGAAGATCGTGGGAGACGCGGCGGGCAAGAAGGGCACCAAGGTGCGCTTCCTCGCCTCGCTCGATACGTTCTCGAACCTCGACTACGAGTTCAAGATATTGGAAACCCGTCTGCGCGAGCTCGCCTTCCTCAACTCGGGCGTGCGGATCATCCTCGAAGACGAACGCCCCGCCGAGAAGCTGCACAGCGAGCTGCATTACGACGGCGGGGTGCGCGAATTCGTGAAATACCTCGACCGGCACAAGACCCCGATGCTGCCCGACCCGATCTACATGGTCGGGGAGCGCGACGGGATCACGACGGAAGTGGCGATGTGGTGGAACGACAGCTACCACGAGACGGTGCTGCCGTTCACCAACAACATCCCCCAGCGCGATGGCGGCACCCACCTTGCGGGCCTGCGCGGCGCGCTCACGCGCTCGATCAACCTCTACGCAAACTCCTCGGGGCTGGCGAAGCGCGAAAAGGTGAGCTTCACCGGCGACGATTCCCGCGAGGGGCTCACTTGTGTGCTTTCGGTGAAGGTGCCGGACCCGAAGTTTTCCTCGCAGACCAAGGACAAGCTGGTGTCGTCGGAAGTGCGCCCGGCGGTGGAGAACATGGTCAACGAGAAGCTCGGCG
Organism: Paracoccaceae bacterium; assembly: GCA_003545125.1. GTDB lineage: Bacteria > Pseudomonadota > Alphaproteobacteria > Rhodobacterales > Rhodobacteraceae > Sinisalibacter. Next base: position 8,085 of record DQCI01000157.1, read on the forward strand.
AATGGTTCGAGGAGCATCCGACCGAGGCCAGGCTGATCGTCGGCAAGATCGTCGAGGCGGCGCATGCGCGCGAAGCGGCGCGCAAGGCGCGCGAGATGACGCGCAAGAAATCGACCAACGAGGTGAGCTTCCTTGCCGGCAAGCTCAAGGAATGCTCCGAGCGCGACCCGGCAAAACGCGAGATTTTCCTGGTCGAGGGCGACTCGGCTGGTGGGTCGGCGCAAACCGGGCGCGACAGGCGGACGATGGCGATCCTGCCGTTGCGCGGCAAGATCCTCAACGTCGAGCGCGCGCGGTTCGACCGGATGCTGGGCAGCCAGGAGATCGGCAACCTGGTGATGGCGCTGGGCACCGGGATCGGGCGCGAGGAGTTCGACATCTCGAAGCTGCGCTACCACAAGGTCGTCATCATGACCGACGCCGATGTCGACGGCGCGCATATCCGCACGCTGTTGCTCACCTTCTTCTTTCGGCAGATGCCGGAGCTGATCGAGGGCGGGTATCTCTACATCGCCCAGCCGCCGCTCTACAAGGTCGCGCGCGGCAAGTCGGAAGTCTACATCAAGGACGTGCCGGCGCTCGAGGAATACCTCATCAACCAGGGGATCGAGGGCACCGTGTTGCGCCTCGTCACCGGCGAGGAAATCGCGGGCGCCGATCTGTTGCGCGTGGTGGAGGGCGCGCGGTCGTTCCGGCGCATTCTGGACGCGTTTCCAACGCATTACCCGCGCGGCATCCTCGAACAGGCGGCCATCGCCGGCGCCTTCGACCCCGGCGCGGTGGATGGTAACCTTCAGGGCGTGGCCGACGCGGTGGCCACGCGGCTCGACGCGATCGCCGTCGAATACGAAAAGGGCTGGCAGGGGCGGATCACCCAGGACAAGGGCATCCGGCTCGCGCGTGTGCTGCGTGGGGTCGAGGAGGTGCGCACGCTCGACGGCGCGGTGCTGCGCTCCGGCGAGGCCCGCAAGCTCGCCCAGGTCGCTGGCGAGCACCGCGATACCTACCGTGATCCCTCGCATCTCGCCCGCAAGGACCGTGACGTGCTGATCCACGGCCCGATCGCGCTGCTCGAAGCGGTGCTGGCCGAGGGCGAAAAAGGTCTTACGCTCCAGCGCTACAAGGGGCTCGGAGAGATGAACCCCGACCAGCTGTGGGAAACCACCCTCGACCCCGAAGCGCGCACCCTCCTGCAGGTGCGTGTCGACGACATCGCCGAGGCGGACGACCTCTTCACCAAGCTCATGGGCGACGTTGTCGAGCCGCGGCGCGAGTTCATCCAGACCAACGCGCTGAGTGTGGAAAACCTGGATTTCTGAGCCAGTGTTGGATTGGCCAAGACCTTGCGCGATTTGCGCGTGAGGTAAGGCGTGCGGAAGAAGCGGCGGCCGTGGCTGGCGCCCTGAAATCTCTTGGGGGTCGGTACTTCTCTCGGCCCGCTTCCCCGCGGTGCGATGGATGTGCGGCCGGTCGAAACGCGCAAGCGACCGCAATTTGCACAGCGTGTGGCGATGGGCTGCGGCTCCGGGGAAACCCCTCGGCGTGCTGAGCGGTCCGGCAAACCCCGGCCAATTGTCATGCTCTCGCAGGCTCCAGCCTGGGAGGCCAATACCCCGAACCCCAGGAACGGTATCCTGTTCGAGACGGATCGGGGTGATCACGACAAACAGAGCGAGGGCGCCCTTGCGGGCGGCAACATGGCGCCTGTCCGGCCAAGTGTCATCGACGTCGGCCGGTTACCGCACGACCAGGTCCACCTCGCTCGCACCGCCGCCGGTCTTGTGCACCTGTAGCTGAACCGAAATGCGATCCTTCATCGCTTGCACGTGACTGATCACGCCGATGGTGCGCCCTTGGGCCTGAAGCCGTTCCAACGCGTCGATCGCGAGGTCGAGGCTGTCGGAATCGAGCGAGCCGAAGCCTTCGTCGATGAACAACGTGCCGGCGAGCACGCCGCGCGTGCCCATGCCGGAGAGGGCAAGGGCGAGCGCGAGGGAGACGAGGAACCGCTCGCCACCGGACAGCAGCCGTGTGGGGCGTGCATCGTCGGCCATGTCGCGGTCGATGACGTGCAGCGCGAGGTCGCTGGGTGCGACCTTGAGCTGATAGCGGGGTTTCAGATCATCGAGGTGATGGTTGGCGCGCTCCACGAGCAGGGCAAGCGTGACGGCCTGCGCGATCTGCGCGAAGCGGTCGCCCTTGGCCGAGCCCACTGCGGCGTTCACCGCGGTCCAGGTCTCGGCGGTCTTGCGCGCTGCCTCGATTTCGGCCTCCAGTCCGGCAAGCGCCTTGGCCGCGGCGGCATCGGCCTCGCGTTGCTGGGACAACCGGCCAAGCGTTTCGCCCCGTGTGCGGGTGTCGGCTTCGAGCGTTTCATTGCGGGTTTCGAGCTGGTCCTTCGCGGTCTCGGGAAAACCCTGTGCCGTCAGGGCGGCGCGTTCTTCTTCGCGCTCCTGACGGGCGCCTTCGGCATTGGCCTTCTCCTTGTCGGCGGCCCCGAGGCTTTTACGGCAGGCCTCGACGGTGGCTGGCTCGACCGCGTGAAGCGCGAGCAGGGGTTCCTCCTCCAGCCCCGCGGCCGCACAGGCGGCTGTAAGCGCCGTTCTGGCGGCTGTCGCACGGGTTTCGGCCGTGGCCATGACATTCTGTGCCGACGTG
>DQCI01000157.1:10803-14986 GCA_003545125.1 Paracoccaceae bacterium
CGCGCATCGTTGTGCCGGGTCCGGTGGACGCCCGTTTCCTCCCCGCCCAGCAGTGCCGCGCGGGATTTTCGCAGATCCTCCAGAGCTTTGCACCGCGCGGTTTCGGTTTCTTCAGCCTGTTCGCGGTTGGTCCGGGCCCCGGCCAGGTCCGCGCGCGCTTCGGCAAGGACGGACGCAAGCTCGCCGAGGTCTTTCTCGGTGCCTTCGATCCTCTCTCGGGCGTCCATGAGGCGCGCGACCTGGTCATGAAGCCGATCGAGCTGCGGTTTGGCACCCGGCCCGAAGGTGTCGGCGCGGACCTGGGTCGGCGCCAGGAGCGGGCCGAGTTTCCGGTCGATGCTTTCGACGGTCGCCCGCGCCGCTGCGCTTGCCTGTTCGAGCTTGGCGATGTCCTTCTCCCGGGTCGAGATCTGCGGATCGACAAGACGGATCTGGCGCTCCCGTTCGGTGATGTTCCCCTTCGCCTCCTCAATGGCCATGTCGGCCTCCCGGTGACGGCGGTCGAGCGCCTCGAGCCTGTCGCGATCTGCCTCAAGCCCGCTGCGCCAGCCCGCGAGGCGCGTTTGCAGGGCCTCGAAAAACGCGTCCGGCGCGCGGGGCGTGTCGGGCAGGTCGTCCGCCAATGGACCGCCTTGCAAGGGAGCAAGGGCCCGGGCGAAAGCCGCCTCCGCCTTCTCGATCTGCGCCTTCAGATCCGGTTCCAGCGCGGTCTCGGAGTCGATGATCTCCCGCGCGGCCTCGACCCGCAGCGCCGCCGCCGTGGCGGCCGCCTCCGCGTCGTCACGCGCCTTTTGCGCGGTGGCGAGGCGGCGGCGCAGGTCTTCGGCAAGCCGGGCGATCTCGCCATCTTGCATCACCGGGTGGCTCGTCGAACGGCAGACGGGGCAGGGCGCGCCGGCAACCAGGTGCTGGCGCAGGTGTTCAGCCTCCCGGGATGCGGCAGCCTCGGCGGCGTCGGCCGGCTGGCGCAGGTTTTGGACCACCTGAACCGCAGTCCCCTGCCGGGCGCGGGCGTCTTTCAACGCTTGTTGCTGCTTGGACTGCGTAGTCTCCGCCTCTGCGCGTCGGGCCACGCTGTCGGCAAGCGTCCGGTCCGCAAGGCGTACGTCGCCCGCGGCCTTTCGCAGGTCGCGCAGGTCTGCCTGAGCCTGCGCGAGCCGTTCGAGACGCGCCACAGGCGCCGCCCCGGTCAACCGTGTGCGCGCGTCCTTCATCGCCTCCTGGACCGCTTGGGCCGCCTCGACCTGGCCAGTCGCATCCTTGATCTCGCCTTCGAGTCTCTCTCGCCTGGTCCGGTCTTCGGCAATGCTGGCGGAGATCTCCCCGGCTTCGGTTGCCGAGGCCTCGGCCAGCCCCGCCTGGTCGATGCGCGTGCCCAAGCGTTCTTCGATCACGCCCCAATTGGCGCGCAGCACGTCCTGGCCCTGGACCTCGGCCATGGACTGCTCTGCTGTCGCGATCTTCTCGCGCAACGCAGTTTCTGTCGTGACAAGCGCGTCGTGTTTTTCGTGCCGGTCCGCTTCGATATCCTTGAGGGTGGTCAGGGCCTTGGCTGCCGTCGCGTGTTCCTGCGTGGCGGTGACGATCCGGTTGTCGAGCGCTGCCGCCTCGTCCCAGATGGGCGCAAAGCCCTTGAACACACGTTCCGCCTCGTCTCGCGTGGAGTTCGCAGCGTCGAACCGTGCCTGCGCCGTCGTCACATGACCTTGTTGGGTTCCATGTTCGCCCGCAAGCCGGGTGTGCGCCGCACGCGCGTCTTCCAGCGCCCGGGTGGCATCGCGCAGCTCGCGGACCTCTCCGCGAAGGACTTGGGCGCGTTCCCAGTCGGCCAGCCAGCGCCGGTCGTCCGCCAGACCCGCGATGCCCGCCTCGGCCGTCGCGACACGCGCTTCGGCTTTTGCGAGATTGGCCTTGGCGGTCTCGAACGCGGTGTAGCGCGCCAGGTCCTTCTGAACTGCCGTCCTCTGCTTCGCCGCCGTGGCTTGCTCGGCCCTGAGCGCTGTGATCGCTGCGGCGATCTCGTCGCGTGCCTCCGGTGTCAGCAACCGATGCTCGCCGCGCCGGGTTTCGAGCGTGGCGAGCGCCGTCGCGGCCTCGCGGTTGCGGTCGAACACCCGGCGGGAGATGTCGCGGTAGATGCCTGTGCCGGTGACCTTTTCGAGGATCGCCGCGCGTTCCTGGGTCTTGGCGCCGAGGAACGCATCGAAATCCCCCTGGGCGAGCAGGACGGTGCGGCGGAACTCGTCGTATGTGAGCCCGGTGAGGTCCACGACCCTTTCGTTCACGCGCGAGAGCTGGGTTTCGAGGATCTGCCCGTCGGAGCCGCGCGCAAGACTGCGTTCGATCGACTGCAACCGCCCGTCGATCCGGTCGCGCGCCCGGCGCGCCTGCCAGCCGGCGGTGTAGGTTTTTCCATCGGGGGCGCGGAAGGTGACCTCGGCAAAGCCTGAGGCAACGCCCCGGCGCAGCACCATGCGCGCGTCGGTCGATTTCAGCTCCTGGCCGCCGATGTCGGTGACCGCTTCGCTGGTGCCGTCACCGGAGAGCCGGGGGCAATTGCCGTAAAGTGCCAGACACATCGCGTCGAGCAGGCTCGACTTGCCGGCGCCGGTCTCCCCGGTGATGGCGAAGAGCCCCGCCGAGGAGAGCGGCGGCGCGTCGAGGCGGATCGCAAACGGCTTGGCGAGGCTCGCGATGTTCTCGCCGCGGATCGACAGGATCTGCATGGATCAGACCTCCCCGAGCGCATCGCGGAAGGCCGCGAGGTGGCGGGCTTCGGGCGCGAACCCGTTCTGCGCCTCGAACGCGGCGCCAAACAACGTCTCGGGGTCGGTTTCCGAGAGCGGGACGGCGGCGGGCGCGGCGTCATCCGCCGCGCGGGTTTCGGGCCGGTGGATGCGCAGGCCCGCAGGCCGCACCGGAGCCTCGCGCAGGAGCGCCTCGGCCTTGCCCAGGACCACGGCCGGGGCGTCCTCGGCCACAAGCTCGACATAGACCAGGGGGCGCAGGTCCGGCACGAGGTCCGGCACGATACCCGCCTCGATGTCCGCCAAGGCGGCTTCGAGACCGGCGAGGTCGGTGACGCCGGTTTCAGGGATGCGTTGGACGGGCGCGGGCCAGGGAATATCCCGCTGCGTGCTGGTGATGGTGCGTCCGTCGATATCGAGGATCGTGACGCCGTGGCGATAGCGGATTTCCGAAGCCGAGAGCGGGAAGCAACTGCCCGCGTAGCGCAGCCGCCCGCCAGCAAGGTTTTGCGGCCCGTGCAGATGGCCAAGGGCGACGTAGTCGAGCCGTTCGGGGAAGATGTCGGGCGGCACCGCATGGGCACCGCCGATCAGGATCCGCCGCTCTGCACCCTCGCTTTCGATCCCGCCCGCGCAGTGAAGGTGCCCGGTCGCGATCAGGGGGAGATCGCCCACCCGGGCTGCGGCGGCGTCGGTGAGTTCCGCGTGGAACCGCCGGGCGGCCTCGATGATGGAGCGGTCCTGCGCGTCGGCCGAGAAGCTGATGCCGGTAAGGTCGGCGGCGCGCAGGAACGGGATGGCGAGGACGTAAGCTGCCGGGGCGCCGTGCGCGCCCGGCACCGGTACCAGGTGGGCGTCGAGGTCGATCTCCCCCGCCTTGCGCCGCACCGTGCCGATGGTGTGGATGTCGAAGGCTTCGATCAGGTCCCCTGGCGCTTCCAGCCGCAGGGCCGGGTCATGGTTGCCCCCCGAAATCACCACGGTGAGCTTGGGCCGCCGCCGCTTGAACTCGGCGAGGGCGCGGTAAAGCAGACGCTGACTTTCCCCCGACGGGTTGGTGTTGTCGAACACGTCGCCGGCCACGAGCAGGAGGTCGATCTCCTCCGCCTCCAGAATGTCCGCGACGGCGCCCAGGAAGACCTCGTGCTCGGCTTCGCGTGACCAGCCGTTCAGGGTTTGACCGATGTGCCAGTCGGCGGTGTGAAGGGCGCGCATGTGAGGTTTCCGTTCCGTGGGATGCGCCGGGCAGTCTTCATCGACCGGCGCGGGGATTCAAGCCGTCTTCAGGGCGTTCCCCCGGATCTTCCCCCCGGATCTTCCGACGCTGTTCTTTCACCGGACCGGGATTGTATGGAGGTTTCACGCCCTGGTGACAGATCGTGCCGAAACGCCACCATTGGCCTTCGCCCGCCAACCCGCAGGCTCGAGCCGCCTGG
>DQCI01000043.1 GCA_003545125.1 Paracoccaceae bacterium
CCGCGCCCCTTCGCGCAGCGCCAGCCGGCCCTCGCGCGAGCCGTCGAAACACAGCAGGATCTTGGCATACATCGACGATGTCTCCAGAACAGTAATGGCTCTTGCAAGTTAATTGCGTCCCTACTAATTAGCCCTACAACTATTGGCGAGCTGATGAAAGAAGATAACGATGCAGGTCGACCCCGACAAGATCGAGCTCCAGGAGCCTTTCGCGCGCTCCTTGGCGGCGTCGTCGCGTATGTGGAGGCGGTATCTTGACCTCCGGTTTCGAGGTCTCGACCTGTCCCAGGCAAGGTGGGGCGTTCTGTTCGAACTTTCGCGGAATGAAAGGGTGACGCAGGTCGAACTGGCGCGCACTCTGGGGATTGAGGCGGCGACGTTGGTCCGCCAGCTGGACGGGCTTGAGGGCGCAGGCCTGATCGAACGCCGACCCTCCACCGAGGACAGGCGGGCCAAGACACTGCACCTGACAGAGGCAGCGCGTCCTCTCATTGTCAGAATGGAAGAGATTTCGGCCGCCAGCCGGGCAGAAATTCTTGAAGGCATTTCCCAGCAGGATCTGCGTATTGCAACAAAAGTCCTGAGCCGCATCGCGGCCAGATTGGAGATTTTGAGCAATGGTCAAAACGGATGACATAAAGGCGGGGGCAGCCGTTGCGGAGGAGGCTGCCGTGGACAAACAGGTGCCGCCCCCCCCGCCTAAGCGCAGCCGCACCAGATGGACCAGACTGATCGTGATCGGCGGCGTGGTTGCCGTTGCCGTCTGGCTGGCCGCCCCGTGGCTGGCCGCGCGGTTCACGCAGGTGCACATCAACGATGCGCGGATCGCGGCCAAGGTCGTCACCGTATCCAGCGAGGTCGCCGGACGGGTCACCGCGATGCCGGTGCTCGTCGGCGACACCGTCGAAAAAGGCGAACTTGTCGCCGAAATCGACCGCGCATTGTCGCAGCCTCAGCTAGATGCCGTTCTGTCGAGGCTCGCCGCAACCGATGCGCAACTGGCGGAGCTTCGGGCACGCAAGGTGCTGCTCGAAAAGCAGCTCTCGGCACGACGGGACGCGGCTCACGCTGGCATAGCCGCCGCGGAAGCAAACCATGAGGCCTCACTCGCCGTATTGACGAACGCCCGGACCCGCCACGAGAGGGCAATCAAGCTGGCCAATCAGAATATCACGTCGCAACAAACCCTCGACGAGTCCCAGGCGGCACTGGACACCGCCGCCCAGCAGGAGCGTGCTGCTTTCGCGGCGGTCGAGAGCGCGCGGGCCAGTCTGGCCATCGTCGAAGCCGACGGCGAGCAGATGAATGTACTGGAGTCCCAGATTGCGTCCGTTCTTGCAGGACGTGCGGGCACCGAGACCGACCGCAGCCTGAAGGAAATCGACCTCGCGCACCGCACGATCACGGCCCAGTTTGACGGCGTCGTTGATGGGACGTTCGTCGATGTTGGCGAATATGTGACACCGGGCACCCGCATTGCAATGTATCACGCGCCGGATGACGTCTGGATCGACGCAAACGTCAAGGAAACCGTGTATGGCAGGATCCACGTGGGATCGAAGGCGAGCATCACCGTCGATGCCTTTCCGGGCCGGACTTTCGAGGGCAAAGTGATCGGCTTGGGCGGAGCGGCGACCAGCCAACTTGCGCTCTTACCCAGCCCCAACCCTTCGGGAAATTTTACGAAAGTGACCCAGCGCTTGCCGATCCGTGTATCGATCGACGCCGCCGACACAGAACTCAAGCCCGGCATGATGGCCGAAGTTCATATCGATGTCACAGATTGACCGGTACTTCGAGCGTTACGGCCCCGTCTACAAGTGGTTGGCGACCGGCTCGATCATGGTTGCCACCATCTCGGTCGTGTTGTCCACGACGATCGTGAACGTCGCCATCCCGGCGGTCATGGGGGCTTTCGGCATCAGCGCGGTGCAGGCGCAATGGATCTCGACCGGCTTTCTGGCGGCCATGACCGCCACGATGCTGCTGGCCGACTGGGCCATCCGCGCCTTCGGGATGCGGATGACGATGACTTTCGCAATGAGCGTATTCCTTTCGGGTTCGATCCTTGGGGGCCTCGCGCCGAACGAGACCGTGCTGACGCTGGCCCGCGTGGTGCAGGGGGCGGGGGCGGGCATCGTCCAGCCACTGGCCATGATCATGCTGTTCAGGGTGTTTCCGCCCGACAAACGCGGCGCGGCCATGGGGATCTATGGCGTCGGCGTCGTGCTCGCTCCGGCTTTGGGGCCCTGGATCGGCGGTGTGCTTATGGATGCCTTCGATTGGCGCTTCGTCTTCTACCTGGGCCTGCCCTTCTCCGGCCTCGCCATTCTGCTGGCGAACCTGTTCCTGCCCACGCGCGAAGAAAGCGGGCCGATCCCGGCCTTCGACTTTGTCGGGGTGGCGATCCTGTCGGTCTTTCTCGCCGTGCTGCTCAGCACACTGTCGAATGCGCAGCGGCTTGGATGGGAGTCCAACATCATCCTGTTGGGTTTCGTGATCTCCGCCGCCTCGGCTATCGGGTTCGTCGTTTGGGAGCTGAATACCGCCAAACCGATGCTCGACATGCGGCTTTTCAAGAATTTCGCCTTCTCCTCGGCCTCGGTCATTGCCTTCATCATGGGGGCGGGTCTGTTCGGTTCTACCTATCTGCTTCCGGTCTTTGTGCAACAGATCCAAGGCATGACGCCCACGCAGGCGGGCCTTCTTCTGATGCCCTCGGGCTTTGCGATGCTGTTGGTCTTTCCCATCGCGGGGCGAATGTCCGACAAGGTATCCGCGCCGATCATGATCGGCATCGGCATGGCGGTTTTTGCCGGCTCCTCCTGGCTGATGGCAGCGGCCAATGTCCATACGGCCTTCTGGACGCTCGCCTGGTTGACGGTCCTCTCGCGCTTGGGGTTGGGTCTCGTGTTTCCCGCCATTTCGTCGGGAGCGCTCAAGGTTCTGCCGCCGCACCTTCTCGGCCAGGGTTCGGGCGCTTCCAACTTCATCCGGCAACTTGGCGGCGCCTTCGGGGTGAACCTTCTGACCGTGTTCATCGAGCGGCGCACGA
>DQCI01000196.1:0-9771 GCA_003545125.1 Paracoccaceae bacterium
GGAAATATCCCGTGGCAGGTCACCACCTAAAAGCCCACATAATGCACCGAATTGAACGGGCCGTCATCAACCAGTGCCGGACGAAATTCTTGGCAGGTTGCGCGCGTGCACCTTGGGCTCGGGTTGTTTGGAACCTTCCAGCTTCTGCTCGTCCGGTTGAATTCAACCACAAGACGCGGCATCCCGCCGCTTCGCGCTCAATATGCGGCGGTGTCCACGTTTCGGTTGGGGCATAGTTCCGCGAAGGCGACAAGAGCTTCGACGTAACCACATGCTGTGCAATTGCCCAACATGGTCCAGCGGTCACCCGTGTCCTGACGTTCGATCAGGTAGAGCCCGACCGGACCATCGGCCGGTGATTGGGCCGCTGTCTTGCGCCCCTTGTAGCGGTGGTTGACGGCGTAAGCGCCGCGCCAGAAAAACTCGCCGGTTTCGCAGTTGGCCAACAACCGGACCTGCGCGCCGGTATCCTCAATCGTGCTTTGGATGCACTCTTCGGAGGAGGTGTTCGAGTACTGTTCACAGAACGAAAGCGCGTTCTCGCGGGTATGTTCCAGCGTGATCCGCGCTGATTTCGAGCCGAGGGCGTGGCGTTCGATGACGGTCATTTCCATGCCAACGCGGGATCCGTAGGGCAGCAACGTCTCCTGCTCTGAATGCTCCGGCCAATAACCCTCCATGATCAACCCGGCAATGGCCTCGCAGGCGCCAATCGTGCTGGTCCCCCCACCGTGATAGGCGTCGTGGAACGTGCTGCCTGGGCATCGTCCTGGTTCGAAGATGTAGTCCGCATACCCGTACCGTTTCCCGCCGTACCAAGACCCATCAGCGGGGGCGCATGTGGTTGCGAGCCCGAGGGAACAGCTCAACTTGACTGGTGCCGTGCCCAATGCCTCGCCGACCCGGGTATCGTTCGGACCCTCCACCCCTGGATGCCATGAAATCACCCGTTCGACCGTTTGCGATCCGCGAGCATAAAAGATGTGCAACAGGGCATTGCCGCGCGCGTCGGACACGAGAACATCGCCGACCTCCTCAGGGACATCGAAATTGCGTGACACGCGGTAGCTCGGGAACCGAAGGGCAAGGTCGTCAACCGAGAGGGTTTCGCCAAGCGTCACACGCAACACGCGGTCATCTGACACGACCGACCTTCCGGCAAACCGCAAGCCTGGCTCCGGTGTGGGAGCAGCCTGTGCGAATGGATCGTTGGGCGCGAACGGGTCCGGGCGCAAGACCTTGATCCGATGACACGCCTCCACGGCGTTCACGGCCGTCCTGGTGCCCTTGAGCGTGAGCTTGATCACACGGGTCCCTTGGTGTGCAATCTCGAGCCCCATCGAGCCTGCAAAATCCTCGACCAGCCGCGGTTCGAGGTCGATGGCAATCAGCGCGTGGTCCAGTCCGACGGTATCCACTCGCCAGGAACGGCGGCCGTCGAAGACATAGTTGAGCGGATAGTCGTCGTATTCGGTGATCGAGCCCCAGTTCGGGTTCGTAAGGATCTGGCGCCATTCGGCAACTTCCCCGAACAGTCCGATCGACACATTGGTTTCGTCTTCATAATCCGCCGCCGCGAAACAGAAGCGGACACCGCCCTCGTCGCCGTATACGACTTCCCAGTTCCCTACCTTCTTGAACAGCTCCGGCTCCGCACTGGCTGACCAAGCCAGGCTGATGACCAGACACAGGATCAGGATGAAACGCATTTGCTCCACACGACGCTTTGAGTCTCGACGCAAATGAACCGGAAACCGCGTGGCCTGTAAAGCACTGCCAGTGTGCAAGTATCGGCGGGCATCACATTGGGGCATACCCGGAGGTTACGTGACCTGCTCCCCTGAGAGTCCTCGTTCATGAGTTGGCTCTGTTCAGGTCTTGGTCTTCCTTTGACCGATGAGCATATTCCCATGGTGTCAGATCAGCGAGGCTGGAGTGCGGGCGGCGGTGGTTGATGCGATCTTCGCGGGCAAGGATCGCGCCTACAATCGCCGGTTCGAGCAGATGTGTGGGCACTATCTGGTCGATCCCGTGGCCTGCACGCCTGCGTCGGGCAGTGGTGGGGCGTCCGGTCGAGATCCGGGCCGATGCCGATCGGTTGGAATGTTGGCAGGACGGCCGGATCGTCGGCCCGCACGCACGGCCGCGCCTTTGCGCGCGGCAAAACCATCTACGATCCCCGGCACCCCATACCGGTCCCGGCTCGACAACCCGGCGCTCTGCGCCCCTCTTGGCAGATTGCTGCGCAATCGCCTGCCGGGCATTGAACGCAGCGCCGTTCGAGGGGTGGAACCTGCCGATCGCGATCCGCCGCGTTCAGCGCGAGCTGGAGCGTCGGCCCGGCGGCGGCCGGCCCCACTCGGGACATTGCTGCGCAATGCCCTGCCGAGCAGTGAATGGTCGAGATCCTTGCCGCCGTGCTCTCAGATGGCCTGGGCGCGGTCGAAGCAGCCTGTACCGAGGCGCTGTCGCACAACGGTCATTCCGCCGGTCTTCGCCATTGTGCTCGAACCAATGGCGCTCCGATGGCTCAATGCTGAACATCCTTGCGCGTCATCACGCCGGAGGCGTGCTTCCAGCACGACGAACCGCCGCCGCCCCTGACGATCTCGACGCCGGATGCGCTGAAGCTGGCCTGCGAGCCCACCGCCCATGGCGACCGCTATGACAGCCCGAGGAGACATACAGACGGACCGTTCCGACGTGATGGACGCGATGGGCAAACGGAAGCTCTCCGTGATGAGGGCCTCCGACGACGAGATCAGCGGACCGGCCCTCAATCGCCAGCCCGAGCCGCAGCAGATCATCCATTGCCCGGCGGGCGATGCACGCCATCGCCGAGAGGAGCGCCGTCAGCATCGCACGCGCCTGCATCCGGGTCGGTCGGCGCGCGCGGTTCTTCAACGTCGTCCGGCGCCCGGCAGGCGATTGCAAAGCAATCTGTCGGGAGGGGACCTGGTCAACAAGCTGGACGCAGAAGCGCGTGCCGAGAGGCAGGGCCGAACCGCCGCGCTGATCTCCCGCCTCGACTTCCTGATCCTCGGCGAGCTCGGTTCCCTCCGTTCGCCCAGACTGGCGGCCAGCTCGGTCGTCGGGGAAATGATTCACTGGATCATTTCCCGATCCTCCTCCATCCATCTCATCAGCAAGCTCTACGAACGAACGTCGATCATCGTCACCGCCAACCTGGCATTCGGGGAATGGCCGGCCGCGCCAGGCATATCCACTCGGGTCTGTCCTGCCTCAGGTGCGCGACCGGGCGTCACATCTTCCGCTGGCGGGATCCGAACCCGCCCCCGGTCATTCCAGGCGGCAAACGAGCCGTCAAAGGATCGACTGACCGGTGTCGGCCCAATCCTTGGCGAACTGTGCGAGTCCCTTGTCGGTCAAGACGTGCTTGGCAAGGCTCTTGATGACGCCGGGTGGAATCGTGGCGACATCCGCGCCGGCAAGTGCGGCCTCTTTCACATGGTTGGGTGAGCGGATCGAAGCGGCGAGCACCTCGGTCTCGAAGCCGTAATTGTCATAGATCGTGCGGATGTCCCGGATCAAAGCCATCCCATCAATTTTGAGATCGTCCAGCCGGCCGAGGAAAGGCGAGATGTAGCTCGCGCCCGCCTTGGCCGCGAGCAGCGCCTGATTGGCCGAGAAACAGAGCGTGACATTGGTCTTTACGCCACGCGCGCGCAAGATCCGGCAGGTCTTGAGCCCATCGAGCGTGAGCGGCAGCTTGATGACGACATTATCGGCGATGGCCGCCAGCACCTGCGCTTCGGCGAGCATGCCGTCATGGTCGAGCGCCGCGACTTCGGCAGAGACCGGGCCTTCGACGATCTGGCAGATCTCGCCGATCACCCCCTTGAAATCGCGTCCCGATTTGGCAACCAGTGTGGGGTTGGTGGTGACCCCGTCCACGAGGCCGTAGTCGTAGAGTTCCGCGATGTCCGAGGTAACGGCGGTGTCGACGAAGAATTTCATTCCCATTCCTTTCCTGCGAGATGCCCCCTGGTGCGGGCGATGATGACATCCGGGGGAGGGCGGGGCATGTCCTGGCCTGGCCGTTCGACGAAAGCGCAGAGGTCCACAGCGGCTGCCGCGGCCCGCGCGACCGACAGGCCGCGAAAGAAGCTTGCTGCTGTCAGGTGTCGAATTGGCCGATGGCGGTGCCGGAGACCGGCAGCTCCCGGGGCATGGCACACTCGCTTGGTGGTCTTGTACCAGGATAATCCCACCAAAACAACCCAATATCACACCGAAAATGTTATAACGATTGCGTCTTGCCCGTGATATGTTACGCTGAAGTTGCAGTCTCAGATTGCGCATCTCTTAGCGCGGGCGCGTGTGTCGGCGCCCTAAGAAAGGAAGAAAAATGAAACTCGCAGTGGCTGGCGATTCCGCCGGAAAGGGCATGGCCCATGACCTCGCGGAATATCTCAAGGACCGCTACGACGTGACGGAAGCGTCGCAAACACCGGAGGGCGCCGAGGCTTTCTATGCCGACATGGCAGACCGGGTGGCAAGTGGGGTGGCCGACGGGACCTATGACAAAGCAATTCTGATCTGCGGCACCGGCATCGGCGTTTGTATTTCGGCCAACAAGGTCCCCGGCATCCGGGCGGCGCTGGTCAGCGACGGCTATTCGGCCGAGCGGGCGGCGCTTTCCAACAATGCGCAGATCATCACCTTCGGCGCGCGGGTGCTCGGGCTGGAACTGGCCAAAACGATCGTCGACACGTTCCTCGCGGAAAGCTTCGACCAGCACGGTCGCTCGGCGGGCAATGTCGAGGCGGTCGACAAGGTGGACGCGAAATACCGCAAGACCTGATCGGCCATCCGATGAGAGGAAAACCGGCGCCCGCCGGCGTCGGTTTCTCGCCCGCCGGCCTCAGATAACCGCAGAGCAGCGCGCGAGGATGTCGAGATAGCCTTCGACATTCCAGGCCGACCGACCGATGAAAAGACCGTCGATGGACGACCGGCCGATCAGCTCTTCGCAATTGTCGGGATTGACGGAGCCGCCGTAAAGGCACGGCACCCGCCGGCCCAGCACGTCTTCGGCCACGGCTATAATCTCGGCCTGCCGTGCATCGGCATATGCCGACGTCGCCGGCTGCCCGCCCACGCCGATTGCCCAGACCGGTTCGTAGGCCAGCAGGATCGGGGCCTCCTTCGCGTCCCCGTCAAGCCCGGCCAGCGCCCCGCGCACCTCTGCTTCCAGAACCTCCTGTGCCCGACCCGCTTCGCGCTCTTCCAAGGTCTCGCCGATGCACAGAAGGGGGATCAACCCGTGACGGGTTGCGGCGGCAACCTTGAGGCCGGTGGTTTCGATCGTTTCGCCGAAATTGGCACGGCGTTCCGAATGACCGATCTCGACCATGTCGAGATCGCAATCCTTTAACATCAAAGGGGAAATCTCGCCCGTCCAGGCCCCGGCATCGTCCCAATGCATATTCTGGGCGCCAACCTTGACCGAAGTTTCCGCGAGCATTTGCTTGACCTCGCGCACCGCGGTGAATGGCGGAACGACAAAGCGCTGGATCCTTGCATCCCGCCCGCCATCCGCCGCCGCCAGTGCTTCGGCAAATCTGAGCGCCTCGGCGAGCGTTTTGTTCATCTTCCAACTGGTGCCGATCCAGAATTGTGCCGTGGTACTCATGCGACGATGTCCTTTGCGATGGTGAGGGTCAGGCCGGCTTCCCGCAAACTGCGCAGGCTGTCGGCATCGGGTTCCGCATCGGTGACGATCCCGTCGAACTCCTCCAGCCCGGCCAGCACATGCAGGGCCGAATGGCCGAAGCGTTTGTGCCCAACCATCAGATACCGCCGGTTGGCCGCGTTCATCATCGCCCGTTTGGTGCGCACCACGTCGTCTTCCATGTGGAAGCAGCGGGTGCCCGAAACCGCCGGGCTGGAGATGAAGGCGATGTCAGCCCGCAGCCGGGCGAGGCTCTCCTCCGTGACAACGCCGAAAAAGCCGTTGTACTTCGCCGAATAGACCCCGCCGAGCCCGACAAGGTTGATGCCCTGTTCATTCGTAAGCGCCTCGATCACGGCGAAATTGTTGGTGATAACGGTCAGCGGACGCTGCTCGACGAGTTGCGCCCCCAACACCGCCGCCATCGAGCCGTCATTGACGATCACCGTCGAGCCCGGTTCCACGAGGGTCATTGCCGCCTGTGCGATCAGGCGTTTTTCTTCGCCGCCCTGTCGCTCCCGGAATCGGAAATCGCTCTCGAACTGCGTGCCGGGCTCGATTGTCGCCCCGCCCCGAACCTTGCGCAGGAGGCCGGATTGTTCCAGATCGTCGAGATCGCGGTGGATGGTCATCCGCGACACGCCGAAACGGGTGGAAAGCGCCTCCAGTTCGACGGAGCCCTCCTGGACCAGGACGTCCATTATCACCTTCCTGCGTGCGTCGCGTTTCATTGGCCGATATGCTCCGTTCCGGCTCGACGCCGCCTGCGCCCCCTGCAAGGGTAACACACCAGCTCCCAAATACAACAATCCTGGCGGTATTGTGTGACCTTCTGGTGTGTGTGCGGCAGATTTCGGAGCCGAAGATGTGACGTGGCGGGCGCCCGCCTCAGCGCAACAGCTCGACCGCCCCGGTGTCGATGTGCGGCGCCCAGAAGGCGACGCTCTCGGCGATGTCGGCGATCACCCCTCGGTCGTTTGGCTCGCGTTCCTTGAACGAAAGCTCCAGACAGATCTCGTTGTCGACCGCGCCGCCTTCGGCCAGGGCCTCCAGAAGCGGCGCCGGTTGGATGAGCCCGGTCTCGTTGTGCTTTGCGGTGAAGGGGCGATGACCGCTTTTGTCCATCGTCGATTGCTTGATGTGGATGATCGGCGAAAGCCTCGGCGTGGCGCGCGCCCAGGCATAGGGATCGGTGTCGTCCGGATCGGGCGAGGTGATGTCGCCGTGGTCGATATCCGCCATCATCCACATCGGGATCGCCATATCCGCGGCAGTCAGGCGGTCTTGAAGCGCAACCGCCTCGGCGATGGTCGCGCCGAACTCGCGCCCGACACTCATCGGCTCCCAGTAGACGAAGGAAAGCCCCGCCGCACGCCCATGCTCGGCAACCTCGGCCCAACAGTCGATGGCGATGCGGGTCAACTCCTCACGCCGCACCGGATCGTCATAGTCGCGATAGGTGAAAATAGCGAACTGCGTACCGACCGAATGGCCGCCGAGATCGGCGGTGATGTCGGCGAAGGTCTTGAACCAGTCGACGTAGTAGCGCCGCACGTCCCGGTCGGGATGCCCGAAATGGTTTAGCCGCCCGTAGGGGCCGGTCATGCCGCTGGTCACGCGCACACCCGTCGCCTTCATCGCCCGGACCATCCGCCGGGTCATCCGGCGGGTCACCGCCGCCGGCCAGCTCGGGTTGATGAATTCATGCGTGAGCTGAAGGTCGCGGATGCGGATGTCGCGGGCCACGGTTTCGATCAGATCTTCGGGCTCGGCGAACCGGTTCACCAGCGGGTTGGTGTTGAGCGAAAGGGTCAGGGCCATGGTGTCAACCTCCCGAGAGCGCCGCCTTTTCGTCCTTCGCGGTGCCGTAGTCGGGCGACGGCGGCGTCTTGAGGCCGAGGGTTTTGACCATCGTGTCGCGCACGAAAGCAATATGGGCGGTTTCTTCAATGATCTCGGCGAGATACTGCGCCGCCATCAGCGACTTGCCGGTGCCGATCGTGCCGTGATTGGCGAGCACCGCTGCGCGGATCTTGGGGTCGTCGAACACCGGGCCGATCATCTCCGGCGTCTGCGGCCCGAGGTTTTCGGTAAGCGGGACGAGCGGCATGCGGCCGATCTTCTCGACGGTCTGCACGGTCAGGCAGGGCACTTCCAGCCCGGCACTGGCATATCCGGTCGCCCAAGGGCTGTGGCAATGGACGATGGCATTGATGTCTTCGCGACGGCGGTAGATCTCGAGGTGAAATCCCAGGTCCTTCGACGGCTTCAATTCGATTTCGGACGCCAGCACCGTGCCGTCGAGCATCACCACCTGGAGGTTCTCGCGGGTGCATTCGTTGAAGCCCACGCCGGAGGGTTTGATCACGATGGCATCGCGCGAGGCGAGCCGGACCGAGAGGTTGCCGCCGGCATTGGTTTGGATGCCGACCTCGAAGCTGCGCTTTGCGGTTGCGATGAGGTCGTCTTTCTTGGCAAGGACATCGGCCTGGTCGAGCGTGTGGGACATCGGGTGTGTGCCTTCCTTTCTAGAGATGCGGCAGGAGCCGCGAGACGGCTTCGCGGGCTGTCTCGGGGGCGCTGATATGGTAGGGAAGCCGGGTGACGGTATAAGCGCGCGCCTCGGCTTCGAAGATCTCGGCCGCCAGTTCGCGCAAACCCTCGTCCTCGATGGCGCCGCCCGGTCGGTCCTCGCTCGAAAAGCCGCCCATCGGCACGAGCACTTCGCAATGCGCCGTGGAGGTGTTGAGGTCGCGCGATAGCCTGCGGGTGGCTTTTGTGAGCTCCGCTTCGGTGAGTTTCACATGGGTGAAATAGCTCGACTGCCGGTAGTGCGGCCGGGCATGGTATTCGGCGGGCATCTGATCCTGAATGCCGCCGTCGAGGAAGTTGAGCGTACCCGGCAGGACGATCCGGGGCAGGGCGGCAGCGCAGGTGAAGCGGGTCGGCATATCCACGTGGGCGCCGACCACATGCATGCGCACGATCTCGTTTACCGTCAGGTCGATCGCGCCGCAGAGCGCGCCTTCGGCGGCGAACCGGGCGAAGGCGGCGCCGCCGAAGCCGTTGGCATGGAAAGCCGCGGTCTCCTGGCCGGCCGCGCGCAGAAGGCGCAGGACCTCCTCGCCAGCCTGCTGGGTCACGCCCAGGAGCGAGACGGCAACGCTTTTCGTGTCGCTGGCCGCCGGCGTCGGGGCGCGAATCGTGCCGGCCACCATCGCGGCGGTGCGGGCGAAGACCTGGCGCAGGGTCGCATTCATTCCCTGGATATCGCACAGCGTCGGGATCAGGGTGACAGCATTGTCTGCCACCGCCGCGCGCGGATCGAAGGGCAGGGTGGTGACGACGAATTTCGGCAAGCTCATGGGCAGGTCGCGCATCGCCCGGCAGGCCATCTCGGTTCCGGTGCCGCCGCCGATGGCAACCACTGCCGCGGGTGCGGCCGCGGCCATGGTCGCGCTGGCAGCCTTCACATGCGCCGCCATCTGCAGCAGCTTTTCCTCGCCCGGCAGAACCGCACCGCCGGACGTCAGCGAGAGGTCCACCGGGACCACATCGAGACCGTGGCCCTTCAGCATCTCGGTGAGCGCGCCAAGTTCCTCAGCCTTGGTCTCGAAAGTTCCGAGCAGGCAGACGGGTGCAGGCATCGCTTATCCTTTGACCGCGCCGGCGGTCATGCCGGTGATGATCTGGCGCGAGGCAAACAGGGTGAAGATGATCGGCGGGATCGCCAGCAGCATGCCGGTTGCCATGATCACGCCCCACTCGACGTTGAACTCGCTGGTGTTGTTCACGATCAGGATCGGCACCGTCATGGTGTTGCGGTCGGCCAGCGCCGAGGCCAGCAAGTATTCGTTCCAGGCGATGCGGAAGGTGAAAATCGCGGCCGCGGCGAGGCCGGGCTTGATCAGCGGCAGGACCACCAGGAAGAACACCTGGAACGGGCCGGCGCCGTCAACCCGCGCCGCTTCCTCCAGCGAACGCGGCACCTGAACGATGAAGCTTTGCAGGATCCAGATCACGAAAGGCAGGTTCATCGCGATGTAGATCAGGATGATGCCCATGTGGGTGCCGGC
>DQCI01000196.1:9783-16464 GCA_003545125.1 Paracoccaceae bacterium
GGTGGCATTGTCGATGCAGAAGGCGTTGTTCCACAGCCCGAACACCGGCACCAACAGCACCGCCGGCGGCACCATGCGCACGGCGAGCGTGGCAAACGAGATCGGCTCACGCCCGATGAAGCGAAAGCGGACCAGCGCATAGGCCGCCATGCAGCCGATGATCAGGGTCAGCACCGTCGAGACCAGCGCGATGATCAGCGAGTTGATGAAGGCCCCGCCGAAGCGGATGGCGCAGAAATCCAGATGCTCGGGCTCGTACCACAGGATATCGCAAAGCGCAGTCTCGTAGTTCTGTATAGTCGGCAGGAAGAACAGC
Organism: Paracoccaceae bacterium; assembly: GCA_003545125.1. Lineage (GTDB taxonomy): Bacteria > Pseudomonadota > Alphaproteobacteria > Rhodobacterales > Rhodobacteraceae > Sinisalibacter. Next base: position 10,100 of record DQCI01000196.1, read on the forward strand.
CCACTGCCGCCCGAGATGATGTCAACGTCCAGTTTGAACGAGTTGACGAAGAGCAGGATCACAGGTCCGATCGACATGAAGATGAGCGCGACCAGAAGGGCGTAGAAGGCCGGATTCTGCCGGTCGTGCTGGCTTGTGTTGGCCATGGCTCAGCCCTCCTCCTGCTTGACTGCGTTGAGACGCTGGGCGCGCGCTTCCTGCCAGCGGGTGAAGGCGAACATGCCCAGCGTGAGCACCATCAAGAGCAGAAGCAGGTAGTTGGACATCGCCGCCGCCTCGCCAAGCTCGCGGAACTCCTGCGCCGTGCGGGCGATTCTGAGCGCGAGTATCTCGGTGGACAAGCCCGGTCCGCCTTCGGTCATGACCAAGATCACTTCGAGCACCTTGAAAGCGTCGATCAGCCGTAACAGGAAGGTCACGATCAGAACCGGCGCCATCAACGGCAGCTTGATGTGGACGATCTGCTGCCAGCCGGTGGCGCCGTCGATCCGTGCCGCTTCCAGGGCGGTCCGCGGCAGCGATTGCAGGGCGGCGAGCGAGAGGATGAAGATGAAAGGCGTCCATTGCCAGATGTCGGCGATGATGACCGACATCAACGCGTGGTCGCCCAGCCAATCGACCCGGCCAAGCCCGAGCGCGGAGAGCCAGCGATTGAAGATGCCGTCGGTGGGGTGGTACATGAACCGCCAGACCAGGCCGACGACGACCGGCGCGATCATCATCGGCAGGATGAACAGCGTGCGCAGCACCGACATGCCGCGGATTTTGCGGTCGAGCAGGAGCGCAAGGCCGACGCCGATGAGCATTTCGGCCACGACGACCGTTCCGGCGAAGGTCAGGGTGACGGTGACGCTCTCGAGAAACGCCTCGTCGCGCAGCAGTTTGGTGTAATTGGCCAGCCCGACAAAGTCAGTTTCGTTCAGGCGCTGGCTTGGATCCCAGGCCCGGAAGCTGCCGAACATCATATAAAGCAGTGGATAGAACAACGCGATCGCCATGATGACGGCCGCGGGCGCCATGAAGAAATAGGGCGTCAGTCGATTGAGGCTCTGGCGGTTCACGAGACTGCTCCAGGCTGGCTGAAATCCGGGGATACGCCGGGCTGCCGTTGGCAGCCCGGCTCAATACGCAGCCCCGGGGAGCACGGGGCCACGGGGCCTACATCAGTCTTGCCAGATGTAGTAGCCCTCTTCTTCCATCAGCGCGCGGGTGCGCTCGGCAACACCATCCAGCGCTTCCTGAGGGTCGAGATCCTCGGTCAGCACTTTCGACATCGTCGTGCCGATATCGGCGTTGATCTTGCCCCAGGCGGGGATGATCGGACGCCAGTCCGGATCGGCGTATTGCAGCGCTTCGCCGAAGACCTCGGCGTAGGGGTACTTCGCCTGCACTTCGGGGTCGGCATAGGTCGAGAAGCGCGACGGGTTGCCGCCGGCCATTGCCACCAGTTTGTCACCGTGCTTCGAGGTCAGCCACTGCATCAGCAGGAAGGCGGCTTCCTTGTTGAGCGCGTTGGACGGGATGCCGATGCCGAAACCGCCGGTCTGGCTGCCGCGGCGCACGCCTTCGGGGTGCATCGCATAGCCGACCTTGCCGACGACCTGGGATTTGTCCGGGTTTTCGAAGGTCGGGGCAAAGGCGATCGAGTCCATGAACATCGCCGCGTTGCCGTTCGCGAAGGAGTTGGCGGCTTCGGCCGGACCGAAGGCGCTCGAGCCCTCGGGGCCGCAGTCGACGATGGTTTTCAGCGCATTGGCCGCCGCGACACCGGCTTCGTTGTTGATGATCGGGTTCCAGGCGTCGTCGAACACCCGCCCGCCAAGCGGCGCCAGGTGCAACAGGAACGCGTGGCTGGCCTGGTGGCCGGAGGCCGCGCGCGAGGCCATGCCGCCCATCCCGGGCTCAAGCTCGGGGATCTTGCAGGCTACGTCGAGCAACTCGTCGTAGGTTTCCGGAACCTTGAGCCCGTGCTTCTCGAAGATGTCCTTGCGGTAGATCAGCACCGAAGTTTCCGAGCCTTGCGGAAGACCGAACAGAGAGCCGGTCGGCCCCGGCAGATAGCCTTTCTCGCCACCGGCAACGCCGATGTTCTGAACATAGCCGTCGATCAGGTCTTCGGCGTCATAGCTCGGATCGGCCAGTTTCGGGTTCATGAAGTATTTGGCCAGGTTGTCGAGCTGGTCGGCATAGACATAGTCGGCCTTCGAGAACACCACGTAGGTGATCAGGTCGTAGGCGCCCTCGTCCTGGGTCAGCTCGAGTGTCTGGCGCTCGCGCATCTTGAGGTAGGGCAGCATGTCCACCTCGACCTCGATGCCGGTTTCCTTGGTGAATTCCGGAAGTACTTTCACCACCGCATTGTAGTGGGGGTGCGACGGGAAGTTCACCACCAGGGTGGTGCCGGCATAGGCCTCATACGGGTTGGCCAGCGCGGTACTGCCGCTCAGCGCCATCGTCAGCGTACAGGCTATTCCCAATGTCTTCAGTCCGTTGAGCATTTGGTCCTCCTCCAATGTGCCGTAGTCAAGCGCCTAGAGCGCTTCCTCAGTCGTCTTGTCGAACAGATGAACCCCCTCCATGCGAACCGCGAACCGCAGAACGTCGCCAAGGGCAATAGGGGTTTCGGATTTGATTTCGACGGTGACCGTCGCCTCGCCGCATTTGCAGATCAACACCGATTGCGCGCCGATGTATTCCGAAATCGAGACCCTGAGATCCATCGCCGCATCGTCAGGCGCCTGCGCATCGTAGTTCAGATCGGAGGGGCGAATACCCATGACGAACTCGCTTTGCCCCTTGCGGCGCGCGCGCTCGGCAAGTTCGGCGCCAAGAGCGATGCGGAAGCCGTCTCCGCGCGCGAAGAAGCCGTCGGCGCCCTCTTCCAGGGTGACGTCGAGGAAGTTCATCGGCGGCGACCCCAGGAAACCGGCCACGAACTTGTTGGCCGGCCGCTTGAACAGCTCTTCGGGCGAGCCTTCCTGCTGGATGTAGCCGCCGCGCATGACGACAATCTTGTCGGCCAACGTCATCGCCTCGATCTGGTCGTGGGTGACGTAGACCATGTTCTTTTTTACCCGCTGACGCATCAGCGCGAGCTCGGCGCGCATCTGGCCGCGCAGCTTGGCGTCGAGGTTCGACAGCGGCTCATCGAACAGGAAGGTCGAGCTGTCACGCGTGAGCGCACGCCCCATCGCCACCCGTTGCCGCTGGCCACCCGAGAGCTCGCCCGGCTTGCGGTTGAGGAATTCGGTGAGGCCGAGCATCTTGGCAACATCCCGCACCTTGGTGTCGATCTCGTCTTTCGGGCGCTTCTGCAACCGCAGCGCAAACGACATGTTCCGGGCAACGTTCATATGCGGGTAGAGCGCATAGTCCTGGAACACCATCGCCAGGTCGCGGTCTTTCGGCTCGAGGTGGCTGACGGGCTTCTCGTCGATATAGATCTCGCCTGCGCTCAACGTATCGAGCCCGGCGAGCATGCGCAGTGTCGTCGATTTGCCGCAACCCGACGGGCCGACAAGCACGGTGAACTCGTTCTCCGCCATGGTCAGGTCAATGCTATGCAGCACCTCGACGGTGCCAAAGCGTTTCACAAGTCCTTCGAGTCGAATCTTGGGCATAGCGTCCCCATCTGAGGCTCCCCTGAGCTTATGCATGCAATGAGAAAAGTAAATATGCAAAATTGCCTCGAACGGAAAAAGCTTCTACACTGGCCGAGCGGCCGGATACACGTCACACCTTCGAAGCAAGGAATGAGAAGGAAAGTCCTCATGGCGAAAAATGGTGGTTCGAGTTCGAAAACACCAAAAATCTCTGCGGTGCAAAGGGTTGTGGCGGCGCTGACCGACGATATCGCCGCCGGCACGCTCAGCCCTGGCGAGCGAGTCGACGAGGCCCGGGTGGCAGAGCATCTCGGCGTTTCGCGTACCCCGGTTCGCGAGGCCCTGAACCAGCTTGTCGCCCAGCGCATCCTGGTTTCGGGCCCAAGGCGTGGCGTCCGCGTGGCGCAGTACTCGCGCGAAGAACTGTCGCAAATATTTGAAGTCATGTATGAAATCGAGGTGATGTGCGCGCGGATGGCCTCCCAGCGGCTCACCCTCCTGTCGCGCTCGGAGATCGAGCTTGCCCAGGCTGAATGCAGCCGCGTGGCCCAACGTGGCGATCGTATCGAATATGTGCACGCCAACGAAGCCCTTCATCAAGCGATCTACAAGGCGACCGGAAACGAGATCATGGAGGAGCTTGCCTCGGAGTTTCGCCGCCGCACCGGTCCCTTCCGGGCGAAGAAATTCGCCACCACCGAAGACCTGATCGCCTCGGCAAAAAGCCACGAGTCTCTCCTGGAAAGCATCTTCTCGGCCGACTCGCAGGTCGCCTCAAATGGTATGCGCGAACACATGGCGGCGAGCTTTCTTCAAACGCTGGAGGCATATCGGACTGATTGACGGCGTTATACTCCGAGATGATTTCGGATTGCGTGCATTGGGCATTGATTGTATGTGAGGCACGAACATCGGTACAGGAGGTCGCCATGGGCGTTCAGGAAACCAAGATCTATCCGATCAACACGGGCTGGCTCGAGGGCGACCTTGGCACCTACATTTTCTGGAAGGGCCCGGCCGGAAAGAAGTACTGGAACCCGGTCTATTCCTACTACATCGACACCGGCGAGCACAAAATCCTGGTTGATACCGGGCTTCCTGACGAGGCGCGCGCAACCAAGTACCACCACAAATGCCAAAAACGCGGCTGCCTCCAGGTGCATGAGCACCTCGAAAAGAAGCTCGGCGTGCACCCCGATGAGATCGACGCCATCGTCTTCACCCACCTGCACTGGGACCATGTGCAGAACATCAAGGAGTTCAAGAACGCCCGCTACATCGCCCCCAAGGGCGAGATCGACGTGGCCCACAACCCGCTGCCGCTCTACTACCGCACCTATGAATGCGGGATTCCCGGCATCGAGCCGGCCTATACGGGTTGCGTGTTCGAGGCGGTCGAGGAGGAAAGCGAGGTGCTGCCGGGCATCACCATGTTCCACACCCCGGGCCATTCCGTCGGCCACATGGCTGTCACCGTGGCCACCTCGATGGGCGACATCGTGATCGCGGGCGATGCGATCTTCGTCGAGCGCAACCTCGAGCCGAACCCGTCGGAGATGTGGCGCCACTGGGTGCCCGCGCGGTTCGTGAATTCCTGGCAGGGCTGGCAGTCGGTCGAGGAGATCGACAAGCGGGCCGACTATGTGCTGCCCTGCCACGACGAGATCGCGAACGCGCGCTCCGACGTCTACCCCTACGAAGGCATGCCGATCCGCAACCGGCGCCAACCGATCCCCGGCTACAAGTTCTACTTTGGCGATATGCCCGCTGGCATGGCCGACAAGGCGGCACCGGCGATGACCAGGCAAGAGGCGGAGGCCCATATTGCCGGGCTCAAGGATCCGAAGGATATGGCCGAATACTGATCCCGTGACCAAGGCCCTCGCCTCCCTGTCCGACGTCGCCTCGGGCTACGATGCGATCGTGTTCGACCAATGGGGCGTGCTGCATGACGGCAGCGCGCCCTCTTCTGCGGCAGTGGCGGCGCTGACCGAGCTGAAGGCCAGGGGCCACATGCTGGCGGTGCTGACGAATTCCGGCCGCCGGGCCGCTCCCAACGCCGCGCGCCTGACCGCGCTGGGATTTCCACCGGACCTGTTCGATTGCGTGATGAGTTCCGGCGAAGCGCTGTGGCATGAGTTCGCGGCCCATCGAACCGCGTTCACCAGGCTTCATGCGATCACCAGCCGACCGGACGATGCAATTGACTGGGCGGCGGGGCTCGAGGTTAACTTCGTGCCGATCGAAGAGGCCGAGGCGGTGCTGCTCATGGGAGTCGCGGATGACGCGCTGCCCGGCGCCTACGACGGGGTCTTTGCCGTCGCCCTCGAACGCGGCCTGCCGGTCCTTTGCTCCAACCCTGACCGGACCGCGCCGCGCCCAGGCGGTGCAATCGTGGTCATGCCGGGCATGCTGGCGCACGACCATGCCAATGCCGGCGGCGAGGTCCGCTACGTCGGCAAACCCCACGTTCCGATCTTTCGCGCCGTCGAGGCGGCGCTTGACCTGCCGCCGGAGAGGGTTTTGATGGTGGGCGACAGTCTCGAACACGACATCGCCGGTGCCGCTGCCGCCGGCTGGGACAGCGTCTTCATCTGCGGCGGGCTGCATGCCCAAAGCTTCCGATCCGGCGAGGTCGGAGAGACCGTTGCCGAACTCGCCCGCTCAATGGACACACCGCTCCCCGAATTCACCCTCGAAACCGTGAGGTAAGGCCATGAATGACATACTGACCGACAATTTCCGCGCTTTTTCGGCCCGTAT
>DQCI01000128.1 GCA_003545125.1 Paracoccaceae bacterium
CCGAACCGTCCGCACCATCCCCTTGCGCCCGGCCGGGTTTGCGCTACCGTAGCGCCGTGACGCCGCAGCGCAGCGCCTTTTGCGCCGCGCCGCAGAAAACGACAGCGCCGAAGACGTCAGGCCGCGGGGAGCAAGCATGCCGGAATTCAAGAAGATCCTGATCGCCAACCGGGGCGAGATCGCCATCCGTATCCTGCGGGCCGCCAACGAGATGGGCAAGAAAACCGTCGCCGTCTATGCCGAGGAAGACAAGCTCGGCCTGCACCGGTTCAAGGCTGACGAAGCCTACAAGATCGGTGAAGGGCTCGGCCCCGTCGCCGCCTATCTGTCGATCGAGGAGATCATCCGGGTCGCCAGGGATAGTGGCGCGGACGCGATCCACCCAGGCTATGGCCTGCTCTCGGAAAACCCCGAGTTCGTCGACGCCTGCGACGCAGCCGGGATCGTCTTCATCGGCCCGAATGCCGAGACCATGCGCGCGCTCGGCGACAAGGCGTCGGCCCGCCAGATCGCCATCGAGGCGGGCGTGCCGGTGATCCCCGCCACCGGCGTGCTCGGCGACGACATGGAGGCGATCAAGAAAGAGGCCGCCGAGATCGGCTATCCGTTGATGCTGAAAGCCAGCTGGGGCGGCGGCGGCCGCGGCATGCGGCCGATCGAAAACGCCGAGGAGCTGCCCGATCTGGTGCTCGCCGGGCGCCGCGAGGCCGAGGCCGCGTTTGGCAACGGCGAAGGCTTCCTCGAGAAGATGATCACCCGTGCGCGCCACGTCGAGGTCCAGATCCTCGGTGACAGCCAGGGCAACCTTTACCACCTGTGGGAGCGCGATTGCTCGGTCCAGCGCCGCAACCAGAAAGTGGTCGAGCGTGCCCCCGCCCCCTATCTCTCAGAGGCCCAGCGCGAAGACATCTGCACCCTCGGCAAGAAGATCTGCGCCCACGTCAACTACACCTGTGCGGGCACCGTCGAATTCCTGATGGATATGGACACCGGCAGGTTCTACTTCATCGAGGTCAACCCGCGCGTCCAGGTCGAGCACACCGTCACCGAAGAGGTGACCGGCATCGACATCGTGCGCGCCCAGATCCTGATCGCCGAAGGCAAGGCGCTTCCCGAGGCCACCGGCGTCGCCAGCCAGGACGACGTGCGCCTTAACGGCCATGCGCTGCAATGCCGGATCACCACCGAGGACCCGCAGAACAACTTCATCCCCGATTACGGCCGCATCAGCGCCTACCGCAGCGCCACCGGCCCCGGCATCCGCCTCGACGGCGGCACCGCCTACCCCGGCTCGGTCGTCACCCGCTACTATGATTCGCTCCTGGTGAAAGTCACCTCCTGGGGTCAGACGCCCGACATGGCGATCCGCCGGATGGACCGGGCGCTCAGGGAGTTCCGCATCCGCGGCGTCTCGACCAACATCGCCTTCGTCGAAAACCTGCTCCAGCACCCGACCTTCCTCGACAATACCTACACCACCCGTTTCATCGACAACACGCCGGAGCTGTTCGACTTCGAGAAGCAGCGCGACAGGGCGACGCGTATTCTCACCTATGTCGCCGACATCACCGTCAACGGCCACCCCGAGACCGCCGGCCGGCCGCTTCCGAAGGATGACCTGAGACCGCCCCGCTGCCCCGAAATGCACAGCGATACGCCGCCGCCGGGCACCAGGCAGCTGCTCGACGAAAAAGGCCCCAAGGCCGTGGCCGACTGGCTCAAGGCCCAGAAACAGGTGCTCGTGACCGACACCACCATGCGCGACGCCCACCAGTCGCTGCTCGCCACCCGGATGCGCAGCTTCGACATGATCCGCATCGCGCCGGCCTACGCGCACAACCTGCCGCAGCTCTTTTCGATGGAGATGTGGGGCGGCGCCACCTTCGACGTCGCCTACCGCTTCTTGCAGGAATGCCCCTGGCAGCGGCTGCGCGACATCCGCGCCAAACTCCCCAACATCATGACCCAGATGCTGCTGCGCGCTTCCAACGGGGTCGGCTACACCAACTACCCCGACAACGTGGTCCAGGGCTTCGTGCGTCAGGCGGCGGAGAGCGGCATGGACGTCTTTCGCGTCTTCGACAGCCTCAACTGGGTCGAGAACATGCGGGTCGCGATGGACGCCGTCGCCCAGAACGACAAGGTCTGCGAAGCGGCGATCTGCTACACCGGCGACATCCTCGACCCGGACCGGGCCAAGTACGACCTCAAGTACTACGTGACCATAGCCAAGGAGCTGGAGGCCGCGGGCGCACATATTCTCGGCGTGAAGGACATGGCGGGGCTCCTGAAACCCGCTGCCGCCGCCCAGCTGTTCAGGGCGCTGAAAGACGCGGTCGACCTGCCCGTGCACTTCCACACCCACGACACCTCCGGCATCTCGGCCGCCTCCGTGCTCGCCGCGGTCGATGCCGGCGTCGATGCGGTGGACGCGGCGATGGATGCCTTCTCCGGCTCCACCTCGCAACCCTGCCTCGGCTCCATCGTCTCAGCCCTCGCCAACACCGCGCGCGACCCCGGGCTCGACGTCGCCGCGATCCGCCAGATCTCCAACTACTGGGAAGCGGTGCGCGGCCAGTACGCCGCGTTCGAGTCCGGCCTCGAAGCGCCGGCCTCCGAGGTCTACCTCCACGAGATGCCCGGCGGCCAGTTCACCAACCTCAAGGCCCAGGCCCGCTCGATGGGGCTGGAAGAGCGCTGGCACGAGGTCGCCCAGGCCTATGCCGATGTGAACCGGATGTTCGGCGACATCGTCAAGGTCACCCCCTCCTCCAAGGTGGTGGGCGACATGGCGCTGATGATGGTCAGCCAGAACCTGTCGCGCGAAGAGGTCGAAGATCCCGATCACGAGGTCTCCTTCCCCGACTCGGTTGTCGACATGATGAAGGGCAACCTCGGCCAGCCGCCGGGCGGCTTCCCCGACAAGATCGTCGCCAAGGTGCTGAAGGGTGAGGCACCCGACACCGAGCGCCCCGGCAAGCACCTCGCCCCGGTCGATTTCGAGGCCACCCGGGCCCGGGCGGCCGAAGAGCTTGGCGAGGAGATCGACGACGAGGACCTGGGCGGCTACCTGATGTACCCCAAGGTCTTCTCCGACTACGCCGCGCGTCACAAGACCTACGGGCCGGTACGCACCCTGCCCACCCGCGCCTTCTTCTACGGCATGGAGCCTCACGAGGAGATCTCGGTCGAGATCGATCCGGGCAAGACCCTCGAGATCCGTTGCCAGGCCATCGCCGAGACCAACGAGGAAGGCGAGGCCAAGGTGTTCTTCGAGCTCAACGGCCAACCGCGCACGGTGCGCGTGACCGACCGCAAGGTCCAGGCCGCCAAGGTCGCCCACCCGAAGGTAGAGTTGGGCAACCCGAACCACGTCGGCGCACCGATGCCCGGCGTGATTGCGAGCATCGGCGCGCAGATCGGTCAGAAGGTCCACAAAGGCGATCTGCTGCTCACCATCGAGGCGATGAAGATGGAAACCGCAATCAACGCCGAGCGCGACGCGGTGGTCAAAGCGATCCACGTCACGCCCGGGGCGCAGATCGACGCCAAGGATCTGCTGGTCGAATTCGAATGACCGCGTTCGGATGACCGGGCGGGAAGGCCCTTCGAAGGGCCTTCTCACGCGATTTCGAAATCGCGTCTCAAGCGGGTTCACACCCGCTTCCCCGCGCCAAGCCGATAAAGCCCGGGCCCAGTCGGGTCACTTTGCCCAAACATCAGCCCGCGCCACCGTGTTGCGGAGGGCGCAGGCGTCCGTACCCATCCGCTTGTAATAGCTCCCTAAAATATTGAATGCGTGCTTTTTTATTGGGTTTTCCGATTATGGTCCCCGGTCGGACAGCAAGTTGCCGCAATCTCCGGTCATTCCTGCTTGCATTGCCGAATTCCATGGGGATGGAACAATGCGTATTCTGCTTGTCGATGACGATCCCGAGATCCTTGAACTGGTCACCCAGTTCCTGAGGCTCTCGACCCATCACGATGTTCTGCCGACCGGATCGGCAAAAGAGGCCCTCGAAGCCGTCGCAGAAGCCCACGAACCGTTCGACTGCATCCTCACGGATATCCAGATGCCCACGGTAGACGGGATCGCCCTGGTGCAGATGGTTCGCCAGACACCGGGGTATGCGCATACGCCGATCATCATGCTGACGGCGATGCTGGACAAGGACCATCTCGACCGCGCCTTCGTTTCCGGCGCGTCCGACTATCTCGCGAAACCGTTTGATTTTCCGGAACTGCAAAAGCGGCTCCAGCAGGCCCAGACACTCGCGCTCGAGAAAACCCGGGCCAGCTTGGCCGTCCCGATTGTCGGCGATTTCCGGGACATGGGCGGCGAGCCAAAGGAGTTTTCAATCCGTGATGCGATCGCCCTTCCCGAAGTCGCGTCCGCTCTCGACTACGCCGAGTTCGAGAACTACCTGCGCCAATTGATGTGCCGCCAGACCGGCCAGGTCACGACAATCGCCGTGAAGATCGACAAGATCGACCGGGTCTATGCCGCGGCCACGACGGACAAATTCCGTTTGCTTCTGCGCGATGCCGCCCGGGCGACCACTGACGGCATCCTCGCCGACGGCGGGGTCGTGTCCTACCGGGGCAGCGGCATATTCCTCTGCATTCCGGAAAAGCGCCTCAAGACACGCCGTGCGGTCCTTCAAAAGGCGCTCAATCGGCGCTACGCCGCC
>DQCI01000127.1:0-135 GCA_003545125.1 Paracoccaceae bacterium
TCAGCCGCCGGCGTAGCCGAGGCTCTTCAGCGCTTCCTGGATCTCCTCGAGGATCGACGGATCGTCGATCGTGGCGGGCATCTTGTATTCCTTGCCGTCGGCGATGGAGACCATGGTGCCGCGCAGGATCTTGCC
>DQCI01000127.1:153-3204 GCA_003545125.1 Paracoccaceae bacterium
CGGGTCTTGGGCAGGCGGTCGACCACGACCGCGGCCTTGAAGGCGGCAACCGGGCCGATCTGCTCGCGCACCAGCTTGACGCATTCGGCCACCACCTCCGCGTGGTCACGCGCTGCACCGGCATTGAGGCAGAGGAACCCGAGCGGCAACTGGCCCTTGAGCTGGTCGGTCACCCCGATCACCGCGCATTCGGCTACGTCCGGATGCGAGGCGAGCACCTCTTCCATCGCGCCGGTCGACAGCCTGTGGCCGGCGATGTTGATGACGTCGTCGGTGCGGGCCATGATATAGAGGTAGCCGTCCTCGTCCTTGTACCCGGCGTCGCCAGTCTCGTAGTAGCCCGGGAAGGCGGTGAGGTAGGACTTGCGGAACCGGTCTTCGGCGTTCCACAGCGTCGGCAGCGTGCCCGGCGGCAGCGGCAACTTGATGGCGATGGCGCCGAGGGTGCCCGGTTCCACCTCGTGGCCGCCCTCGTCGAGGATCTGCACGTCGTAGCCCGGCATCGGCACCGAGGGGGAGCCGAGCTTGACCGGCAATTGCTCGATCCCAAGCGGGTTGGCGGCGATGGCATAGCCGGTCTCGGTCTGCCACCAATGGTCGATCACCGGCACGCCGAGCTGGTCCTGCGCCCAGACGATCGTGTCCGGGTCGGCGCGTTCGCCGGCAAGGAAGACGGCGCGCAGGCCCGAGAGATCGTATTTCTTCACGAACTCGCCGGTCGGATCTTCGCGCTTGACTGCGCGGAAGGCGGTGGGCGCGGTGAAGAAGCTCTTGACGTCGTGCTCCGAAATCACCCGCCAGAAAGTACCGGCATCGGGCGTGCCCACGGGCTTGCCCTCGAAGACGATGGTGGTGTTGCCGGCGATCAGCGGGGCGTAGCAGATATAGCTGTGGCCGACGACCCAGCCCACGTCGGAGGCGGCCCAGAACACTTCGCCGGGATCGACGTTGTAGATGGCCTTCATCGTCCAGTTCAGCGCCACCAAATGGCCACCGGTGTGGCGGATCACGCCCTTCGGCTGGCCGGTCGTGCCTGAGGTGTAGAGGATGTAGGCGGGGTGGTTGCCCTCGACCGGCAGACAAGCCACCGGATCGGCGCTCTCGACCTCCGCCCAGTCGACGTCGCGCCCCTCGATCATGTCGGCGGGCTTTTCTTCGCGCTGGAGGATCACGCAGAATTCGGGCTTGGAGGTGGATTGCTCGATGGCGCTGTCGAGCAGCGGTTTGTAGGCGATGACCCGGCCGGGCTCGATGCCGGCGCTGGCGGCGAGGATCGCCTTCGGTTCGGCGTCGTCGATCCGGACTGCCAGCTCATGCGCCGCAAACCCGCCGAACACCACCGAGTGGATCGCCCCGATCCGGGTGACCGCCAGCATCGCGATCAGCGCCTCGGGCACCATCGGCATGTAGATGATGACCCGGTCGCCCTTGGTGATCCCGCGCGCGGCGAGGCCGCCGGCGAACCGCGACACCCGGTCCTTGAGCTCGGCGTAGGTGATCTTCGCCTGGCGGCCGGTGATCGGGCTGTCGTAGATGATGGCGACCTGGTCGCCCCGACCTGCCTCGACATGCCGGTCGACGGCGTTCCAGCAGGTGTTGACCAAGCCGTCCGCGAACCATTCATAGAGACCATCGCCCCCCGCGCCAGTCTTGTGGGTGAGCCCTTTCGACGGCGGTTTGTCCCAGTCTATGGCCTTGGCTGCGTCCATCCAGAACCCGTCCGGATCGGCTTGCCAAGCGTCGTACACCTCTTTGTAGCCCATACGGCTCTCCTCCTCGATCTGTCGCAACGTTGTTACGGAGCCAGTGCCGCTCGGACAAGATGATTGCGCCAGCAGGCCCCGGATTCGCCGCAACATTTGCACCCGCTGCCCCGATTGACCTGCAAAGTTTTGCAAAGCGTTGCAAGATATGCAGGTTGGCAGGAAAGGCGGCGGACTTTGCAAATATTCCTCGAAAGGTTGCAAAGAAACGGGAATCGGCCCCAAGGGCTTGCACAAATCGCGTGTCCCGGGCAACGTGGCGTTCAAGTCTTAGCCGGGGGGCCTCATGCAGCGTTTTCGTCTTTTCCAGTTCGTGCTTGCCGTACTCGCCACGGGTCTCGTCGCCGGTCTCACCGGGGCGCCTGCGCGGGCGCAGGCCTGGAGCGTGACCGAGCCCGGTGACGGCGCCGCCAGCGCCCGTATCTGCCCGTTGGGCGAGGAAGGGTCCGACAGTTTTCTCTGTTTCCGGCTGGAATGCGCGGCCTTCGAACCGCTGCACTTCGCGCTCGACGTCGCCGGCCGCGGCGTGGCGACGGAGAAACTGGGGGTCACCCTGGGGGTCGATGGCGGTGATGTGGGTGTGCTCACCTTCGCCCCGCACGCGGTGGATGGCTACACCCGCTACACCGCCAGTTTCGACCCGCGCCTGCACGAGGAATTGGTGGACCTGCTCCAACGCGGTCTGCGTGCCTCGCTCCGGCTCGACTGGCCCGATGGTGTCCAGGACGTGGAAGTGGGGCTCACCGGCTCGTCCGACAGCCTCTACACGGTGATGGAGACCTGCCCGATGCCCTCACCGCCGGTGGACAATCCCGCGAGCCTGGTGCTCGGGGAAGTGGTCGCCGCCTGCGGCGAACTTGGCGGCACGGTCGCGATGGAGCCCGGGTTCGAGCGGCGTGAAGACCTCGATGGCGACGGCCGCGAGGATCTGGTGATCGACTACGCGGCGGCCGCCTGCACGGAATCGGCGACGCTCAACTGCGGCTCCGGTGGCTGCACGGTGGGCTTTTTCCTGGCGCGCGACGAGGGCTATATCCGGATGTTCGCCGACGTGATCCGGGGGTACGAGGTGTTCCCGGGCGGCTTCCTCGCGCTCGATCTGCACGGCACGGCCTGCGGGCTCTACGGTTTTGAGGCCTGCCGCAAGGTCTTCGATATCGCCGGCAATGCGCCGGTTCTGGTCGAGGAGATCGCGGGCCCCGAGGCCGAGACGATGACCGTCGCGAGCACCGGGGACGCAGAGGATGCAGAGGGCGCGGAGGATGCGGAGGCCGACCCCGATGCGCCC
>DQCI01000127.1:3210-3348 GCA_003545125.1 Paracoccaceae bacterium
AGCGGTCGTGGTCGCGGTGACGGAGGGGGTGACCGTGGAGCCCGAGGCCGTCGCACCCGCGGTTGAGGCCGCGGACGAACCGGTCATTGTCGAAATCCCGGCCGCCGACGCCCCGGTGGTTGAAATCCCCGTCGCCGA
>DQCI01000127.1:3395-10160 GCA_003545125.1 Paracoccaceae bacterium
GCCGATGCGCCAGCCGCGCCCGCCGCGGCCACACCGGACACCGCGCCGGAGGCCGAGACTGTGACCATCGCCGCGGTTACCCCGGAGGCCGCCCCGGTCGTGCCGGCGGCCCCGGACCCGACTGCCGACGCCGGGACGGAGGCGGTCATCGTCACGGCCGCCGCGACCTCGGACGCGGATGAGGGCCCGAGCTCGCGCCATGATGCCGGACCTGCCCCGGCGGTCCCCGCGAGCGCCGAATTCCGCGGCGACGGAACGCTGGTCGTGCCCGAAGAGGCGGGTCAGTAGCCCGGCCCCGGTTACCCCCCCCGGCCGGGGCTTTCGCCGCCGCGCGCGAATTGGCTTGCGCGTCGATGCACGGTGACTAACCTTGGTCCAACCGGTCAAAAAACGGAAGCGCGCCGATGTCTCCAGCCATCACTCTAGTCGATGAAGCAAAAACCATACGCGAGAACGCCCACGCGCCGTATTCGGGCTTCAAGGTCGGCGCGGCGATCCGCACCGCGTCGGGCCGGGTTTTCACCGGCGTGAACGTCGAGAACGCCGCCTATCCGGAGGGCACCTGCGCCGAAGCGGGCGCGATCGCGGCGATGGTCGCGGCGGGGGAGGCGCAGATCATTGAGGTGGCGGTGATCGGCGACGCGCCGGACCCGGTCACCCCGTGCGGCGGGTGCCGCCAGAAGATCGCCGAGTTCGCGCCCCCGGGCGTGCCGGTGACCATGGCCAACCTGAAAGGCGATGCGGTCACGATGAAGATCGAGGAGCTGCTGCCGCGCGCCTTCGCCAAGGCGCAGATGGAGACCGGGACATGAGCCGTGCCTTCCTGGTTGTGCTCGACAGCGTCGGTATCGGCGGCGCCCCGGATGCGGACAGCTTCTTCAACGACGGCGTGCCCGACACCGGGGCGAACACGCTTGCACATATCGCCGAGGCCTGTGCGGCGGGCAAAGCCGACATCGGCCGCACCGGGCCGCTCGCCCTGCCCACCCTCGACGGGCTCGGGCTCGGCGCTGCGCTGGAGCTCGCCTCCGGGGCGCGCGCACCGGGCCTTGGCGCCGCGCCGCAGGGCCTCTGGGGCGCGGCGACCGAGATGAGCCGGGGCAAGGACACGCCCTCGGGCCACTGGGAGATCGCCGGCGTCCCGGTGCCTTTCGACTGGACCTATTTTCCGGTCGTCGAACCCGCCTTTCCGCCGGATGTGACCGCGGCGCTGATTGACGCCGGCGGGGCGGGGGGCGTGCTCGGCAACAAGCACAGCTCGGGCACGGTGATCCTCGACGAGCTGGGCGCGGAACACGTCGCGACCGGCAAGCCCATCGTTTACACCTCCGGCGACTCGGTGGTGCAGATCGCCGCCCACGAACAGGCCTTCGGGCTCGACCGGCTCTACGCCATGTGCGAGGCCGTCGCGCCGATGCTGCACGCAATGCGGGTCGGACGGGTGATCGCGCGCCCCTTCGTCGGCGATCCGAAGACGGGGTTCAGCCGGACCACGAACCGCCGGGACTTCTCGCTCGAGCCGCCGTCACCAACGCTGATGGACTGGGCGCAAGCCGCGGGCCGCCCGGTGCACGCCGTCGGCAAGATCGACGACATCTTCGCCCACCGTGGCATGGACAGCGGTATCCACGGCACGGATGCGGACCTGTTCGAGGCGCTGGTGGGCTGGGGCGAACGGGCCGAGGCGGGCGCGCTGGTTTTTGCCAATTTCGTCGAGTTCGATTCCAAATACGGCCACCGGCGCGATGTCGCGGGCTACGCGCGCCACCTCGAATGGTTCGACCGCGAACTTCCGCGGTTCTTCGCCACCTTGCGCGCGGGCGACCTTGCGCTCTTCACCGCCGACCATGGCAACGACCCCAGCTGGATCGGCACCGACCACACCCGCGAACGGGTTCCGCTCATCGGCTGGGGCGCGGGTGCGCGCGGCGTCGGGCAGGTGGGTTTCGCCGATATCGGCGCCAGCGTGGCCGCCCACCTCGGTCTCGACGCGCGCGGGACGGGGACGAGTTTCCTGTGACCCGATCCGGCATGCTCCCGTCAAGACCGGGCGCCGCCCCGGCGTCAGCCGGGGCCCCCGCGCCGCGTCAGCGGCGCCCCCGCCCGCCGCAGGCGAAGGATACACCATGACTTACAAGGACGTCCCCAAAGTCGAACTGCACCACCACATCGAAGGCGCCGCGCCGCCGGCCCTCGTGCGCGATATGGCGCGGGCGCGTGGATTAGACATTTCGCACATTTTTGATGCGCAAGGCGCGTATTCCTACCGCGACTTCTTGCAGTTTCTCAATGTCTATGAGGTTGCGACCCGTCCCTTCTCCTCGCCCGACGACTATGCGCTGCTGATGGCGGTCGTGGCCGGTGAAGCGGCGGAGCAGGGCGTCGTCTATCTCGAGACCTTCCTGTCGCCCGACTTCTGCGGCGGGCGCGATCCGGTCGCCTGGCAGGAGTACCTCGCGGCCATGATCGAGGCCGCCGCCTCCGCCGAACAGCTCGGGATCACGCTGCGCGGTATCGTCACGGCGGTGCGCCATTCCGGTCCCGAAGCCGCCCGTGAAACCGCAGTCTGCGCCCAGGAGACGGCGGGCGATTTCATCGTCGGGTTCGGCATGGGCGGCGACGAGAACGCCGGCGCCACCGCCGAATTCGCCTATGCCTTCGACATGGCCCGTGAGGCCGGGCTCAGGCTTACCTCCCACGCCGGGGAATGGGCGGGGCCTGCCTCGGTGCGCGATGCGCTCACCCATCTCAAGGTCGAGCGGATCGGTCACGGCGTACGCGCCATCGAGGATCCGGAGCTTGTCGCGCTGCTCGCCGACACCGGCACCGTGCTCGAGGTCTGCCCCGGGTCCAACGTCGCCCTCGGGGTCTACCCGTCCTGGGAGGCGCACCCGATCGCGCGGTTGCGCGACGCCGGCGTGAAGGTGACCGTCTCCACCGATGACCCGCCGTTCTTCCACACCAACATGACGCGCGAATTCGAGGAGCTCGAGCGGGCGTTCGGCTGGGGCCTGAGCGAATTCGCCGCGCTCAATCGGGTGGCCCTCGATGCCGCCTTCTGTGATGATGCAACGCGCGCAGAGATCGCCAAAAGACTGGAGCCCGCCGATGCTTGACCACCTGATTGTCGTGAAACACCCGCTCGTGCAGCACAAGCTCACGCTGATGCGCCAGAAGGACACCTCGACGGCCGTCTTCCGCCAGCTCTTGCGGGAAATCTCGCTGCTGCTTGCCTACGAGGTCACCAGCGAACTGCCGATGACCACCCGCACCATCGAGACGCCGCTCAAGGAAATGGAGGCTCCGATCCTCGCCGGCAAGAAAATGGCGCTGGTTTCGATCCTGCGGGCCGGCAACGGGCTTCTGGACGGGGTGCTCGAACTGATTCCGTCGGCCCGGGTCGGGTTCGTCGGGCTCTACCGCAACGAAGAGACGCTGGAGCCGGTGCAGTATTATTTCAAGGTGCCTGCCGAAATCGAAGACCGGCTGGTCATCGTCGTCGACCCGATGCTCGCGACCGGCAACAGCTCGGTCGCGGCGGTGGATCTGCTCAAGGAACGCGGTGCGACGAACATCCGCTTTCTCTGTCTGCTCGCGGCACCCGAGGGGGTTGAGCGCATGGGTCAAGCCCACCCGGACGTGCCGATCGTGACCGCGGCGGTGGACGAAAGGCTCAACGAAAAGGGCTACATCGTGCCCGGTCTCGGCGACGCGGGCGACCGGATGTACGGAACGAAATAGTGCAAGTTCGGCCCAATTAGGCGGGATTCCACCCAAAAACTGGTTCGAATAGTGCCAGCCTCTGGACTCGTGACCTGCGACTCGGCAATGTGGCGCCACAAATGTCGGGGGACAGGGATATGAAATTTCCAGCATCGTTGGGTGCTCTGGCCATCGTGGCCGCGTCAATGGGCACCGCTGCTACAGCACTGACACTGGCGCAGGCGGCCACGCCTGCGGAAACACCGCCGGGCGGGTATTCGAAGGACGTTTACGTCGACAGCCGCGGCTGCGTCTATGTGCGCGCCTCGATCGGCTCGACGGTCAACTGGGTGCCGCGGCTCACCCGTGACCGCGAGACGGTGGTCTGCGGCATGACGCCGACCGCAGCCGTCGCCAGCACGTCCGCGACACCGCTGGCCCCGCCCGCACCGCCGCCGCCGGCCGCCGTGATGCCCGTGCGCGCGCCGTCTGGGTCGGCTGTGCACGGCGTGCCAACGCCGCAGCCTGCGTCCTATTCGGTGCCGGCCACGGGGCAGGGTGCCGGGTCGTATGTTGCCGCAGGGTCGACGGCCGTCACCCGGACGATGGAAGTGACCTGCCGGACCGACGGCTCGAGCGCCCGGGTCCGGATCGGCGGCGACACCATCGCGGTCAGCTGTCCGCGGGGCATGACGCGCGCGACCTCCTATGTCGTGACCCATGCCGATGGCAGCCGCTCGCGGCTGGTGGCCTATCCGGCCCCGGCCGGCACGGGCCTCGCGGCGGGACACATGCAACCTGGCGGGCGGGTCGTCATCGGCGGGGTGCCCCCCGGTGCGCCCAACACCGCCTTCGGCAACGGCTACGGCATCACCACGTCGGCCGGACCGGTCGATCCGGTGCCGAACGCCGCCTACACGGCCGTTCCGGCGGCCACCGCGCGCCCGGTCCAGATCCCGACCGGGTACCGCCCGGCGTGGGAAGACGATCGGCTGAATCCCTATCGGGGGCCGAGGACGCCCTATGGCGACGCGCAGATGGGCGCGGTGCTCGACACCACCAAGGTACCGATGCCGGCGGCCGAGGCGACATATGTGCGGACCGCGACAGCGCAGACGGTGGTCGGCAGCAAGAGCCAGCCCGCCGCGGCCGCCCCCGCATCCGCGCCCAAGCTGGCGCCCGGCGCGCGCTACGTGCAGGTCGGGGCCTTCGGTGTCGCCGGGAATGCCAAGAATGCGCTGGCGAATCTGCGCGGTCTTGGCTTCAGCGCGGCGACGGCGCGGACAGGCTCGGGGCTGACCCTTGTCATGGCCGGGCCGTTTGCCAGCACGGCCGACATCAAGCGCGCCCTCACCACCCTGCGGGGGCACTACCCGGACGCCTACACGCGCGGCTAGACCCGGGCCGGGCGCCCCGGCAGAGATGATGCAGACCCCGCCGCACTCGGCGGGGTCTTTTTCTTGGTTGCCGGCAATGGGCGGGATCCGGCACCGGGATGGGACTGATTGGTTTCTTGCTGGTCGGTTGTGCCCGAGGTCACACCCCCGGAGCGCTAGGCTCTCGGTGTGCTGATTCGAGTGAAAGATATTTTAGATCAATGGGTTGCAAAAAACGCGTAGACCCATCGGTATCCTTCCGTGACCCCGGCAGGCCTCGATCACCCGGATCAACCCACCGTCGCAACCCACGGTCGCACCCCACCGGATCAGGCAACCCGATCAGGTACTTGAGGCTTCCCGGCGCGCCGGTCCTTCGCCTGCCCGCCGG
The DNA here is from genome assembly GCA_003545125.1 of Paracoccaceae bacterium. Classification (GTDB taxonomy): domain Bacteria; phylum Pseudomonadota; class Alphaproteobacteria; order Rhodobacterales; family Rhodobacteraceae; genus Sinisalibacter. The sequence goes on from DQCI01000127.1 coordinate 8,865, forward strand.
GGAGGGTGGGGAGATCACTCCGCGCAGATCGCCTGTACCGCCGTCCAGTCGGCGTCGGCCAGCAACGGCGCGGTTGCGCCTGCGGGCAGCGGATCGGCCTCGATCAATCCGAGCGTGGTCTCGCCGCTCTGGTCGAGGGCGAAGGCGTAGGGGGTCGAGGGCACCCCGGCCGCGGCGAATCTGGCCAACAGGGGGGCGGTCGCGACCGGGGCAGGGGTACGGGTGAACACCACCTCGCCGTAGCCGTCGAGGACCCCGTCGGGAAGCATACCGGTGGTGAGCAAGCGTGCCGTCGCGAAGGGGCCCGCGTGCTCGAGAAGGGTGAGCATCGGGTCTGTCTCGGCCGCGCGCTGGCGCTCGGCCAGGATGTAGCCCGCGGCCACGTCCGGGCGCTCGTAATCCTCGACCTGGGCCCGGTCGAGCAGGACGATCCGCCCCGGCAGATGCCGCGCGCCGACGATTCCGGAGGCGACGACAAGCACACGCCCGGCGCTGTCCTCGCCGAGGACCCGCGCCGCCAGCCGGTCGAGCGCCGCCTGTCCCTTTTTGTCGGCGCAAGGGCTGCCGGTGATCCGGACGATGCGGTCGAGCATCCGCGCGCCGATGGCGGCGCGGGTGGCCTCGGGCAGGACCGAGACGGTATGGCGGATGAGCGCGCCCGGGAGCCAGAAGACAGCGAGCGCGCCAGCGGCCGCCAGCACGGCCACGGAAATGAACAGCCGCAGCCGTCCGGTGCGCGGCCTGCTGCGGTCGATGGCCCGGCGGACCGTTTCGATCGCGTCGATCATCTCCGGCTCTTCGATCTCGAGCGTTTCGGGCTCGTCCGGGTCGGCCGAGGGGGCGTAGAGCGCCGGTGCGCCGCCCGGGTTCAGCCGCTGCACGGCCGGCAGCGACCAATGCGCGAGCGGCGTGTCGCCGAGGTCGGTGAGCGTCAGCGTCGCATCGCCGATCGAAACGGCAACGTTCAGCCGCTGCGCCTCCGGGCTCGCGCGCCAAAGGCCAAGGGCTTCGAGCCGTTGGTATTTCTTGAGGGCCGTCATCGGGGCCGGGGCTGCTCGTTATTTTTCGGTTTTGCCGAAAGGATAGCGCGGGCGGGCGGCATGCGTCCAGTTTTTCGGTAGTGCCCGGCGCACGCGGGCGCCGGCGCAGGTCTGCCAGCGCGATGCCGGCCCGCCTACCGCCTCCAGAACTTCGGATTTCCGGACTCGACGAAACAGTCTGTTTTCTTTTGAAAACAAGGAATTGCAAAAGGGCTCGCGGCGTTTCAAGTGTCCGTCATCCAAGGGGACACAGGAC
>DQCI01000127.1:10306-11114 GCA_003545125.1 Paracoccaceae bacterium
CCTCTGCCCCCTCCTTCAACTCGACGAAGGCGCAAGGCACCTCGCCCCATGTATCGTCCGGTTTCGCCACGACCGCGCAGAGCAGGACGGCCGGATGATGCATCAGCGCGCTCTCAACCTCGACCGAGGAGACGTTCTCGCCACCCGAGATGATGATGTCCTTCGACCGGTCGGTGATCTTGATGTAGCCGTCGGGATGCTGGTAGGCCACGTCGCCGGAGTGGAAATAGCCGCCCCGGAAGGCCTCGGCCGTGGCCTCCGGGTTCTTCAGATAGCCCTTCATCACCACGTTGCCGCGAAACATCACTTCGCCCACGGTCTCACCGTCCATCGGCACCTGCGCCATGCTGTCTTCGTCGAGCACGGTGACATGTTCCATCATCACCTGTTGCACGCCGGTCCGGGCTTTGCGGGCGAACCGTTCCTCCTCCGGCAGATCCGCCCAATCGTCCTTCCAGATGCATTCGACGGTGTGACCATAGGTTTCGGTGAGCCCGTACATCTGGGTCACGCTGAAGCCGAGCGGCTCGATCGCGGCCAGTGTAGCGGCAGGCGGTGGGGCGCCGGCGGTGAAGGCGTTGACGATATGGTCGAAAGCGCGCCGGTCCTCGTCCTTGGCGTTGACGATCATGCCCAGCACGATCGGCGCGCCGCCGAAATTGGTCACCCGCTCGTCGGCAATGGCGTCGTAGATCGCCTTTGCGGTGATGTCGCGGCAGCAGACCACGGTGCCGCCGACCGCCGGGATCGACCAGGTGTGCACCCAGTTGTTGCAGTGGAACAGCGGCACGATGGTGAGATAGACCGT
>DQCI01000127.1:11167-11681 GCA_003545125.1 Paracoccaceae bacterium
GGCCGGTGGTGCCGGAGGTGTAGTTGAGCGCGAGGCTCTCCCACTCGTCGCCGGGCATGTGCCAGTCGAAGCCTTCGTGCCCGCCGGCGATGAAATCCTCGTATTCGGTGTGCCGTCCCGTGGCCGGCAGGCTGGCCTGGTCGTCGGCGACCTCGATGATCCGGGGACCGGCCCCCGCCATCCGTGCGGCCGCGGCTTGCGCGACCCCGAGGAAGGCGGTGTCGACCAGCGCCAGCTTGGCCGCGCCGTGGCCGAAGATATAGGCGATTGTATCGACGTCGAGCCTTGTGTTGATCGTGTTGAGAATGGCGCCGGTGGCGGGCACCCCCCAAAGCGCCTCGGCCTGGGCGAGGATGTTGGGCAATAGCGTCGCCACCACATCGCCCGGTTCGATCCCGGCGTCAGTGAGCGCGGCGGCAAGCCGGGAGGCGCGCGCGCGGTATTGGGCGTAGGTCAGGCGGCGGTTCCGGTCGACGATGGCGGTCTTGTCGGGAAACAGCGCGGCGGCCCGGTT
>DQCI01000127.1:11767-12792 GCA_003545125.1 Paracoccaceae bacterium
GGCGGCGTCAATGCTGCAGGTGCAACATGCGGGTCCAGCGGACTGCCGGATGCGGTCCGGTCCGACGGACCCGGGGGTGCGGGGGGCGGAGCCCCCCGCCACGCCCGCCGCAGGCGCAGCGCCGTCAGGCGCTGATACCCGGTCCGCATGCGGATCGGCCGGCCGCCCCGGAAAGCGCCCCCGTGGCAGGTTTTCGAAGGCGAAGACCGCCTGTCGGGCTGCGGCCGGGCTTGCGCCTGACCTCCGGGCGAAAACCCTCAGCTCTGGAACCCGCGCTCGATCCGGTCGAGCGTCTCCATCGCCGGCAGCACCTGGGCGACCGAGCCGTTCGGCTCGCGGCCCTCGCGGATCGCGGCGATGAACTCGCGGTCGATCAGCTCGATCCCGTTGTTCGAGACGGCGACATCCGAGAGATCGATCTGGTTTTCGCGCCCGTCGAAGAGATCGTCGTAGCGCGCGAGATAGGTGCCGGTGTCGCAGATGTAGCGAAAGAAGGTCCCCAGCGGTCCGTCGTTGTTGAACGACAGCGACAGGGTGCAGATCGCCCCCGACGGGGTCTTCATGCCGATGGACATATCCATGGCGATGCCGAGATCGGGGTGGTGCGGCCCCTGGATGCCGAAAGCTTCGGACACCGTCTCGCCGGTCTGGTACTGGAACAGATCGACGGTGTGGCAAGCGTGGTGCCAGAGCAGGTGATCGGTCCAGGTCCGGGGTTCGCCCTTGGCGTTGGTGTTGGTGCGGCGGAAGAAATAGGTCTGCACGTCCATCTGCTGGATCTTGAGCTCACCGGCGGCGATCTTGTTCTGGATCCACTGGTGGGACGGGTTGAAGCGCCGCACCTGGCCCGCCATCGCGGTGAGCCCGGTCTGTTTCTGCGTCTCGACGATCCGGACGGAATCGGCGAGCGAATCCGCCATCGGGATCTCGACCAGCACGTGTTTGCCGGCTTCCATGCAGGCCACCGCCTGGTCGGCGTGCATCTGGGTGGGTGTCGACAGGATCACGGCATCGACGTCGTCGCG
>DQCI01000127.1:12836-19338 GCA_003545125.1 Paracoccaceae bacterium
TTGTCTTTCGTCGGGCCCATCACCGAGGTCACCGTGACCCCGTCGATATTGGCGAGCGCGTCGAGGTGTTTGAGACCGAAAGCGCCGTAGGCGCCGGCGACACAGATACGCATGAATTCCTCCTTTGGGGGGGGCGTTTGTTTCGGGCGGGGGCGGGTTCAGTGGGCAGGTTTCACGTATGGTTTTCCAGAATGAGATGTCCCACGGCGGTGTTCGACGCGGGCACGTGGTAATGGCGATGGACCTCGGTGACGTTGTGATCGAGCGCCCCGCGCATGACAAGCCACATCACCATTTCGATCCCCTCCGAGCCGGTCTCGCGCAGAAACTCGAGATGGCTGATCCGGCGCGCGGCCTCGGGGTCGTTCACCAGCTTGTCCATGAAGGCGAGGTCCCAGTCTGCGTTGATGAGCCCGGCGCGTTCGGCCTGGAGCTGGTGGCTCATGCCGCCGGTGCCGTAGATATGCACGTTGAGGTCTTCGGGGTAGCTGTCGATGGCGCGCCGGATCGCCTGGCCGAGCATGTAGCAGCGGTTCGCGGTCGGGGCCGGGTATTGCACGACGTTGACCGCGAGCGGGACGACCTGGACGCCCCAGTCGTCGTCGGGCGAGCGGTCGCCGAACATCAGCGAGAGCGGCACGGTAAGGCCGTGGTCCACTTCCATTTCGTTCATGATTGTGAGGTCGAACTCGTCGAGGATGACGGTTTGGGCGATATGGCTTGCGAGTTTCTGGTGGTTCTTGACCACCGGCACGGGCCGGGGGCCCCAGCCTTCGTCGGCGGGCTTGAACTCGGCCGCGGCACCCAGTGCGAAGGTCGGGATCACGCTGGCGTCGAAGGCGGTGCAATGGTCGTTGTAGACCAGGAAGACAACGTCGGGCTTGTTCTCGGCGGTCCACTTGCGCGAATACTCGTACCCGTCGAACACCGGTTTCCAGTAGGGCTGGTCGGTCAGCCCCGTGTCCATCGCGACACCGATGGCGGGCACGTGGGAGCTGGCGATGCCGGCGGTGATACGGGCCATTATTTGCCCTCCCATTCGGATTTGGAGCGGTTGCCGTCGATCTTGCGGCCGCCGTCGACCATCATCTGGCGGTAGTCGTCCCGGCTCATGTGCGACATCTTGGCGGCGAGGTCCTGGAACGCGATCCCGTCGAAGGCGGCGAGCTTCGAGGTGTAGTAGATGTTGCCGCCGAGCTCGAGCAGCTGGTTCCAGGCGCGATCCCGGATCGCCTGCTTCTGCGCCTCGCTCATGTCGAAGCGCGCGATGTAGGCTTCCGGGTCTTCGCGCATCGCCGCACGGTTGTCGGCAAGACGGAGCGAAATGCAGAACTGGTTGAGCCAGTAGCCCTCGCGCGACCGGTCCGCGTCGAACACATAGGTGCCGGGGATGTCGTCATAGTCCTTGTCGGTCACCGGGGCTCTCCTGATCGCGTTTGAGACAGAGGTAGGCATGCCCGGCCTGATAGGGAAATTGAATGCCGCCCGTCGTAATTGGTTTTGTCTATAACGGACGGTGAGGTCGCAGGCCGGGAAGCGGTTTTGAAACCGCTTCGCACGCGCCTTGCAAGGCGCGTTGGAAGGCCTTTCGAAAGGCCTTCTGCCTCACTCCCGCGCGGCCGCGCGCACCAGGTCGAGAAACCGGGCCTGGGTCGGCGTCGGCATCCAGCCGGACCGGGTCGTGAGACCGATCCTGCGCGCCGAGCCCGGCAGCGGCAGATCCAGCGGCACCATCAGCCCTTGCGTGATCTCCACCGCCGCCTGTCGCGGGGAGAGCAAGGTGAGGTAGTCGCCGCGCGTGAGCAGGCCGCGCACCAGCACCATCGAGGAGGTCACCACCGAGACCGGGGTGCGGTCCATCTCGCCGATCCCGAGCGTGCGGTACAGATAGGCCCCTGCCGGCGTGTCCTTCGGACCCGCAATCCACGGGTAGACCAGCGTGTCATCCAGGGTGAGGCCGGGGTGGCCTGCGAGCGGATGGCCCGGGCGCGCCATCACCGCGAGGTGGTCTTCGAACAACGCCTCCTGCACCACGTCGTCGGCCGGCAGGGGATCGCGCAGCGCCCCGATCAGCACGTCGAGCGCGCCGTAGCGAAGCCCACGCAAAAGCTCGCCGAAGGGCGCATCGACCAGGCGGAGCTGCACGCCCGCCGACTCCTTGAGGAGCGCGTCGCAGGCCAGGGGCAGGATCCCGGTGCGCGACAGCGGCATCGAGCCAACGACGATCCGCGTCGCGTCGGCGCCCGACAGCCGGGTAAGCTCGTCGAGCCCCTGGCCGAGCTCCGCCTCTGCCAGCTTGACGGCACGCGCGAAGGCTTCCGCGGGTGGTGTCAAGTCGATCCCTTTGCGGCCGGGGGCGAAGAGCCTGAGCCCCGAGAGCTTCTCGAGGTCGCGGCCCGCCCGGTGGACGGAGGGCTGGGCGATCCCGAGGGCGCGGGCAGCGAGGCTGAAACTGCCCGCATCGCGGATCGCGACCAGCGCGCGCAGCTGGGCCGCCGTCACCCGCAGGTGGAAATCGGCCACCGGTTTGCCATCGCGCCGCCCGGCGAGCCGGACCGCCTTTGCCGCGCCTTCGGCGAGGTTCACGAACATCCGCTTCACACGGAACAGCAAGACCTCGCCTTCCCCGGTCGGAAACATCCCTTCCGCGCGGCGGTCAAGCAGGGTCACCCCGAACCGTTTCTCGAGCCCGGAGATTGCCTGTGTCACCGCCGGTTGACTGAGGTGGACGCGGTGCGCCGCGGCGCTGATCCCTTGCGCCTCGGCAACTTCCATGAAGGCGCGCAGGTGCCTCAGATTTGGGAATTCCGTTGCCATTGCAGCGCCTTGCCTCTTGTCCGGCGTGTTGGTGTTTCGACTCACTATAGCAAATATTTATGACCTTCGCCGGGGAATTGAATGGCCTTGCAGGGGCGCGGGGCGTACTCCGGGAACACCCCCCTGGACGCCCCGGTCCTGGGCCCCGATCCCGAGGAGAGACCCAGATGCCCGACAAGAAGCTCGACAAGAAGACCGCGCTCGTCATTTCCGCCCATAGCGCCGATTTCGTCTGGCGTGCGGGCGGCGCCATCGCGCTGCATGCCGCCAAGGGCTACGAGGTGACGGTCGTGTGCCTGAGCTACGGTGAACGCGGCGAGAGCGCGAAGCTGTGGAAGCAGGAAGGGATGACGCTGGAGAAGGTGAAGGCGGCGCGGCGCCAGGAGGCCGAGAACGCGGCCAAAGCGCTGGGCGTGACTGACATCCGCTTTCTCGACCGCGGCGACTACCCGCTCGATCTCGGCCGCGAGACCCTCGACATGATGGTCGACATCATCCGCGCGGTGCAGCCGAGGTTCATGTTTTCGCACTCGAAATGGGATCCCTACAACACCGACCACATGCGCACGACCGACTTTGCCTTGGAGGCCCGCATGGTCGCCCAGGCCTGGGGCCACAACCCCGGCGAGACCGTGCTGGGCGCGCCGCAGCTCTATTTGTTCGAACCGCACCAGACCGAGCAGATGGGCTGGAAACCCAACGTCTTCCTCGACATCACAGAGGTCTGGGACCGTAAATGGGCGGCGATCCAGTGCATGCAGGGCCAGGAGCACCTGTGGCATTTCTACGAGAACGTCGCCGAGAACCGCGCCAACCATTTCCGGCGCAATTCGGGCGGGCAGGCGGGGGGCAAGCCGGCCAAATACGCCGAAGGGTTCGAGGCGGTGTTCCCGCGCACCGTGGAGGAACTTGAATGAACGATGTCGCCCATCTCGGTCATGTCGAGGTCTATACCGACCGCTTCGACGAGAGCCTCGATTTCTTCACCCGGGTCTACGGGCTGAAGCTCTCAGGTGTTGACGGCGACAGCGCCTATCTACGCGCCTGGGACGACTACGAATACCACTCGCTGAAGCTCACCCGCCACGCTACCACGGGGGTCGGCCATATCGGCTACCGGGTCGCGAGCCCTCAGGCGCTGGCGCGGCGGGTGGCGGCGATCGAGGCGTCGGAGTTCAAGGTGCTGGGCTGGGTCGAGGGCGACAAGGGCCATGGCCGGGCCTTTCGGTTCGAAGATCCGTTCGGCCATGTCTTCGAGCTCTACTGGGAGACCCGGCGGCTCATAGCGGAGGGCGACGACCGCCCGGCGCTCAAGAATGTGGCGAGCCGCTTCACCGGCGCCGCGCCGCGTCGGCTCGATCACCTCAACCTGCTGGCCGAAGACGTCAGCGAATTTCGCCGGTTCATGGAAACCTGCCTTGGCGCGCGGGTCACCGAGATGATCCAGCTCGACAACGGCCGTCTCGGCGGCTGCTGGTTCACCGTCAACAACAAGACCTACGATCTTGCCTGCACCGAAGAGCATGGCGGCGGTGAGGGGCGGTTGCACCATGTGACCTACGCCACCGACCAGCGCGAAGACATCCTGCGCGCCGCCGATCTGTTTCTCGAAGCGGGGGTGCATATCGAGACCGGCCCGCACAAGCATGCGATCCAGGGGACCTTCTTCCTCTATGTCTGGGAGCCCGCCGGCAACCGGGTGGAACTGGCAAATTCCGGCGCCCGGCTGATCCTCGCCCCGGACTGGGAGCCGGTGGTCTGGACCGAGGCGGAACGCCGAAAGGGCCAGGCCTGGGGGCTGAAGACCATCGAGAGCTTTCACACCCATGGCACCCCGCCGGTGCCTGAGTCTGGGCCTGGGCCAATACCTGGGCCAAAACTGGAGGAGGAATGACCATGCAGCCGGGAACAACGGGCGTCGTCGTCCAGGAGATCGACCGTGCCGCGAAAGAGGTCGTCGACGGGCTCGCGGAAATGGGCTGCGCGACGGTGCATGAGGCGCAGGGGCGCAAGGGATTGCTCGCGAGTTACATGCGGCCGATCTACGGCGGCGCCCGGGTGGCGGGGTCCGCGCTCACGATCCTCAGCCCGCCGATGGACAACTGGATGATCCACGTCGCCATCGAGCAGATCAAGCCCGGCGACATCCTGGTGCTCGGCACCACTTCGCCTTCGGATGCGGGCTATTTCGGCGATCTGCTGGCGACCAGCGCACAGGCGCATGGCTGCCGCGGGTTGGTGATCGACGCGGGCGTGCGCGACGTGGCCGACCTGACCGAGATGAGGTTTCCGGTCTGGTCGAAGGCGATCGGCGCGCAAGGCACGATCAAGGCGACGCTGGGCTCGGTGAACGTGCCCGTGGTTTGCGCGGGGGAACTGGTTGCCCCTGGCGACGTGATTGTGGCGGATGATGACGGGGTCGTCTGCGTGCGCCGGGAAGAAGCTCGGTACGTGCTTGAGAAGGCGCGCGCGCGCGTGGCGAACGAAGAGGCCAAGCGCGCACGTTTTGCCGCCGGCGAGCTCGGGCTCGACATCTACGGGATGCGCGACCGGCTGGCCGAGAAGGGGCTGAAATATGTGTGAGCGCGGTTTCGAATTGCCTTGCGGCAATCCGACCCATGCGGGGGCTCCGCCCCCGCGCGCCCTGGACGAAAGGGCTCATGCCCTTTCGGTAACCCGGCAGGCGTTTTCTTTGCAGAAAACGCCGAGAGGGCCCAGGAGTATTTCCGCCAAGAAAAAGGAGCGGGGGTTTGGCTGACTGCGTGCGGGCGATGTGGATGCGGGGGGGCACCTCGAAGGGCGGGTATTTCCTCGCGGACGATCTGCCGTCGGAACTGGCTGCGCGCGACGCTTTCCTGCTGCGGGTCATGGGCTCGCCAGATATCCGCCAGATCGACGGGATGGGGGGCGCCGATCCGCTGACCTCGAAAGTGGCGGTGGTGAAACGGTCTGAGCGCGACGGGGTCGATGTCGATTATCTGTTCCTGCAGGTCTTCGTCGACCGGCCCGTGGTCGCAGACGCGCAGAATTGCGGCAACATCCTTGCCGGTGTCGGCCCCTTCGCCATCGAACGCGGGCTGGTGGCGGCCAAGGACGGGGTGACCCGGGTGGCGATCTACATGGAAAACACCGGCCAGGTGGCTGTGGCCGAGGTGATGACCCCCGGTGGAACCGTGAGCTACAAGGGCGATGCGGCGATCGACGGTGTGCCGGGCACCGCAGCGCCGGTGCCGCTCGAATTTCGCGACACCGCGGGAAGCTCCTGCGGCGCGCTGCTGCCAACCGGAAACGTGGTCGACATGATCGAGGGGGTCGAGGCGACCTTGATCGACAACGGCATGCCCTGCGTGGTGATGCGGGCGGCGGATCTCGGCGTAACCGGGGCCGAAAGCCCCGAAGAGCTGGAAGGCGATGCGGGGCTGCGGGCGAGGCTGGAAGCGATCCGCCTCAAGGCGGGACCGCTGATGAACCTCGGCGATGTGACACAGAAACCGGTACCGAAGATGACGATGGTCTCAAGCCCGCGGGCGGGGGGCGCGATTGCGACCCGTACCTTCATTCCGCACCGCTGCCACAAGACCATCGGCGTGCTCGGTGCGGTCAGCGTCGCCACCGCCTGCCTCATCGAGGGCAGCGCCGCCGCAGGGTTGGCGTTAACCGGCGCCGGCGACACCCGCAGCCTGCG
>DQCI01000127.1:19366-20086 GCA_003545125.1 Paracoccaceae bacterium
GCCATCCTGCGCACCGCGCGCAAACTGATGGACGGCGAGGTGTTTGGAGACTGACATGGCCGCGAAGATCCCTGCACAACAGATCACCGACGCCGATTGGCTCGATTTCCACCCGAACCCGAAAAAACCGGCGCTCAAATTGCCGGACGGCGCCGTGGACGCCCATTGCCATGTGTTCGGGCCGAGGGACGCGTTTCCGTTCGCGCCGGAACGCAAGTACACGCCCTGCGATGCGGGCAAGGACAAGCTCTTCGATTTGCGCGATTTCCTCGGGTTTTCGCGCAACGTGATCGTGCAGGCCACCTGCCACGGCAAGGACAACGCCGCGATGGTCGACGCCTGCCGGGCGGGCGGCGACCGCGCCCGCGGCGTGGCCTCGGTGGCCCATGACATCTCGCGCGACGCGCTTGCCGAGATGGACGCGGCCGGCGTGCGCGGGGTGCGGTTCAACTTCGTGCGTCGCCTGGTCGATGCGACGCCGCGAGAACACTTCCGTCAAGTGGCCGAGCGGATCCAGGATTTCGGCTGGTCGATCGTGGTCTATTTCGAGGCCGCCGACCTTGTTGACCTGGCGCCGTTCCTCGGCACGCTGCCCGGCATCATCGTGGTCGATCACATGGGCCGTCCGGATGTGACCAAGGGGGCCGACCACCCCGATTTTCAGGCCTTCATCCGGCTCATGGAAGAAAACGACAACATCTGGACCAAGGTGACCTGCCC
>DQCI01000127.1:20147-20496 GCA_003545125.1 Paracoccaceae bacterium
TGGCCGCACCCGAACATGAAATCGCACATGCCCGACGACGGCAATCTCGTCGATTTCATCGCCCGGATCGCGCCGAGCCCCGAGGCGCGGAAGAAGCTCCTCGTGGACAACCCGATGCGCCTGTACTGGGCGAAATGACCCCCCCGCGGGTCGGGAGCCGGGCAGGTTTCCGATCCGCGTGAGACCAAACCGAGAGGAAAGACCCCATGGCCGACAGCCCCGCGTTCGACTACCACATCGACATCCCCGGAACGACGATCTTCGACGGCAAGCAGGCGATGAAAGGCTATGCGCTGAACAAGATGTGCTATTCGTTCAACGGCAAGCCTGCGCGGGATGAATTCATCGC
>DQCI01000127.1:20630-21510 GCA_003545125.1 Paracoccaceae bacterium
ATGACCAAGGAGGAATTCCAGGACTTCCTCAAGAGCCAGGCGTAAGGGGGACCGGCACAATGGCAAAAATTCTCGGTGGCATCTCCACCTCGCATATTCCCGCAGTCGGCAACGCGATCCAGAAAGGGCTCCAGAACGATCCCTATTGGAAACCCTTCTTCGACGGCTATCCGGTGGTTCACGATTGGATTGCCGCGCACAAACCCGATTACGTGATCAACATCTACAACGACCACGGGCTCGGCTTTTTCCTCGACCGGATGCCGACCTTCGCGATCGGCGCAGCGCATGAATACCGCAACGAAGACGAAGGCTGGGGCCTGCCCGAGCTCGATCCGTTCCCGGGCGCGCCGGAGCTGTCGTGGCATATCATCGAGAGCATGGTTGCGGACGAGTTCGACATCACCTCCTGCCAGGAGCTGCCGGTCGACCACGGCTTTGTGGTGCCGATGCAGCTGTTCTGGCCGGGCGCGCCGCATCACCCCGACATGCCGCGCACCGTGCCGATCAGCGCCAACACGGTGCAGCACCCGATCCCGACGCTGAAACGCGCGCTCGACTTCGGGCGCTCGCTGCGGCGCGCGCTGTTGAGCTTCCCGCAAGAGGCCAAGATTGTGGTGCTCGGCACCGGCGGGCTGTCGCATCAGCTCGACGGCGAGCGGGCGGGCTTCATCAACAAGGAGTTCGACCAGTATTGCCTCGAGAACATCGTGCATGACCCGGACGTGCTGACCAAGATCTCGCGCCAGGAGCTGGTCAAGAACGCGGGCGCCCAGGGCACCGAGTTTCTGATGTGGATGATGATGCGCGGGGCTTTGGGCGACGAGGTAACCGAGATCACCCGCAACTACCACATCCCGATCTCGAACACCGCCGCCGG
>DQCI01000127.1:21567-24746 GCA_003545125.1 Paracoccaceae bacterium
CACGCCTCCGGCGTGACACCCCCGAGGTTGTTTCGAACCAGAGAAGAGGCGCCGCGGGATTATCCCGCAGCCTCGGTCTTTTTGCGGAATTCGGTGGGCGAGAGCCCGGTCGAGCGGCGGAAGACGCGGGAGAAATGGGCCGGGTCCTCGTAGCCGAGCCGATAGGCGATCTGGCTGATCGAGAGGTTGGAATAGGCGAGGTTACGGCGGGCTTCGCGGATGATCCGGTCCTGGATCGCCGCCGTCGCGGGTTGGCCGGTGGCCGTGCGCATTATCCGGGTCAGGTGGGTCGGCGTCACCCCGAGCCGGGCGGCATAGGCCGCGACCTGGAGGTGCGCGGTGTAGTGGGTTTCGACCAGTGCTTCGAAACGGCGTTGCAGCCCGGTCTCGGTGGGCGTGTCGGCCCCCGGCGCATCCGCGGCGATGGCCCGCGCGACAAGGCCGGCGAGCAGCGCCACCCGGGCGCGCAGCTCATGTGCCCGGGCGAAGGCGCGCCCGTCGTAGGCGGCGAAGATCGCGGCGATCGTGGCGCCGATGTCCTCGGTCCCGTCGACCACCATTGGCCGCGCGAGCAGCGGGCGCAGGCCTTCGCCCTCGGCCAGCCCCTCGTCGAGCACCTCCGCCGGGATCGTCACCACCCAGCCCTCGGTGCCGGGGGTGAAGCTGAACCCGTGCACGCAGCCGGCGGGCACATTGGCGACGTGGCCGTTCGATAGGGTCCAAGCCTCGCCGTCGAACGTGGCGCGCCCACCGCCTTGGGCGATCATCAGGACCTGGTGCAGCCGCGCATGGCGGTGGGGGACGAATTCCCAGTCATGCCGCACCGAACGTGCGGCGATCGTCTCGCAATGCACGACGTCGGGCAGGTCATCCGATTCGCCGAACAGGTTGTAGGTTTCAATGCGGTCCATGTTCGATCGGTACAAGGAGCGGCCGGTTCGGTCCATTCAAACCGCGCCCCGCCGACCCGATAATCCGTCAATTCTCAGACCAACGACGCGCGAACGGGGAGGAGACCCATGACCAATACGACAGGGACCAATACGATCAGGACCCAGGTGGGCATCGTCGGCGGCGGGCCGTCGGGGCTGATGCTGTCGCAGCTGCTCGATCTCAAGGGCATCGACAACATCGTGCTCGAAAAGCACACCCGCGACTATGTGCTCAGCCGGATCCGCGCGGGCGTGCTGGAGCATGGGTTCGCCGAACTGATGCGCGAGGCCCAATGCGGCGCACGGATGGATGCGGAAGGCGAGATCCACGAGGGGTTCTACATCAACGACGGCGGCACCCTGCACCGGATGGACCTCGCCAAGCATTCGGGGGGCAATTCGGTGGTGGTCTACGGCCAGACCGAGCTGACCCGCGATCTCTACGATGCGCGCGCAAAGATGAACGGGCGTGTCATTCATGAAACCCTCGACGTGGCCCTGCACGACGTCGACGGCGAGACCCCGGCGATCACCTACCGCCAGGGCGACGAGACTTTCCGGGTGGAGTGCGACTTCATCATCGGCGCCGACGGCTTCCACGGCGTGAGCCGCAAGTCGATCCCCCGCGACGTGCTGCGCGAATACGAGAAGGTCTACCCGTTCGGCTGGCTCGGCGTTCTGAGCCGGACCAAGCCGGTGAGCCCCGAGCTTATCTACTCCAAGACCGCGCGGGGGTTTTCGCTGTGTTCGCTGCGGTCGCAGGTGCTGAGCCGTTACTACATCCAGGTGCCGCTCACCGACAGGGTCGAAGACTGGTCGGACGAGGCCTTCTGGGACGAGTTGAAAGCGCGGCTGCCGGACGAGGTCGCGGCGAAGCTGGAAACCGGGCCTTCGATCGAGAAGAGCATCGCGCCGTTGCGCAGCTTTGTGGCCGAGCCGATGCGCTACGGCAATCTGTTCCTCGCCGGTGACGCCGCCCATATCGTGCCGCCCACGGGTGCCCGCGGGCTGAACTCGGCCGCCTCCGACATCTATTATCTCTACCATGCGATGATGGATCACTACCTCAAGGGTGATTCGGCCGGGCTTCAAAAGTACTCCGAAAAAGCACTTGCCCGGGTCTGGAAGGCGCAGCGCTTCTCGTGGTGGATGACCTCCATGCTGCACAAGTTCCCGGATCATCCCGAGTACGATCAGCGCTTGCAGGATATCGAACTGGCGTATTTGCTGAGTTCGGAGGCGGCGAGAGATTCGCTCGCCGAGAACTACGTGGGCCTGCCTTTCTGAGCGAATCTGGCAATTGATGCAGGTCATGGCCCCGGGAAACCGGGGCCGTCATCATGTTCGAGACACAGAAATGGAGCGCGCCATGTACAAAAACATCCTCGTCCCCGTGGCCTTCGAAACCGGCCGCGACACCATGAAATCCATCGAGATTGCCGAGGCGCTGATGGAAAAAGGCGGAAAAATCACGGCCTTGCACGTCATCGAGGAGATTCCCTCATACGTCGCGCAGTACCTGCCCGAGGGGCAGATGGATACAAATATCAACGAAATTGAAAAAATCCTGCATAAAAGGCTCAACGAACACACCAAAATTGTGGTAAAAGTGATCGAAGGACATGCTGGGCACTCGATTGTTGACTATTCTGGGGATAATAACGTCGATTGCATCGTGATCGCCTCGCACCGGCCGGGGCTTCAGGACTTGGTGCTTGGGTCCACAGCCGCGCGCGTTGTGCGACATGCGCCATGTGCGGTTCACGTCGTTCGCTGAAAGGCGGCGGCGACACACAAGAGAGATAGGGAAAGAGGCCCGGACCACCCCTCACGGACACCACCCCCAGACGGGCCTCCTGCGGGCGCATCCTTTTTTTTGGATGCGCCCGTTCTTCTTGTGGATGGGCTTCTTGCGGGCGGCCGTGCGCACGCCTACCCTTGGCGCACCATGAAATGTCCCGTTTGTGCAACCGAGATGGATGTGCACGCCCGCCACGGTGTGAACATCGACCATTGCCCCGCCTGCGGCGGAGTCTGGCTCGGCAAAGGCGAGCTTGACCACCTGATGGCGGCGGTCCGGCCCGCCGTGCCGCTGCGAAACCCGGACCCGAACCCGGTCCGTCCGGCCCCGAAACCCAGGCCGGAGCCGTCTCGGACGACGCGCTCCCCGCCGCCCTCCACGCCGCGCAATCCGTCGAAACCGGAGCGATATGAGCATCGGGGGCGGGAGGCGCGCGAGAGCGCGGG
>DQCI01000127.1:24812-28385 GCA_003545125.1 Paracoccaceae bacterium
TTTGGCGCTCTGCGCCGTGGGATGTTAGGCTTGGCTGACAACAGGGAGAATGCCATGCCAACGATCACCAAGGATCCGAACGTCCAGACCGTCATCACCACGTTCGAAGTCACCCCAGGCACCTGCGACGACCTGCTCGAAGAACTGCGCACCGCCTGCAATGATTTCACCTCGAAACAGTCCGGGTTCATCGGCGCCGCGATGCATGTGAACGATGCCCAGACCCGCATCGCGAACTACACCCAATGGGAGAGCCGCGACCACTTCCTGCAGATGCTCCGTTCAGAGCAGATGCGAAAATACAGCCGTAAATTCAATGACTTGTGCAAGACATTTGAACCAGTGATGTACGAGGTGGTCACGGTCTCCGACTGACATCCGTCGCGTCGGGCACCCTGTCACGCGTGGTGTCGGCAGGGCCGGCGGCGGCGGCGCCCGGGGCTCTTGCCGCGAGAGGAGGGTCACATGAACAGGTTTGCAACTTTGGCCCATGCCGTTGCGGTGGCGGGGCTGTGCGCCCTGGCCGGACCGGCCGGCGCGCAGAATGTCATCGGCGGCTACCGGGCGTTCATCGGCCAGGCCGATCTCGCCAATTCCCGGGGCGTCACCCTGACGCAACCCTGGCAGGTCATCCGCCAGGACCGCGCCAACCTGCACCGGTTCGGCATCAGCCAGCCCGGCGACGAACGCGACCCGTGGTTCGCCTCGGGCGAAATGCGCGCCGCGCTGGAAAGCTGGGTGCGCTACGGCGCCATGAGTGCGGCGACGCGGGCACGGATCATGGCCGGCGGCGGGACCATCTACGTCGAGGTCCTGGGCCAGGGAAGCCGGGCGAGCGGCGTACGGGTAACGCTTGAGGGATCGGGGCGCGGCGGCTTTGCTGGCGAGGGCGATTTCGGGGGCGACAATCTTGGCGGAGGCGACCTGATCGTCAGCCCGGAGTAATCGGCGTTCGCGGGGGGCGTTCGGCACGCCGGGCACGCGCCGATGGGGGCCTGGGCCCAACGGGCGGTCTCATGGGGCAGGGCGCGGACGCAGGCTCGGTCGCTCAGCGCATCGGCCGGACCAGGTACCACAAGAACCCGGCCACTTCGCGCAGCGCCGCGCGCAGGACACGCAGCGGGTGCGCCCCCTCGAGCGAGGCTGCGGCCGTTCCCGCCCGGAGCCCGAGCCGGCGTGCGGTGAGCCGGGCGCGGGGCAGGTGCCACATATCGCTGACGATGATCACACGGGTTCCCGCGGGCAGGAGGGCCCGGGCGTGGGCAAGGTTCTCAAGCGTCGTCGTCGAGGTCTCTTCGAGGGTGACCGCGCTCTCCGGCACGCCCAGTTCGCCCATCGCCGCGCGAATCGCGCGCGCCTCGCTCGGCGGATGGCGGCCAATCGCACCGGTGGCGACGATGCCGCTCACCGCGCCGGAAAGGTAGAGCGTCGCCGCCTTCTCGGCCCGCCGCCGCAGCGTGGGCGAGGGCGCGCCGCCGGGCCAGACGGCCGCGCCGAGCACGATCGCAACCGGTTTTTCCATGCCCGAGGGGTACGCCCTTTCCGGGCGAAGTCAAAACGGTTTGCGAGTGCGGGCACAATCGGGCGGGGCCAGGGCATCGCCCGGGGTCCGGTCGCGGCGGTGGCCCCGGGGCGCCGGATCAGGGCGCCAGATCAGGGCAGGGCGCGCGCGGCCTCGGTGGCGGCCAACCGCGCGCCGGAACCGCAGGGCGTGAGCCGGGGCTCTGCCCGGCAGGGCATGGCTTGCGCCTGCCGCGCCTCGACCCGGTAAAGCGCCTCGCCTCGCCTCGCCTCGCCCCGGTCGGGATCGGCCCGGACCACTTGAGCCGCGCGCCAGGCGACGCGGTCGTCGACCGTTGCGCCGGCGAAACATTGGGCTTGCGGGGAGAGCGGCGCCACGAAGCCGGCGATGTGGAGCGCGAGACCCAAAAAAACGGGCACGAAGGTGAGGGGCGAAGCAGACATGCCGGCAATCTGCCACAACACGGTTAATGGCCGGTTGAAAGGTCTCCGCCTCATCCGGATTTCGGTCTGGCTCGCATCGGCCTGCGGCGCCGGTTCGGCGGGACAATCCCTGACGTCCATGTCAGGGTGCTGCCAATGGAGGTGACCATGTCTGAAACGCCCATCATCGGTGCCCAGCTCACCGTGCTCGATCTGCCGAAACACCGCGATTGGCTGATCGAAAAAAACCGCGACCTCGAATTGCCCGAATTCTGCATGGCTGACATTCTCGCCGGTCCCGACCCGTTCATCGACATGGCCCGCAAGGCGCTCGACGGCTGGGCCGGCCGGCTTGCGATCCACGGACCCTTCGCCGGTTTCGAGCTCGACGTGAAGGACAAGGAGATCCGCATTGTCGCACAGAAGCGGATCGACCAGGCGCTGGACGTCTGCGAGAAACTCGGCGCGACCCAGATGGTCCTGCATTCGCCCTACGACCACTGGGACACGCATAACATCGACAACAAGCCGACCGACCGGGACAGGCGGATCTCGGCGATCGCCGACACGCTCGCCCCGGCGGTGGAACGGGCCGGGGAGATCGGGGTCGAGATCGTGCTGGAGAACATCAAGGACACCGATCCCGGGCACCGCGCGGCGGTGGTCGAGGCGGTGGCGAACCCGACCTTGCGGCTCTCGGTCGATGTCGGCCATGCCTATTGGGCGCATGTCACCTGCGGCGCGCCGCCGGTCGACCGGTTCATCTCGGCGGCGGGCGAGGCGCTCACCCATGTCCATCTCCAGGATGCCGATGGCTATGCTGACCGGCATTGGGTGCTTGGCGAGGGGACCATCCCCTTCGCTCCGATCTTCGCGCAACTCGCGCGTCTCAAATCGAACCCGCGGCTGATCGTCGAGATCAACGATTTTTCGCGGGTGCGCGATTGCGTGGCGCATCTCGAAGCTCTGGGGCTGGCACAATAGCCGCGCCCGCGCGGGGGCCGGTCTGTCAGGTTCCGGTTTGTCAGGGGCTAGCCGGGGTCAGGGCTGGTAGTCGCCGCCCGCCTGGATCGCCTGCCAGCAGGCCTCGACCGCGTCGATTGCCGGGCCCGCGCCCGCAAGCGAAAACTGCGCAACCCGGCTGCGGTTCGGCAACCGCACGTCAAGGCGGTCGCCGCGCGACAGCCGGTCGAGCACCGCCGCCCGCAGACCGGTGTCGATCAGATCGAGGCTTATCGCCCCGTCCCAGCTCTGGCCGGTCACGATCCGCTCGTGGCTGCCGACGATCAGGTGAAACCGGAGCGGGTCGCCGTTGACGTAATCCCAGCTCACGTCGCGGATTTCGAGAAAGGCGTCGGCGTTTTCGTACAGCGCGATGCGCAGCACCTGGTCGAACAGAGAGGCCGTCTCGGCGGCGCAGAACCTCTGGCCGGTGGTGGCGTTTTCCATCGTCGCGCTGCGCCAGTCGCCGTGCTCCCAGCTGTCGATTGTGCGCAGGGTTTCGGCACTGGCGGGCAGGGCCGCGAGGACGACGAAAACGGAGAGGAACGTGGGCTTCATCGGCGGGCCTTTCAACGGGGTGTCCGGCGCGACGTTAGCGCGGGAACCCTGGCTTGTGAACCGGGCACG
>DQCI01000285.1:0-2821 GCA_003545125.1 Paracoccaceae bacterium
GGGGCCGAGATCGGCTCCTTGCCCCACATGTCGTTGTGCGAGACGGTGGCCTCGCCGGCATCCTCGTAAGGCATGAAAGTGTCCTTGCCGACCCAGATTTCCTGGGCGTCATCGCCGGCAAGCTCGACATCGACTTCATTGGCAAGCTCGATGGCGGAGACGTATTTGCGCACCTGGCGTTGCGAGGCGGGGATATATTCGGCGCCGTGGGCGTCCCAGTCGAATTCTTCGAATTCCCACACGAAGCGGTTGTCGTCGCGGTAGGGAATGCGGATCGCGTTGAGGATCCGCAGGGACGGCACGTCGCGGGTAGCGGCGAAGACATGGTAGAGTTCCATGCCGAGGTGCCAGGAAAACTGGTTGTCCGTCGAGCGGTCCGCGATCTCGGCATGGAACTTCGCGCCGAGCGCGTCGAGCTGGGCGTTGCCGGTGGTCGCACCCGGGTCGTTCAGGAGGTGGGCGAAGGCTTCCAACGCAACCATCGTGGGGTGTTCGGGCACCTTGTCCCAGCGCAGGGCCAGCAGGTTGCCCCAAAGCTTGGCAAGCCCGGGAAACGCCTGCGCAGCGTTGTATTCGACCCGGGCATCCTCGATCAGACCAATGAAGAACATCTGCGCCGGACTGAGCTGTTCGGCCGAGATGGCGGCGGTGGAATAGCAGATGTGGGCGGCGAGATGCGCCGTCATCGCCCGGTAGAGATCGTGGCCCCGGACGTCCGCGACATCATCCACGGCGTCGGGTAGGTGAAGCACATGGCCGTCGATGTAGGGGCGGAACCCCTCGTAGTCGGCGGCGGTCGGGCGCAGGAAGAAATCGCGCCCCCAGAGCGCGCGCAGGTAGAAATTGAGCTTGCGCTGGGTGTCGATGAACAGGGTGCCACGGCGCTCCTGCTGGAGCATCTTGCGCGAATCCGCGCTTTCGAGGGCGAAGTACTTGGTCAGGTTCGGCAGGTCGCGCCGGTAGGCGTCGGCGCCGAAATTGGCCCAGCGTCTGAGGCCCGACAGGGTGAGCTTGGAGAGCAGCTCGTCGGTGACGGTGAGCATGGGGCGCAGGCCACGGGCGGCCTTGGCGGAGAGCTGGTGGATGAGCTGGAGGTAGCCGCGCAGAAGCTCGGGGTCGCCAAGGCGGCGGGCCGCGGTCGGGAGCGCGGCGAACAGGCGCGCGATCACCTCGCCGGAAGTCATCGACGAGAGCTTCATCGCGGCGCCCACGCAATCGCGGATCACGTCCTCGCCGCATTCCCTGGCAACGGCGGGCATGTTCTCGAGGTAGGCGAGCACCAGGTCATGGCCACGGCCGAGGTTGCACAGGCCCTTGGCGCCCTCCATGAGGTCTGCGAGACCTTGCGCGCTCATCACCTTTGCCGCCTCGTGGAAGCTCGCCTCGACGGTGTCGAAATCCTCCGGGGCACGCGCGAAACAGGCGCGGTAGTCTTCGAGATCGACGGTCATTCCTTGCCTCCTGTCCCAGGGTCCTGTTCCGGGGTCACAAGGCGTTTCGAAACGCCTTGGTCACCGCGTTTCGAAACGCGGTCGCAAGCGGTTTTGAAACCGCTTCCCCCGCCCTCACACGAAGAATGTCTCGACCGCCGCCTGGAGCGTCTCGCGCATGTCGGGGTCGTCGGTGAGCGGGGTGACGAGGGTCATCAGGCAGGCCGATTTCGGGTCGACCCCCTCGGCGATCATCTGGCCGGCATAGACGATCAGCCGGGTCGAGATCCCCTCGTCGAGCCCGTGGCCCTTGAGATTGCGCGACCGATGCGCGATCTGGACGAGTTTGCCGGCGGTCTCGATGTCGACCCCCGCCTCCTTCGCGACGATCTCGGCCTCGATCTCGGCGCCCGGGTAGTCGAAATCGAGCGCGGCGAAACGCTGCTTGGTCGACTGCTTGAGGTCTTTCATCAGCGACTGGTAGCCGGGGTTGTAGGAGATCACGAGCTGGAAATCGGGATGCGCGTCGATGATCTCGCCGAGCTTGTCGAGTGGCAGCTGGCGGCGGTGATCGGTCAGCGGGTGGATCACCACGGTGGTGTCCTGGCGCGCCTCGACGATCTCGTCGAGATAGCAGATCGCGCCGATCCGCGCGGCCGTGGTGAGCGGACCGTCCTGCCACTTGGTGCCGTCCTTGTCGAGCAGGAAGCGGCCCACCAGGTCGGAGGCGGTCATGTCCTCGTTGGAGGCGACGGTGATGAGCGGGCGGCCGAGTTTCCAGGCCATGTATTCGACGAAGCGCGACTTGCCCGCGCCGGTCGGCCCTTTGAGCATCACCGGCATCCGGCGGGCATAGGCGGCCTCGTAGAGCGCGACTTCCGCGCCGGTTTCCTTGTAGAAGGGCTCGGCCTTCACCTTGAACTGGTCTGCGTCGTGCTTGGTCATGGTTGCCTCCCTGGGATGCCCCGGCCCAGAGGTCTCTGGGCCGGGGCGCGCTGTTCTCACACCGGCTTGCCGCGGTAGACAACCATTTCTGCGCCCTTCGACTGGGCGTAATTGTCGAAGCCCACGAGACGCACGTGGTTGTTCGGATGCGCCTTGTGGCAGGCCTCGGCCTCGCCGAGGATGCGGTCGACATCCGTCTCGCCGAACATCGGCAGCTTCCACATATACCAGTAGGAGCTCATCGCGTTTTCCGGCTCGGTGTGCTCGATGGCCGGGTTCCAGCCCTTCGACACGATGTATGCCACCTGTTTGCGGATCCGGGCGTCGTCCATCTCGGGCAGATAGGAGAAGGTTTCGAACTTGCGGCTGGTGACGTCGGAAAGCGACGACTTGTAGTCCTGCATGTCACTCATGGGTGTTTCCTTTCGGGTGTCTGGTCGCCGGCC
>DQCI01000285.1:2949-5322 GCA_003545125.1 Paracoccaceae bacterium
GCATTGGTGAGAATGTCCTTGCCTTCCTTCTCGAGCTCGCGGCCCTCGTTGCGGGCTTCGACGCAGGCTTCGAGCGCCACCCGGTTGGCCGCGGCGCCGGCCGCGTTGCCCCAGGGGTGGCCGAGCGTGCCGCCGCCGAACTGCAGCACCGAGTCGTCGCCGAAGATCGAGACAAGTGCCGGCATATGCCAGACATGGATGCCACCCGAGGCCACCGGGAACACACCCGGCATCGAGCCCCAGTCCTGGTCGAACATGATCCCGCGCGAGCGGTCTTCCTTGATGAAGCTGTCGCGCATGGTGTCGATCCAGCCGAGCGTCGCGGCGCGGTCGCCTTCGAGCTTGCCGACGACGGTGCCCGAATGCAGATGGTCGCCGCCCGAGAGCCGCAGCATCTTGGTCAGCACCCGGAAGTGGATGCCGTGGTTCGGGTTGCGGTCGATCACCGCGTGCATGGCGCGGTGAATGTGCAGGAGCATCCCGTTGTCGCGGCACCAGTTCGCAAGACCCGTGTTGGCGGTGAAGCCGGCGGTCAGGTAGTCGTGCATGATGATCGGCGCGCCAAGCTCCTTGGCGTATTCGGCGCGCTTGTACATCTCTTCGGGTGTCGGCGCGGTGACGTTGAGGTAGCTGCCCTTCTTCTCGCCGGTTTCGGCTTCGGCCTTCTGGATGGCTTCCATCACGTAGTCGTAGCGGTCGCGCCAGCGCATGAAGGGCTGCGAGTTGACGTTCTCGTCGTCCTTGGCGAAGTCGAGACCGCCGCGCAGCACCTCGTAGACCGCACGGCCGTAGTTCTTGGCCGAGAGGCCGAGCTTGGGCTTGATGGTGCAGCCGAGCATCGGCCGGCCGTACTTGTTCATCTTGTCGCGCTCGACCTGGATGCCGTTCGGCGGGCCGCCACAGGTCTTTACGTAGGCGATCGGAATGCGGATGTCTTCGAGGCGCAGGGCGCGCACCGCCTTGAAGCCAAAGACGTTGCCGACCAGCGAGGTGAGGATGTTCACCACCGAGCCCTCTTCGAACAGATCGATCGGGTAGGCGATGAAGGCGTAGAAGGCCTCGTCGTTGCCGGGCACGTCCTCGATCGCGTAGGCGCGGCCCTTGTAGTAGTCGAGATCGGTCAGGAGGTCGGTCCAGACCGTGGTCCAGGTACCGGTCGAGCTTTCGGCGGCAACCGCGGCGGCGGCTTCTTCGCGCGGCACGCCTTCCTGCGCGATGACCTTGAAGCAGGCCAGGAAATCGGTGTCGAGGGGCGTGTAGTCGGGCATCCAGTAGGTTTCCCGATAGTCCTTCACACCTGCGTTGTATGTCTTCGCCATGGCGGTTGTCTTCCTCCCTGAAAACGTTGGCCGTCACCCGCCTGGTGCAGCCTCGGGAGGAGTCGTAATTGACCACTGAATTAGATAACACTAAATAGTTTTTATAGCGAACATAAGGAAATGCTTATGGCCAAGGTGGTAGCGCCAACATTCCAGCAGATGCGGCTGTTCGAGGCCGTTGCCCGGCATGGGTCGATCACCCGGGCCGCCGAAGAGGTCAATTTGACGCAGCCTTCGGTGTCGATGCAGGTGCGCGCGCTGGAGGAGAAACTGGGCCAGCCGCTGACCGAGCAGATCGGCAAGCGCCTGCGGTTGACCCCCGCGGGCGAGGTGGCTGCCACCGCCAGCCGCGATATCCTCGCCCGGCTGGCCGAGATGACCTCGGCACTGGAAGACCTGTCGGGCGCGGTGGCGGGGCCGCTCAACGTCGCGGTCGTGACCACGGCGAAGTACTTCCTGCCGAAGCTCCTGGGCAATTTCAAAAGCCGCTACCCGAGGGTGCAGCCCCGGCTCATCATCGCCAACCGCGAGACGATGCTCGCCCGGATCGCCGACAACGCGGACGATCTCTACATCATGGGGCGCCCGCCGGAACGCGAGGCGGTGGACGCGGAGCCGTTCCTGGAAAACGTCATCGTCGTCGTCGCGCCGCCGGATCACCGGCTGGTCGGTCGGCGCCATGTGCCGTTGGGCCGGATCGCCGAAGAGGACGTGCTGAGGCGCGAGGAGGGCTCGGGCACCCGGCTCGCGGTGGACGATCTTTGCCGGGCTGCCGGCGTCAAGCTGGTCACGCATATGGAGTTCGACGATCTCGAGGCGATCAAGCAGGGGGTGATCTCCGGGCTCGGCCTCGCCTACCTGCCGCTGCATGCGGTGCGGCTGGAGCTTGCGGCCGGCGAACTGGCGATGCTCGACGTGGAGGGGTTTCCGCTCAGGCGCCGCTGGTATGCGCTGCACCGTCACGGCCGGCGGCTGTCGAACGCCGCGCAGGGTTTCCTCGACTATCTCCAGACCGAAAGCCAGGCCGCGCTTAACGCGGGCGCCGACGCGGGCG
>DQCI01000285.1:5330-11501 GCA_003545125.1 Paracoccaceae bacterium
GTTCTCAGCCCGTTCTCAGCCCCGGTGTCCGTCCGCGCCGCCCGCGTGGCGGGCCATGTAGACCCGGCGCAGCGTGGTCCCGAGGATGAAGCCGAGCGCGACGCCGATCCCGTCGGCCAGGAGGTCGGCGAATTCGGCCGAGCGCCCGGTGAAGGGCTGGATGACCTCGATGGCGCCGCCGTAGAGCACGGCGAGCACACCGACCCAGGCCGCCACGCGCGGCCAGAGCGCCGCTGTCGGGAGAACCAGCACGAGGAAGGCGACGAGATGGGCGAGCTTGTCCCAATGAAAATCGCCGCGCGGCAGGTGCGGGGTCGGCGTGAGTGTCAGGATGCCGATCAGGACGGCGATGGCGAGGGTCGAGACAAGCCAGACCGTCCGGGCATGCCGGGCCAGACCTGACGTGGCCTTCGCCATGTATTCACTGCTTTCCACGTCGTCTCCAATCGGTCTCGCCGTCTGTCCGGCCAAGTCTATATGGCGATGCCGGTTACAGGTGCAACAAACAGCTCCGTGTGCATCGCGTGTTTCGGGCGCAGGCACCGCCCCCCGCCCCCGCGCATCTCACCGCGGGCAGGTTACCCGGGCGTTACCGCAAGCGTCGAAGACCCGCTGTGCGTCCCGCTGTGCGGGCGGATCGTGACACCGGGAGACCGCTGGTGTCGGTACGCTCTGCGACCGAATGCCGCCTGTCGCCGTTCACCGAGCGCACGGCCGGTGCAGTCCGCGCAGCGCGCGCGCCGGTCGCGCCCGGCTCATCTGCCGTCGCCGGGTTCAGTCGTTTCCAAACAGATCGCGTGTGAAGACCTTGTCGGCGACATCCGCGATGTCCGACGTCAACCGGTTGGCAAGGATCAGGTCGGCCTCGGTCTTGAAGGCACCCAGATCGCCGATCACCCGGGAGTGGAAGAAGTCGTCCGCTTCGAGAACCGGCTCATAGACGATCACCTCGATCCCCTTCGCCTTGATCCGTTTCATGATGCCCTGGATCGACGACTGGCGGAAATTGTCCGACCCGGCCTTCATCACCAGCCGGTAGATGCCGACGACCTTCGGCGCCCGCCGCACGACTTCGTCGGCGAGGAAGTCCTTGCGGGTGCGATTGGCGTCGACGATGGCGCGGATCAGGTTCTGTGGCACCTCCTGGTAATTCGCCAGAAGCTGCTTGGTGTCCTTGGGCAGGCAATAGCCACCATACCCGAAGGACGGGTTGTTGTAATGGGCGCCGATCCTCGGGTCGAGGCCGACCCCCTCGATGATCTGGCGTGTGTTCATGCCGCCGGCCATGGCATAGCTGTCGAGCTCGTTGAAGAAGGCCACCCGCATCGCGAGATAGGTGTTGGCAAAAAGCTTGATCGCTTCGGCCTCGTCGGCATCGGTGAACAGAAGCGCGATATCGTCCTCGATCGCGCCCTCGACCAGAAGCCCGGCGAAAGCCTCCGCCCGCGCGCTGCGTTCCCCGACGATGATGCGGCTCGGGTGCAGGTTGTCATAGAGCGCCCGGCCCTCGCGCAGAAATTCCGGGCTGAACAGGATCCGGTCGCTCCCCAGTTCGGCGCGCATGTGGTTCACGTAGCCGACCGGGATGGTCGATTTGATCACCACGACCGCATCCGGGGCGGCCTCGAGAACGATCCTGGTGACCGCATCGACCGAGGCGGTGTTGAAGAAGTTCTCGACCGGATCGTAATCCGTCGGCGTCGCCACGATGACGAAGGCCGCGCCGGTCACCGCCGCTTCCAGATCGGTGGTGGCGGTGAGGTCGAGCTTGCGGTTTGCCAGGTAGTCCTCGAGCTCGGCATCCTCGATCGGGCAAGTGCGCGCGTTGACCATCGCCACGCGTTCCGGCGTGATGTCGACGGCGACAACCGCGTGGTTCTGCGCGAGCAGCACGGCGTTCGACAGGCCCACATACCCCAGACCCACAACCGCGATTTTCATCTCAACTCTCCACCTGATGGTGCGCCCGCTTCCGGCGGGCTGCGCTACCAAGGCTGTATACGCAGGTTTCGGGTCCAGTGAAACGCATGAAAGCCCGCAAGGCGGCAAGGGTCTGTCGCGCGATTGGAAACGGTGCGGGCGCGGCCGGTGTTTGGCTCAGCTATCAAATAGCGACAGACATTGCGCGATCGCGAAATCGGTGTCGCGATAGGTCAGCCGACAGGTCGGGTGCGCGCTGAGGGCGTGCAGGAGCGGCGCGATCGACCGCGTGTTGCGCGATACCCGGCTGCCGGTCTGGATCAGCTCACGCAACGCCGCGTCGGGGGCGAGGGGCGTCAAGGCGTTGTCGCCGTCGGGCGCGTAACGCGGGAACACCAGCCCCGCGAGCCGCACGCCCGTGCCCACCGGTACCCGCGCCCTCGGGACGAACGCCCCCTGCCCGTCCCCCTCGGCGGCGATGACGGCGCGCACCTGCGGCAACTGCGATGCGCCGGGCTTCAGGTTCGGCCGCGTCGGGAAGGCGAGCAGCGCTTCGCCGGTGATGTCTATCGCCACGTGATCGTCCGCCGCCTGGGCCGCACCGGCCCCGAGCAGCAAGGTCGCGAGCGTCGACTTGCCGCTGCCGCTCGCCCCCGCGAAGACAAGCCCCGCCCCCTTCACCGACATGGCGCTGGCGTGCAGATGAGCCGACACCCGTTCCGGCCCGCAGAGCGCATCCATGATCTCGCGCAGCAGATGGAAGCGCGTCAGCTCGTACCCCGCCACGCCCCAGATCGGCGCGCCGTGGCGAAACACCCCGTAGCCTTCGTCCTCCTCGATCACGTCGAGCCGCACCGGGGCCTCACCGGCCGCGCCGGCAACCGTGGCCAATCCCATCGGGGCGAGCGCCCGGTCGAGGTCATCGACGAGGGCGGCATCCTCGCTGTGCAGGATCACCGCGCGGTCTCCGAGTGCCAGGCTCCGTGTGACACCGGCTTCCACCGGCCGGTGGGGAACCGCCATCGGAAACGGGCGCAGCGCGGTCAGGAACAGCCCGTCCGAGACCCACCGCGCCATCGTCCCCTCGACCGCGCCCCGCACGTCGCCCGCCGGCAGATCCAGCGCCGCCGCAATGGTCCCAACCGCCGCCTCGGCATCCGGCGTCGCGCGCAGATGATCGATCAGCATCGCGCCGAACGCGTTGGTCGCGACCATCGCGCCGCTCGCGCGGTTGTGCACGATGACCGTGTCGCCGAGCGGCAGGCTTTCGACCTGCGAGAGCGCTTCGGCGAGGTCCGCCGGGGTGGTATCGGCACGCTGCGGCATGTCAGGCAAGGCGGTCTGCCCGGGGGAGCGCGGCCGGCCGGGCGGCGCGCGGGCCGGGCGACGACATGGCTGCCGGAACTTGAGATGTTTCGTTGGCAAACACGGCGCGCGCTCCGAAATGGGTCCCGGACACATGCGGCGGCACGGTCTCGCCACCCGCGGTTCGGCATCGCCCGACCGGTGGGGGACCGGCGAACATTACCGGCATTCGTTCACTGTCTCAATGCACAGCCCGTTTGCGGACGGCAGATCGCTTTCGGGCCGCCTGCGCCCGGCGTTCGCCGGCGCGGCTTGTCAAAATGTGACACGCTTGTTGTTGCCACCGCCATTGCTCGAATTGCTACGGCCGGTACACTTCCAGTGAGTCGGATTTTTGCTGCAGAACCTTGCCCACTTCTCCGGCGACCAATAAGCCGAGGCTGCGCTGACCAGACCGTCAGCGGTAACGATGGTCGCAGTTGCGCCACCAAGAGCTGCGGAGTACTTGGCAAGCGCTGCCAGGACTTCGCGTCGCGAACAGGTCTCTTCCTGGGAATCGTCGTTTCGAGCGGCCATACTCACCTCGGCTTCTCCGCGAACAATGTCCGCCCGATCCCGCTACCGTTGAATCAGGTCGGGATTTCGACGGCCCCGCGATCTCTTTTGGACGTTTTCGGGTCGGCCCACCCCCAGTGTGCAGGCGCATGCCGTACCGAGGTTCGCCGATGCCTGACGTTTTGGGTATTCGCCATTCTTTCGCCGTTATTTGTTTGGATAAGGTCTTGCCGTTTCGGCGGTATTGTTTCCCGGGCGGAAATCCCGGTTTCGGAAACGGATTGAGCAGTGCATGGGCTATATGATGACACGGGAAGCGCCTTTGAGCGCCGGGCAGTTCGGGGTTTTGGGGACGGACAGACCGCGGGAGGACGAGATCGATCTTTTGGGCCTCGCGCGGGGTCTGTGGCGTGGCAAGCTTTGGATCGTGCTGACGACCCTGATCGCATTCGGCTGGGGGTGGTACCAGGCGAACGTAGCCGCGGTGCCGATGTACACCGCGCATGCGGTGGTGGCGATGGAGACGCGCGACGAGAACGTGCTCGATATCTCAGGCGTCGTGACCGGGCTTCCGGGGACGTTGGGCACGATCAACACGGAGTTGGGCGTGATGCGCTCGCGGGGGTTGATCGAGAAGCTGGTGGCGGAGCTCGATCTCGTGTCGGATCCGGAGTTCAACCCGCGCGCCCGGGCGACCGGCGAGATGGAAGGCGCGGTGCCCGGCGGTGCCGAAGAGACGCCGGCCGAGGAGACGCTCTCCGACACGGCGGCCGAAGCGGTTCCGACGCGACGGCAGATGGACGCGATGATCGACCGGGTTCTGTCGGGACTGCGGGTGCGGACCGAGCCGGAGAGCTACCTGTTCAACATCGCGGTGACGACGACGGACCCCGAGAAGTCGGCGCTGATCGCCAATACCCATGCGCGGCTCTACATTGAGGACCAGATCGAGGTGAAGTACCGGGCGACCGAACAGGCGACCGCGTGGCTGACCAACCGATTGGGCACGCTGCAGGCAGAGCTCGAGGCGGCGGAGAGCGAGGTCGAGGCCTTTGCCTCCGAGAACCGGATCATCCGGGCGGAAGAACTCCAGGCGCTGAACCTGCGTGTGGACGACGCGCGCGACCGGCTGGCGGAGCTCCGGACCCGCGAGAGCATGCTCGCGGCCCGGCTGAGCGCGCTGGCCGCGGCCGCGGCCGTCGGCGACTGGACGGCGGCGGCGGACGCGGCGGGCGATGCCACGCTGGAGCGGCTGGTCGCCCAGGACGCGCCGGATGAAGAGATCGCGGCCCGGGTCGAGACGGTGCGGGCGCGCACCGAGGTGATGCAGGCGCGCGCCGGGAACCAGGCGGAGACGCTCGAAGGCTCGGTCGCGGTGCTCCGGCGCGACTACGCGCGCCAGTCCGACAACCTGGTGGCCTACCAGCAGCTCGAACGCGAGGTGATGGCGTCGCGCACGATCTACGAATACTTCCTCGGTCGGCTCAAGGAACTGTCGGCCCAGCAGGGCAATCTGCGCGCCGACAGCCGGATCATCTCGGCGGCGGCAGTGCCGGGCGGCCCCTCCTCGCCGGTGAAGTCGCGCATCGTCGCGTTGGCGCTGGTCGCCGGACTGGTGGTGGGAACCGGGCTGGTGCTCGTCTGGGAAATCCTGCACACGGGCCTGCGCAGCGCGCCGGAGCTCGAGACGGCGACGGGGCGCCCGGTGATGGGGCAGATCCCGCTGGTGCCACGGGTGGAAAAGAGCGAGGTGCTG
Organism: Paracoccaceae bacterium; assembly: GCA_003545125.1. Classification (GTDB taxonomy): domain Bacteria; phylum Pseudomonadota; class Alphaproteobacteria; order Rhodobacterales; family Rhodobacteraceae; genus Sinisalibacter. Next base: position 10,867 of record DQCI01000285.1, read on the forward strand.
AGCTACTTCGTCGAGAAGCCGACCTCGATGGCGGCGGAGGCGGTGCGCAACCTGCGCACCTCGCTGCTGATGTCGAACCTCGACCAGGCGCCGCAGGTGATCATGCTGACCTCGTCGCTGCCGGACGAGGGCAAGACCACCACCGCGATCGCACTGGCGCAGAACTTCACCGGGCTCGGCAAGCGGGTGCTGCTGATCGAAGGCGACATCCGCCACCGGGTGTTTCGCGACTACCTCGACCTGAAGAAGACGAAGGGACTGCTGGCGGTGCTGTCGGGCGAGCTGGACCTCGCCCAGGCGGTCGAGCGCAATTACCTGATCGATGCCGACGTGCTGGTGGGCGAACGTGCGGCGATGAACGCGGCGGACGTTTTCTCGTCGAGCCGGTTCCGGACGCTGATCGCCGAGGCGCGCCGGAGTTACGACGTGGTCATCATCGACACGCCGCCGGTGCTGCTGGTGCCGGACGCGCGGGTGGTGGCGAAATTCGCCGACGCGGTGATCTACGCGGTGGAATGGAACGCAACGCCGAAGCGCGATGTGCTGGCGGGGCTCCGGATGATGACCGATGGCGGCATCCGGGTGACCGGGCTGGCGCTGACACGGATCGATCTGAAGAAGCTCAAACGCTACGG
>DQCI01000291.1:0-2093 GCA_003545125.1 Paracoccaceae bacterium
AACGCCCGGTTGCTGGTCACCGAAAGCGGCGGCTACCGGCTTGTGGCATGACGGCAACAGGGTCTGAAAGCGGACTTAATCCCGCCGCGTTTTCGGGGTAAGGTATGCTTGACCCGGGTAATGTTTCTTGCCCGAACAGATAGAATCCCCTGGCCGCGTCGGGGTTATGATGCGGGATCCTCCCTGTTGGACTGGCCCGGGCTTCGCCCGGGCCTTTTTTCTGTGTCGACCACAAACCGGGGGCCCGTGCCCTCCGCGCCGACGATATCGTCGGGGTTGTAGAGCGCACAGGTCTCCAGCGACAAACACCCGCAGCCGATACAGCCATCGAGTGTGTCGCGCAGCCGCTCGAGCTGGGCGATGCGCTGGTCAAGCTCGCCGCGGATCTCGGTTGATATCCGCGACCAGTCCCGCGCGTTGGGCGTGCGCCGGTCCGGCAGGTCTTGCAGCAGCTCACGGATCCTGGAGAGTGCAAAGCCGAGCCGCTGGGCGATCATCACGAAGGACAGCCGCCGGATGTCCGAGCGCAGGAACCGGCGTTGCCCGGCTGCGGTGCGCTCGGGATGCACCAGACCTTCGTCCTCGTAGTAGCGGATCGCGGACGGCGCGAGGCCGGTGCGGCGGGCAAGCTCACCGATGCTGATTTCCTTTGCGCGCGGGGTCATGAGATACCTCTTGAACTCAAGTGGGCTTGAGGAACTAGACCAGCGTTGAAGCAATCGAATCAAGGAGAAAACGATGCCACGTCTGGAACATGTGAACATCACGGTGAGCGATCCCGAAGCGACCGCCGCCTGGCTGGGGGAGGTCTTCGGGTGGCACGTCCGCTGGAAGGGCGGGAGCATCCATGACGGCACGAGTTGGCACGTCGGCAGCGAGGACGACTACGTAGCGCTCTATTCCCCGCCGAAGCAGACCGAACCCGCAGCCGAAAGCTATTACGTACATGGCGGTCTCAACCACATCGGTGTGGTTGTCGACGACCTCGACGCCGCGGAGACCCGGGTGGAGGCTGCCGGATTTGTCCCGCACAATCATGCCGATTACGAGCCCGGACGGCGGTTCTATTTCCGCGATGCGGATGCGGTCGAGTGGGAAGTGGTGAGCTACCGGTAAGGCCCGGGTCGGGGGGCCAGCCCCCAAACTCCCCGGAGTATTTCGGCCAAGGAAAAAGGAACCGGTTTTCCCCCCGGAGGATTGCCGCTAGGCTCCGCCGCACGTCGCTTCGGAGGACCCCATGAGCTTCACCCTCGCCACCTGGAACATCAACTCGGTTCGCCTGCGCGCGGGCCTCGTGGAACGGCTGCTGCGCGAGGAGGCGCCGGATGTGCTGTGCCTGCAGGAGTGCAAGAGCCCGGTCGAGAAGATGCCGCTCGAGGGCTTCGCGGCGCTCGGTTACGGCCATGTCGTGGCGCGCGGCCAGAAGGGCTACAACGGCGTGGCGATCCTGTCGAAACTGCCCGTGGAAGACATGGGCGACAAGGATTTCGCAGGGCTCGGCCATGCCCGCCATGCCGCGGCGCGACTGGAAAACGGGGTCGTCATCCACAACTTCTACGTGCCCGCCGGCGGCGACAAACCGGACCGCGCGGTGAACGAGAAGTTTGGCCAGAAGCTCGACTATCTCAGCGAAATGCGCGACTGGTTCCGCGAGGAAGGGTTCAATAAATCGGTCCTCGTAGGCGACCTCAACATCGCACCGCGTGAAGACGACGTGTGGAACCACAAGCAGCTCCTCAAGGTGGTGAGCCACACGCCGGTCGAGGTGGAGAAGCTTGCCGAGGTCCAGAGCGCCGGCGGCTGGGTGGACATCACCCGCAAGGATATCCCCGACGGCAACCTCTATTCCTGGTGGTCCTACCGCGCGCCCGACTGGGACGCGGCCGACAAGGGCCGGCGGCTCGACCATATCTGGGCAACCGCCGACATCGCCGCCGCGGGGCATTCGAGCCGGGTACTGCGCGCGGTCCGGGGCTGGCAGCAGCCGTCGGACCACGCGCCGGTGTTCGCAACCTTCGATCTGTAGGGCCAGGGGCGGCGAGGACAGGACCGGGGGCCGGACTCTGACCCTGGACCCCTGACTCTGGACCCCT
>DQCI01000291.1:2162-4017 GCA_003545125.1 Paracoccaceae bacterium
GAACCAAAGAAGGGGGCCGGGCGAAGGGTGGGCGAACTCGGACGGGGGGTCAAGTTACTGATAATGTTCAGGTTAGCGCTAACTTGGTTTTGCCGGGCGAAGCCGCCGCGAAGCGCTACATACCCTCGATGACCCGGGCGACCGCCAGGCCCAGCGCCTGGTGCGCGTCGGGTTCGAAATGCACACCGTCCTGACCGCTGACCTCGATCACGCTGCCCGCATCGAAGAACGCCACGCCGCGGGCCGCGCAATGAGCGGCGAGCACCGGGGCGACACCTTCGCTGACGGCGGCACCGCCAAGGAACTCGCCTGAAATCGGCCCGACCTCTTCCACCGGCGGCGGACAGATCACCAGCACCTCGAACCCATCGTGGCGGGTCTGCATCGGTTCCGAGAGAGCGATGTCGACGAGCCCGGCGATGCCCGCCACGATGCGGTCCGGTGTCGGGTTGAACCGCGTCTTCGCATCGTTGGTGCCGAGCATCAGGGCGAGCAGATCAATCGGCCCATGGCTTTCCAAAGCGATCCTGAGACCGGTCCGGCCGTTCATGTGCGCGCCCATGATCGGGTCGTCGAACTGGGTGGTGCGGCCCGGCAGGCCCTCTTCGACCATGGCCCAGCCTTCGCCCAGCGCCCGCGCCATGACCCGGGGCCAGCGGATCGCGCTGTCGAAACGCAGGTATTCGCCGGGGGTAACGATGGGCGGCGAGCCGTGGCTGTTGGAATCGCCGAAGACCAGGAGTGTATGTGCCATGGGCAGGACTTTCTGTTCCTTCATGCTCGATGCTAGATCAAAATCGTTTGAGATTGAAACACCCCCAAAAAGGCATTTTGATCCGGATTCAAGAGTCTGAGAAAAACCCGGGGATCAGACTGTTTCAGTCCGACCCGTTTTTGCTCTAGGAAGCCGCAAGCCTGAGGTAAAGCGTCGCGACGGCCCGACGGGGTTGGAGGGCGTCGCAAAGCAGCCCATATAGGGGCCAACACGAGAACATGAGGACAAAAGACATGCTTGAGATTGGACAGCAGGGCGCGACAGGCGCGACGGACGGGTTGGTGAAGGAAATCTCTGAGGCGACCTTCATGGAAGACGTGATCGAGGCCTCAAAGGAGGTTCCCGTCATCGTCGACTTCTGGGCGCCCTGGTGCGGCCCCTGCAAACAGCTCGGCCCGGCGCTCGAAGCGGCGGTGAACGCCGCCGGCGGCAAGGTGAAGATGGTGAAGATCAATGTGGACGAGAACCAGCAGGTCTCGGCCCAGTTGAAGATCCAGTCGATCCCCACCGTCTATGCCTTTTTCGACGGCCAACCGGTCGATGGGTTTCAGGGGGCTCTGCCGCAGAGCCAGGTGAACGAATTCGTCGCCAAGATGGCCGCCCTCGCCAGCGAAGGCCCGCTCGCCCAGGCCATCGCCGCGGCCCAGGAGATGCTCGAAGCGGGCGCGCTGGACGATGCCGCCCAGACCTTCGCCGCGATCCTCGAGGAAGACGACAAGATGGCAGAAGCCTACGCCGGGCTCGCGGAAGTCAAGATCGCGCAAGGCGCGCTCGAAGACGCTGAAGCGGTGCTGAACGGCGCACCGGCGGAAATATCGCACGCCGCGGAAATCGAAGGGGCACACGCCAAAATCGCGCTCGCGCGTCAGGCCGAGAACGCCGGCCCGCTCGACGATCTGCGCGCCAAGGTCGAGGCCGACCCCACCGACGCCGAAGCCCGGTTCGAGCTTGCCCAGGCGCTGCACGCGGCAGGCGAGGTCGATGCGGCGGTGGACGCTCTGCTCGAGATCGTCCGGCGCGACGCGGGCTGGAACGACGGCGCCGCCAAGACCCAGCTGTTCACGATCTTCGACGCCTTGG
>DQCI01000291.1:4150-4467 GCA_003545125.1 Paracoccaceae bacterium
GAGCGGCTGCATTCGATCGGCTGTGCCGGTCGGGTGACGACGTTCAACGAGACCGACGACAACCGCTACATGATCACCCTGACCGGGATCAGCCGGTTCCGGCTGGGGGCGCACGAGGACGGGTTCACGCCCTATATCAAAGCCGCAGTGAGCTGGGACGGGTTCGAGCGCGACCTCGGGCCGACGGAGCGCGACGAGGGCTTCGAGCGCGAACCGTTCCTCGACATCCTCGCACGCTACCTCGATCTGGCCGAGTTGCGCACCGATTGGGACAGCTTGAAAGAGGCCGAGGACGAGTTGCTGGTGAACTCGCTGGC
>DQCI01000291.1:4623-6545 GCA_003545125.1 Paracoccaceae bacterium
GACAGGCGCATGCTCGAAGCGCTGGTGTGTCCGCTGACACAGTCCCGGCTGGTCTACGATGCAAGCCGCCAAGAGCTCGTTTCCGAACCCGCCAGGCTTGCTTTCCCGATCCGCGATGGCATCCCGATCATGCTGGTGGACGAAGCCCGCAAGCTGGAAGACTGAGGCCGGAGCGTCTTTGCGAACCGGCACAGGGTCGGCGCCCAAGACGGGAGGTCCCGGTCAACCGTTGGTTGGGCCCCGCCGTGCTTGCGTGCGGCCACCGGGGCGGCGCGTCTGGCACGCCCCGCCTGCTGTGACCGAAGCCCGGCCTATCGCTCGCGTTTGCTGACCTCGGCGTTGATCGAGAAGGTCGCAGTCGGGTATTTCAGCCCGGTCCTGACGTCGCCGAGGATCACCGCCGTTTCGGCCCCCGACCCGTCGGTGATGATCCACTGCCGAAGCTCCACCGGGTTGGCGGTGAACATCAGCCGGATAGTGCCGTATTCGGGGTAGTCGGGATCCTGCGCCGTGACCGTGGTGGCGGTGCCGTCGTAGCTGTGCCCGACGACCATCCCCGACCGGTTGAGATCGACGTTCTGGGCGAGGATCAGGTTGAGCGGGGTTTCCTTCAGCGGGTATTGCTCGGGGCCGGTGTTGGATTTGGCATCGAACACCGCGAGCTGCTGGCCGCCGGCGATCACCAGGGTCTCGTCCGGCGGGTTGTACTCGAACCGCGCGCGGCCGGGGCGATGGATCTTGATCACCCCCGTCGAGATCGTCTGGTCGGAATTGATCTGGGTGAAATCCGCCTCGAGCGTGGTCAGGCCGTTGAGATAGCGCGAGATTTCGTTGAGCGACAGCTGCTGCGCGATCGCCGGGAGGACTGTGAGCGCCAGGAGCAGCGGCGCGAGAAGAATGCGGGTCATGGTCATGGCCCCTAACTTGGGTTGTTCAGCGGACAAGTCCAGCCTGCCCAGACCTGTTGTCGCGCATGTGACCCGCGTTAGGCGATATCACGCCGGGTTCGGGTCTGTTTCAGGCCCGCACCGAGCCCCGCTCAGACCTCCGTGTTACGCCTGCTCCGGCACCAGGATCTCGCGCTTGCCGACGTGGTTGGAGGCGCTCACCAGGTTCTCGTCTTCCATCCGTTCGACCAGGCGCGCGGCCTTGTTGTAGCCGATCCCGAGCTTGCGCTGGATATACGAGGTCGAACACTTGCGGTCCTTGATGACGATCGCCACGGCCTGGTCATAGAGCGCGTCTTCGCCGTTGGTATTGCCCCCTGTATCAAGGCCGAGCACGGCGTCGATGTCGGCGGCCCTGCCATCGTCCGGCCCCTCGACCACGCCGGACACGTACTCGGGCGCGCCGTAGCTCTTGAGATAGGAGACGATCTCCTCGACCTCCTCGTCGGACACGAACGGCCCGTGCACACGCATGATCCGACCGCCGCCGGCCATGTGCAGCATGTCGCCCATGCCGAGAAGCTGTTCGGCGCCCTGCTCGCCCAGAATGGTCCGCGAGTCGATCTTGGACGTGACCTGGAAGGAGATCCGGGTCGGGAAGTTGGCCTTGATGGTCCCGGTGATGACATCGACCGAGGGCCGCTGCGTGGCCATGATGAGGTGGATGCCGGAGGCCCGCGCCATCTGCGCGAGGCGCTGGATGGCGGCTTCGATCTCCTTGCCGGCGACCATCATGAGGTCGGCCATCTCGTCGACCACGACGACGATGTAGGGGATCTTCTCGGGCGCGAATTCTTCCGTCTCGAAGATCGGCTCGCCGGTTTCCTCGTCGAAACCGGTCTGGACGGTGCGCGAGAACGTCTCACCCCTGTCCATCGCTTCCTTCACCCGGCCGTTGTATCCCTCGATGTTGCGCACGCCCATCTTGGACATCTTGCGGTAGCGCTCTTCCATCTCGCCGACGACCCATTTCAG
>DQCI01000291.1:6567-7610 GCA_003545125.1 Paracoccaceae bacterium
ATGCCGTCGTAGACGCTGAGTTCCAGCATCTTCGGGTCGATCATGATGAGCCGGCATTCTTCAGGCGAAAGCTTGTAGAGCAGGCTCAGGATCATCGTGTTGATCGCCACCGATTTACCGGACCCGGTGGTGCCCGCGATCAACAGGTGCGGCATCTTGGCCAGGTTGGCGATGATCGGCGCACCGGAGATGTCCTTGCCCAGCGCCAGCGGCAGCCGCTGCCCCGTGTCGCCGAAATCGCGCGCCGACAGGATCTCGCGAAGCACCACTTTTTCCCGGTGCGCATTGGGCAGTTCGATGCCGATCACGCTGCGGCCGGGCACGGTGGAGACCCGCGCGGACAGAGCCGACATCGACCGCGCGATGTCGTCGGCCAGGCCGATCACCCGGCTGGCCTTGAGGCCGGGGGCGGGCTCGAGCTCGTACATGGTGACGACCGGGCCCGGGCGGACCGAGACGATCTCGCCCTTCACGCCGTAATCGTCGAGCACGTTCTCGAGCATGCGCGCGTTTTCTTCCAACGCCTCGTCGGGCAGGTGGTGGCGTTCGATCGTGCCCGGGTCGGTGAGCAGGTTGAGCGGCGGCAGCTCGTAGGTGTGCGCCTGGTCGCCGAAATTGAGCGCCGGCTGGGCTTCCTGGATCGCCCGGGTCGACTTGGCGACCTTGCGGGTGCTGTGCTGGACGACCTTCTTCGGCTCCGGCACCGCTGGCGGGCTTTTCTGCGCGGCGGGGTCGGGCAGACCGCCAAGCGCCGGATCGTCCAACGCGAAATCGGCTTCCGGGTCCGGCTCCCAGATCGGGTCGCTCTCGACGGGCGGTGCACCGAGCGGATCGGGGCGCAGAACCGGCGGTTCGGGCCGGATCCCGTCTGCGGCGGCACCGTGGGTGCGGGCGGCCGCACGGGCAATGGCGGCAGAGACCGGCGAGACCGGTTCCGAGGCAGGTGCAACGGGGTTCGGCTCGGCCTCGGCAAGCGGGCCGGTGCGGGCGCGCAGCGCGCTGGCGACCTTGGCACTGATCCGGTCGGGATTGTCCACACCACC
>DQCI01000197.1:0-9556 GCA_003545125.1 Paracoccaceae bacterium
AACGTCGCCGCCGCCGAGCCCGCCTCGGCCTTCAGCGCCATCGAGATCTCGGTGCCGTTGTCGCGCACCCCGAGCACGGCCAGCTCCAGCGCATGGGCCTCGATCAGCTCGGCGAGGCGCAAGAGCACCTTCTTGCGCTCTCCCGGCGCGCGGCGCGACCAGCGCCCGTCATCGAAGGCGCGCCGCGCCGCCGCGACCGCGCGGTCGACGTCCCGAGGCTGCGCGCATTCGAGCGTGGTCAGCTCTCGTCCGTCGATGGGCGAGAGAACTTCGAGCGCTTCGCCCGCAGCCGCTTGCCACGTTCCGTCAATAAAAAGCTTCTGCGGCGCGACAGGTTGGCGGCGAAGCTCGTCGATGCGTGACTGGTCGACCATGCGCGGGCCTTTCTTTGTTTTCTGTCGAGGATGACCCGGCGGACGTGCAGGGCCAGCACGAGAAGGATGAGGGCAAACAGGATCGCTGCAATCGGGCGGTCGATGAAATCGAGCGGGGTTTTTACCCGCGCCATCGCCGAGCGGAGTTTCACTTCCATGATGTTGCCAAGCACCATGCCAAGCACGATCGGCACCACCGGCAGATCAAGGCGCTTGAGGATGTACCCGAACACACCGAACCCGGCGGCCAGAAGGCAGTCGGAAAAGGAGTTGCGCAAAGAGTAGACGCCGACGAAGGACAGCGTGAGGATAGCAACACCAAGGAAGCGGTTGGGGATCTTCACCACTTTGACGAGCTGGTTCGTCGCGACCAGCAGGAAGGCCACGACCAGCACGTTCAGGATCAACAGCGCAAGGTAGAGCGCGACCACGAAGTCCATATCGTTCTGGAACAGCTGCGGGCCGGGGGTGACGTTGTGGACATAGAACACGCTCAGCATCATCGCGGTGAGCGCTTCGCCCGGGATCCCGAGGGCCAGCAGCGGGATCATCGCCGCGCCCGGCACGGCGTTGTTGGCGGTCTCGGCGGCGATCAGGCCTTCCGACGAGCCGTGGCCAAAATCCTCGGGGCGCTTGGAGGATTTCTGCGCGTAGGTGTAGGACATGAACTGCGCGGTAAACTCGCCAACGCCGGGGATCATCCCCATCACCACGCCGAAACTCGCCGACACGCCGGCCACACGCGGGTGGCGCAAAAGCTCGCGGAACCCCTGAAAGAACGAGCCTTTGAGCTTGGTGAGGCGAATTTTTTCATCGTCGCCCATCAGCAGGATGAAGGCTTGGCTGAGGGCGAACAGGCCGAGCACCACAACAATCAGGTTGACGCCGGACGACAGCCAGGCCTGGTCGAAGGTGTAGCGTTTCGAGTAGGTCGCAGGATGCAGCCCGATGGTCGAAAGCCAGATGCCGAGACACGCCATGGCGGCGGCGATCAGCGCCTGACGCCGGTGCGCGGTCACCACGAGGATGATGCCAAGCAGGGCTGCGAGGAAGATCTCGCGCGAGCCGAACATCGGTGCGATCTTGGCCAGTACCGGGGCCAGCAGGATCAGGCAGAAGACCGAGAAGATCCCGCCGAAAAAGCTGGACGAATAGGCCAGCGACAGCGCCCGGCGTGCCTCGCCCCGGGTGGTCATCGGGAACCCGTCATAGGTGGTGAGCGCGTTCACCGCCGTGCCCGGCGTGTTGATCAGGATCGCCGGGATCGAGCCGCCGTACATCGACGAGCCGTAGATGCCGAGCAGCACCGTGAGCCCGACGATCGGGTCCATCGAGAAGGTCGCGGGCAGCAGGATGGCGATCGCGACGGCGGGGCCAACGCCCGGGATCGCCCCGATCAGTACCCCGCCCACCGAGCCGACCAACAGCGCCAAGCCGACGTCCCAGCGCATCAGGATGCCGGAGGAGGCCTGGACCTGGGCGAGGAATTCGGTGAGGAGCTCCATCCGTCCGCCTCAGAGATAGAGGATGAAAAAATTGCGCAACGTGCCCGGCAGAAGCTCGTAGAGCGCAGCGCCAGGGATCCTGACCTGCAAGAACCCCTTGAACAGCACCACCACGGCAAGGCCGAAGAGCAGCGAGATCCCCAGCATCTTGGGGCTGCGGTAGCCCATCCGCCACGTCAAGGCGGCAGCGAAGGCGAGGGTGACCGGCAGGTAACCGATCAGTGGCACCAGCCAGACGTAAGCGAGAAACCAGCCGACGAATTCAAGCACGAAGAGCCAGTTGCGGCCCTCGATCCGGTCGGGGCGGGCGAAGCGTTTGCGCGGCAGATGCCACAGATGCAGCGCGGTGAAGCCGACCATGCCGAAGACACCGACCGCAGGCCAGAACCGCGCCTGGCTGAACAGATCCTTGCCGTCCTTCCAGGCCGTCTGGTCCCACAACAGCGCGGCAAGGACGGCTGAGACGGCAAGGAACCCGACCGCGAACGGAAGCTGGCCGCGTTTCGGGCCGCGCGCGCTCTCGCCGATATCGTCGTTCATGCTGTCCTCGCGGCCTGCCCAATGCGGGGCGAAACACGGGCCGGAGCGCTGCGCCCCGACCCGCAGCCCTTGGGAGGGTTACTCGATCAGTCCGCCAATGGTCGCGAGCGTCGCCTTGTCGGTTTCGATCAGCGCGGCGCTGGCGTCTGCGTCCATCCAGTAGACGAGCGCACCGGTGGTCTCGGCAACCTCCTGGGCGCGGTCGCTCATCACCGTCTTTATCGCCACAGCGGCGATCTTGTCGCGCACGTCCTGCGGCGTCTCCTTGGTGACGAACAGCCCGTTCCACAGTGCGATGTCGAGCGAGGCCTCGACCTCGCCGATGGTCGGCGTGTCCGGCACTTTCGAGATCCGCTCGCCGGCGATGGAAACCAGCACCTTCACGTCGTCGAGACACGGCAGGATCAGCTGCAAAGTGGTGTTGATGACGTCGGCGTCGCCCGAGGCGAGTGTGTTGCAGTCGAGCGCGTCGAAAGCGGCGTCGGACCCCCAGCTGAAGCCCTTCACGGCGGCCAGCGCCTTGGTCACCTGCGTCGGCGTCAGCACGTCGCCGAAATGGCCCAGAGCCACGTCGTTTTCCATCGCATGCGCCGCCAATTCGTCCATGGTGGAATAGGGCGCATCGCTCGAGGTGGCGATCACGAAGGGGTAGGTGAGGAAGATGCCGATGGGGTCGAACTTCTCCGGGCTGAGCTCATCGATGCCGATCTCATGGCCGATCACCGAAACGGCGGGCACGAACGACCCGATGGTATAGCCGTCGGCCGGGGCCGTGGCCACGTCGATGGCGCCGGGGAAGGGGCCGCCGCCGCCGCCGGGCTTGTTCACCACCGCGGCGGACACGCCATACTCCGCGGCAAAATCCTCGGCGATCATCCGGGTCAGCACGTCTTCGAGGTCACCCGGCGGCCACGGCACGATGAAGCTCACGGGCTTTTGCGGATACTCGGCGGCGGCGGGGGCGGCGATGGCGGCCATGGCAAGAGCCAAGCCCCCGCCCAGGAGGTGAGGGGTCTTCATGGATGTCTCCCTGTTTCACGCCCTTGCAAGGGCGGTTCATTATTTGAACCGGCGGTTCTCAATCAGGTTGACAGAGCCGTCGCATATCTGTCAACAAAAATGGGACAACTTGTCGCAGGCCGCGCGCACGGCGGCTGCGAAATTGTGCAGAGAGGCCGGCCAACGCTCATGGGAACGACATCCAAAGCTCTATCTTTGCTGGATCTTTTCTCCCAATCGACCCCCAAGATCGGGTTGAGCGAGTTGGCGCGCCGGTCGGGGTTCAACAAGGCCACCGCGCATCGGCTGATGAGCGACCTCGCCGCGCATGGCTTCGTCGAACAGACCGGACCAGCGCGTGAATACCGTCTCGGACCCGCGGTTCTGCGGCTCGCGCAGCTGCGCGAAGCGGCGGTGCCGATGCGCGAGGTGGTCGGCCCGATGCTGGCGGAGCTTGCCGCCGAGACCGGCGAAACCGCGCATGTCTCCTTGGTGCAGGGCGGTGAGCTGGTTCTGTTCGACTTCGCCTACAGCCAGGCCCACGGCACATTGGTGACGATGGGCGACGCGCCGGTGCTCGCGCTGCATGCGACAAGCTCGGGCCTCGCGGTTCTGGCCTTCTGCGAACCCGCCTTCGTCGACCGGACGCTGGGCGGCAAGCTCGGCGCGTTCACGGCCAAGACCAGGACCGATCCGGAGGTGATCCGCGCGGCGCTCGAACCGGTCCGCCGCGAGGGCGTCGCAGAGTCCGAGGGCGGCTTCGAGACAGACGTGCATTCACACGCGATGCCGCTGTTCGATGTCCACCAGCACTGTATCGGTGCGATCGCGGTGGCGGCGCCGGCGGCGCGCATGGACGATGCGCTCAGGGCGACGATCCGTGCCGCGCTCAGGCGCCAGGCCCCGCGCCTCACCGCGGCGCTCGGCGGGCTGATGCCCGACGGCTTTCCGTGGCCGGATGGCTTTGAGGACACACCCCGCCCGGCCGGGCGCGCGCAGGCGCCCGACACCCGTTTCAAGATCGCCGCCGCCCCCCGGTGCCCGGCACAGGACAGACCCCCGGCGCGCCAAACACGCAAAGGCCGGTCACACACAGGGAGCTCCCCATGAAATCCGCCAATTTCCTCAAGGAAAACAACGCCCGTTCGCTCTGGCACCCGATGGCCCACCCGGCCGACTCGCAGGCCAATCCGCCCACCATCGTGACCGGCGGCAGCGGTGTGCGGATCACCGATGTCGACGGCCACGAGGTGGTCGATGCGGTGGGAGGCCTGTGGAACGTCAACCTCGGCTTCTCCTGCGATCCGGTCAAGAAAGCGATCGCCGATCAGCTCGACAAGCTGCCCTATTACTCGACCTTCCGCGGCACCACCAACGACGCGGTCATCGAGCTGTCCGAAGAATTGCGCGACTTCTTCGCGCCCGACGGGCTCAGCCGCGCCTTCTACACATCGGGTGGGTCGGACAGTGTCGAAACCGCGCTGCGGCTCGCACGCCAGTACCACAAGATCAAGGGAGAGCCCGGGCGGGTGAAATACCTCAGCCTGAAGAAGGGCTATCACGGCACTCACACCGGTGGGGCGAGCGTGAACGGCAACGCCAATTTCCGCACCCAGTACGAGCCGCTCCTGCCGGGCTGTTTTCACATCCCCGCGCCCTACACCTACCGTAACCCGTTCAACGAGACCGATCCGGAGACATTGGCCGGGCTTTGCCTCATGGCCCTTGAAGACGAGATCGTCTTTCAGGGCGCGGGCACCATTGCCGCCTTCATCATGGAGCCGATCCTCGGCGCCGGCGGGGTGATCGTGCCGCACAAAAGCTTCATGCCGGGCGTGCGCGAGATCTGTTCCAAGCACGGCATCCTGTTGATCGCCGATGAGGTCATCACCGCCTTCGGGCGCACCGGGTCCTGGACTGGCTCGCGACACTGGGGGGTCCAGCCCGACCTCATGTGCACGGCCAAGGCGATCACCAACGGCTACTTCCCCTTCGGCGCGGTGATGATTGCCGACGGCGTGGCCGAGGTTTTCGAAAAAGATACCTCGGGGGCTGCCGCCATCGGCCACGGCTACACCTATTCTGGCCACCCGGTCGGCGCGGCCGCGGCGCTGGCCTGCCTCGCCGAGACAAAACGCCTCAACGTGCCCGAGAACGCCGCCGCCCGCGGCGCCGAACTCTTCGCCGGGCTGCAGGCGATTGGAAGCCAATGCGTGGTCTGCGGCGATATCCGCGGCGGCCAGGGCCTGATGTGCGCGTTGGAACTGGTCGCGGACCCCAAGACCAAGACACCGATCGACAAGGCCACCATCGGCAAGGTTCAGGAGATCGCCTACCAGGCCGGCGCGATGGTGCGGGTCTCGGGCCCCAACATCATCCTCTCGCCGCCGCTGGTGCTGACAGCGGACGACGTCCAGGTGATCCTTTCGGCACTCGGGGCCGGGTTCAGGGCACTCTGAGGCCGCTTTTTTCTTGGCAACAAATACGCCCGCCGGAGGCAATACCCGCCGGCGGGTCGTTCGCCCAAGCGCGGTGGGCGAAGCGTGAAGTTAGCGCTACCGATAAAGAAATCAATATGTTGACCCCCCGTCCGAGTTCGGGACACCTCGGGACAAGGCCCTTGGAAAGGGCCTTTTCAAACGCGTTTCCAAACGCGTTCGCGAAGCCGCTTCGAAGCGGCTTCGGCCGTCACACAGCGGGCACCTTCAGCCGCACCCCGTCGAGCTTCGCGGACATCTCGATCTGGCAGGACAACCGCGAATGGGCCTCGCGCGGCGCTTCGGTGATATCTAGCATGAAATCCTCCGTGGCCTCCGGGCCGCCGACCGCCGCAAACCAGTCATCCGCCACGACCACATGGCAAGTGGCGCAGGACAGGTTGCCGCCGCAATCGCCAGGTATGCCCGGCACATCCGCCGCCAGTGCCGCGTCCTTCAGCGTCGTGCCTTGCGCGACGTCGGCGGCGATCTCGGTTCCGTCCGCCAGTTCCCAGGTTACTTTCATATCGGGCCCCTCATACGTAGTACACGTAGAAATCGCGCAGGCCGTCGCCTTCGAGGTCGCGCGTCTTCTTCTCTTCCTTGAGCCGCATGAACACCTGGTGCTCGGCCAGCTCTTTGCCCACGGCTTCGGCGAGCAGCGTATCGGCGGCAAGGTCGCGCATGACCTGTTTTAGGTCAATGCCGACGCCGTCCTTTGCGTCCGTCCGGTCGAACCCGTCGCCGGTCTCGACCGGCGGCAGGGGGTAGCCGGCCGTCACCCCGAGACGGGCCGCCTGCAGCACCGCGGCCACGGCGACGTAAGGGTTGGCCGAGGCGTCGGCCATCCGGTGCTCGATCCGTTGCTTGGCGCCGCCCTCGGCGCTGACCCGGGTGGTGACGTTGCGGTGGTCGCCGCCCCAGTTGCGCCAGTACCCCGCCAGCATGCCCGGTTGCAGCCGCTGGTAGCTGTTGGCCGTCGGCGCGGTGAACCCGGCGAGTGCCTTGTGGTGATGCATCAGCCCGGCCACGCAGGATCTGGCGAGGTCGTTCATATGCTCCGGGCCGCCGTGCGCACCATTGCCGAGCGCGTTGCGGCCATCGGCGTCCCGGAAGGAGAAGTTGATATGCATGCCCGACCCGCCCGCTTCGGCGACCGGTTTCGGCATGAACGTAAGCACGATCCCATGCTCAAGCGCCACTTCGCGGGCCATCTGGCGGAACAGCACGATGTCGTCGACCGCCTTCACCGCCGCATCGAAGGTGAGGGTGAACTCGAATTGCGGGCTGTCGTATTCGCCGGTCATCATCTCGAGCTTGAAGCCGAGCGCATCGGCGCGCTCCCAGATGTCGTCGGTGAAACGCAAAGGATCGGTGAACGGCCCGGTGCCGTAAACCACGCCGCCCGGCGCGTCATAGGGCACCAGCCGCCCGTTCTCGTTGCCCTGCATCGCGTAGCATTCGAGCTCGATCCCGATCATCGGCTCCAGCCCGATCTCGCTCCAATCCGCCACCGCCTTGCGCAGCGCGCCGCGCCCGTCGAGGGGCAGGGGGCTGCCGTCCTCATCCATCAGGTCGCCCAGCACCACCTTGGTGTGGGCTTCCCAACCGTCGCGGATGCCTTCCGCCTTCCACACCAGTTCCATGTCGGGCAGCCCCTGCATCATCATCGCGCCCGGCGCGTCGAGCAGGTCCTTGTCGTAATGCACCCCGAAGGTCGAGCGGCAGAACCGCGTCGAGCCGTCGGCGATCATCCGTTCGGGTAGGTACTTCCCGCGCAGGATCGACAAATGGTCGAGGAACATCGCACGCAGACGGTCTTTCATCGGGTCTGGCTCCTTCCGGGGGCCGGGGCCGTCGGTGGCAAAGCCGGGTCAGGCCGGGGTGATGGTCACGGGCAATTCCTTGATCCCGCCGACGAAGTTTGAGCGAAGGAAGCGGTGTGGTCCAGCGGCTTCGACCCGCTTGATGCGCTTTGCCAGTTCCTCGAACAGGATCCGCACCTCGAGCCGGGCGAGATGCATCCCGAGGCAGACATGCGGGCCCCCCTGACCGAAAGAGACGTGGCGGTTGGGCGCCCGGTCGAGCTTCACCCGGAACGGATCGTCGAACACCGTCTCGTCGCGGTTGCCCGAGGCCCACCAGAACAGCACCTTGTCGCCTTCGCGTACGTTTTGCCCGTGGATCTCGATATCCCGAGTCGCGGTGCGGCGGAAATAGAGCGCGGGCGTGGCCCAGCGGATGATCTCATCTGCTGCGGTTTGCCAGACCTCGCCGCCCGCCTGCATCTTGCCCAGAAGCTCCGGCTGGTGCGCCATCGCCTGGATGCCTGCGGCGATGGAATACCGGGTGGTGTCGTTGCCGGCCGCCACCAGAAGGCAGAAGAAGTTGCGAAACTCCAGCTCCGGCAAGACCTCGCCGTTCTTGTCGGGTTGCAGGATCATGTGCAGCACGCCGTTGGTATCGCCGGTGCGGTTCTTCTCGGCCATCAGCGCCTTGGCATAGTCGAAAAGCTCGGCGCCGGCGGGCGAGTTGAATGGCATCAGCCGGTAGGCGTCGGTGTCCATCTTGTCGAGCACATGCTCGGTGAAGTCGGGATCGGTATTGGCGATGAGCGCGTCGCCCTTCTCGACCAGCCATGGCAGGTCTTCCTCCGGCGTGCCGAGGATCTGGCCGAGCATCCGCATCGGCAGTTGCCGGGCGATCTCCTTGGTCGCGTCGAAGGTGCCCATCTGGAGCGTAGCGTCGAGGATTTCGTCGCAGAGCCTGCGGATCTGCGCTTCGAACCCCGCCACCACCGGGGCCGAAAACGCCTTCGCCACCTTGATCCGAGTGGCCATGTGCTCGGGCGGATCGGTTTCCTGGAAGGTGCGACGCGAGAGGTACTCCTCGTAACTCTGGTCCTCCATCCGAATGCCGCGCGCCGACGACATCAGCGCGGTGTCGCGGTTGAGCTTCAGGATGTCTTCCTGCCGGGTGACGTTCCAGAAGCCCAGGCCCCCGTCCCAGTCGGTCCATTCCAACGGCGCTTCGCGGCGCATCCGCCGGAAGGTATTGTGCGGGGGGCCTTCTGTGAAGGTGTCATGGTTCGACAGATCTGCATGGCCGTCGTCGGTCGGTGTCCAGACGGTCATTCGCGCCTCCCCTATCTGTTGGTGGTCTGTTGTGTGTTTGTGGTTGTCGATCGCGCGGTGTAAAATATATTAGTGGCGCCGCTAAATATGTAAACCGAGGAAATCATGCGCATCGGCATCCTGATGACCAACACCGACGAGAGCCCTTTCGCCGCGGCGCATCCGGGCGACGGCGAGAAATGGCGCGCGGCGCTCGCGCCGATGTGCCCGGACTGCGCCTTCCCGGTTTATGCAGTCAAGGACGGACGATTTCCCAAACATGTCGGAGCCCATGACGGGTTCATCATCACCGGAAGCCCGGCTTCGGTGAATGACCTCGCCCCCTGGCTCGACCGGTTATTCGGGCTGATCCGCGAGGCGGTGGCGGCGGGTGTGCCACTGTTCGGCGCGTGTTTTGGCCACCAGGCGATCGCGCTCGCGCTCGGCGGCGCAGTGGAGGACAATCCGGGCGGCTGGGTCTTCGGCACGATAACGACGGAGGTGAAGGCGCCCGCACCCTGGATGGAGGCCGGCCAGGTCCGCCAATA
>DQCI01000197.1:9652-14145 GCA_003545125.1 Paracoccaceae bacterium
TTCACGACCCAGTACCACCCCGAAATGACGCATGCGTTCGTCACGGCGTTGATCGAAGAGTACGCCGCAAAGCTGCCCGCCGGGGTCGCCCGGTCGGCGCAGGACTCGCTCGCCGAGAGGGCTGACAACGCAGCTGTCGCCCGTTGGATCATGGATTTCTTCCGTCAGGCGCAGGGCTGAGGCAAGCCGCTTTGAAGCGGCTTGAAAACGCGTTTCGAAACGCGTTCCGAAAGGCCCTTCCAAGGGCCTTCGCGCCTCACTCAAGCGCGGCGAGCAGGTCCATGGCGGTCACCCGGTCGAACTGCACGTGGCCGACCATGAACGTCTCGGCCGCCTCTGCCTTCCGGTCCCGGATCAGCTCGAACAATGCGCGGTGGTCGCGGGCCGAGGCGGCGATGGCGCCGGCGGTGCGATAGCGCGCGCGGTAATAGGCGAGCAGCTTGCGCGCGTTGGTCTTGATCATCTCGACGAGGAACGGGTTGCCGGAAGCCAACGCCACCGCTTCGTGGAACCGCAGGTTGAGCAGGTAATAGCCCTCCGGATCCTCGTTGCCCCGCGTCTGCGCGTGGCGCTCGCAGGCGGCGACGATCTCCGCGATCCGGGCAAGTTCCACCGGCCCGCGCCGGCGCGCGGCGAGCCCTGCCGCCTGGCCCTCGAGCTTGGCATGCACCTCGAGGATCGCGAGGAACTCCTCGAGCGTCGGCTTGAACAGCATCGCGCCCTTGCGCGGCGGGCGCACGACCAGCCCCATCGCTTCGAGCCGGATGATCGCCTCGCGCAGCGGCGTGCGCGATACGCCATAGGCCGCGATGAGGGCTTTCTCCTCGATCGGGTCGCCAGGCGCGAGATCGCCGTGGTCGATGCCTTCGAGGATCCGTGTGAGGATCGTTTCGGTCTGACCTGCCATGGCGGGACTATGCCGCGGGGCGAAAGAAAAGCAAGCCGCGGGCTTCAGCCGACGGGCGGCGGCGCAGTGGTCTCGCGCACCACGAGTTCGGTTGGGAGCACCAGCCGCGGCCCCGGTGATGCCGCCCGGGTGGCGGGCGAAAGATCCATCCGTTCAAGCAGGAGCCGCGCTGCGGACTGGCCGATCTCGGGGCGCGGTTGGCGGACCGTCGTCAGCGCCGGCACGAAGTGCGACGCCATGTCGAGATCGTCAAAGCCGATCACCGAGACCTCGGCGGGTACCTTGACCCCGCGCCGCATCAGCGCGCCGATAAACCCGATCGCCATCACGTCGCTGGCACAGAACACCGCCGTTGGCCGATCCGGGGCCGCGCACCAGGCATCGGCCGCGCGCGCGCCGCTTTCGAGCGAGAAGTCGCCGGGATAGACCCAGCCCGGCGCCATCGCGAGACCCGCTGCCGCCAGCGCGGCTTGCGCGCCTTTCAAACGTTCCCGGGTGAGCACGTTCTCGGGGGGGCCGCAGAGGTGGCCGATCTTGCTGTGGCCAAGCGCAACGAGGTGCTCCACCGCGCCCTGGCCCGCGGCCACGTTGTCGATCGTGACCCGAGGCCGGTCGACGAGTTCGCTCCATTCGCAGGCATAGACCGTGGGGGGGCGGATCTGCGGCGGTCCGAGACTGTCGAGCGCTTCGGCCGGCAGCAGCCCGTCCAGCACGATCAGCCCGTCGACGTGGCGTGCATTGGCAAAGGCAGGGAACTGGTGGCCCGTCACTCCATCGCCCCGACCGAAAGGCGTCGTGTCGGTGACCAGCACGTTGTAGCCCGCTTCCGACATCACCGCGGCGATGCCGGAGAGAATCGCGGAGAAGAACGGGTTGGCGAGGTTTGGAACCAATACCGCCACCGCGCCGGTCTCGCGCTTGCGCAGGTTGCGCGCGGCGATGTTGAGGCGGTAGCCCGTCTGTTCGATCGCCCGGAACACCGCGTCGCGAGTGGGGGCGCTGACCTTGTCGGGGGAGGAGAGAGCGCGGCTCACGGTCGCCGTGGAAACCCCTGCCGCTGCGGCGACATCACGGATGCTTGGGGCTTTTGTCTTCATGCGGCGGGCCGCCTTTCGTGCTGGGCCGGTCGTCAACGTGCTGACGCTAAAGTTAAATTTACGACTCGAATTAAATTTTGTTGTAAACGATTACATCACGCGTATAGTGCCGATGTAAAGGATTACATCCGCGGTTCGCAAACGCCGGGGAGGGCCCATGCGAATGCACCTCTCTCCTCGGCCGAGGAGGTTCACGACATGAAGACGATCAAGGGTCCGGCCCTTTTCCTGGCACAGTTTGCTGGCGATGACGCGCCGTTCAATTCCTGGGACAGCATCACCAAGTGGGCGGCGGACGTCGGCTACAAGGGCGTGCAGGTGCCAAGCTGGGACGGACGTCTCATTGATCTCGCGAAGGCCGCCGAGAGCCAGGACTATTGCGACGAGTTCAAGGGTGTCGCGGCCGCGAACGGCGTCGAAGTCACCGAATTGTCGACGCACCTCCAGGGCCAGCTCGTGGCCGTTCATCCGGCCTATGACGAGGGCTTCGACGGCTTCGCCGTGCCGGAGGTGCGGGGCAATCCGAAGGCCCGCCAGGCCTGGGCCGTCGACCAGGTGAAGAAGGCGCTCACGGCGTCCAACAAGATGGGCATCGGGGCGCATGCCTCCTTCTCGGGTGCGCTCGCCTGGCCCTATCTCTACCCTTGGCCGCAACGGCCCGCGGGGCTTGTGGAAACGGCTTTCGACGAGCTTGCGAAGCGTTGGAAGCCGATCCTCGACCATGCCGACGAGATGGGCGTGGATGTCTGCTACGAGATCCACCCGGGCGAAGACCTGCACGACGGCGTGACCTTCGAGATGTTCCTGGAGCGGGTCGGCAACCATCCGCGCGCCAACATGCTCTACGACCCGTCGCATTACGTGCTGCAATGTCTCGATTATCTCGACAACATCGACATCTACAAGGACCGGATCAAGATGTTCCACGTCAAGGATGCCGAGTTCAACCCGACCGGGCGGCAAGGCGTCTACTCGGGCTACCAGCCCTGGGTCGACCGCGCCGGGCGGTTCCGTAGCTTGGGTGACGGCGAGGTCGATTTTGGCGCAATCTTTTCGAAGATGGCGGCCAATGATTTTGATGGCTGGGCCGTGGTCGAGTGGGAATGCTGCCTCAAGCATCCCGAGGACGGCGCGCGCGAGGGGGCGGCCTTCGTGAAAGACCACATCATCCGCGTGACCGAAAAAGCCTTCGACGATTTCGCCGATGGCGGCACCGACGAGGCGGCCAACCGCAAGATGCTGGGGATCGGGTGACATGGCGACACGTATCAGACTTGGCATGGTCGGCGGCGGCAACGACGCCTTCATCGGCGGCGTGCACCGGATCGCGGCCCGGATCGACGGTGAGTTCGACCTGGTGGCAGGCGCGCTCAGCTCGACACCCGAAAAGGCGAAGGCAAGCGGCGCGGTGCTCGGCCTCGCCCCCGACCGCACCTATGGCGATTTCCGCGAAATGGCGATCCGCGAAAACCGGATCAAGGACGGGATCCAGGCGGTGTCGATCGTCACCCCCAACCATGTGCACTACCCGGCGGCGCGCGAGTTTCTCAAGCGCGGCATTCACGTGATCTGCGACAAGCCGCTCACCTCGAACCTGCCGGACGCGCGCAAGCTGGTGAAGATCGCCGAGGAAAGCGGGGCGCTGTTCGTGCTGACGCACAACTACACCGGCTACCCGATGGTGCGCCAGGCGCGCGAAATGGTGGCGGCGGGCGATCTCGGCGAGCTTCGCGTCGTGCAGGTGGAATACGCCCAGGACTGGCTCTCGACCGCGGTGGAAACCACCGGCACCAACAAGCAGTCCGAATGGCGCACCGATCCAGAACGCACCGGAGCCGGTGGCTCGACCGGCGATATCGGCACCCACGCCTTCAATCTCGCAAGCTTCGTCACCGGGCTGGAAGTCGAAAGCCTCTCAGCCGATCTCGACAGTTTCGTCGAGGGCCGCCGGGTGGACGACAATGGCCATGTGATGCTGCGCTACACCGGTGGCGTCAAAGGCATGCTGTGGTGCAGCCAGGTGGCGGTCGGCAACGAGAACGCGCTCAAGCTCCGGGTCTACGGCACCAAGGGCGGGCTCGAATGGGCGCAGGAGGACCCCAACTACCTGTGGTACACGCCCTTCGGCGAGCCGAAGCGCCTGCTCACCCGGTCGGGTGCCGGCGCCGGCGACGTTGCCAACCGTGTCAGCCGCACGCCGGGCGGGCACCCCGAGGGCTATCTCGAAGGTTTCGCCAACATCTACGCCGAGGCGGCCCGTGCGATCCGTGCGAAAGAGGCGGGCGAGGATATCCCCGCCGACGTCGTCTTCCCGAATGTGCAGGACGGGCTCAAGGGGGTCGCTTTCGTCGATGCCTGCGTGCGCTCGTCGGCGCGCGACGCCGCCTGGGTCAAGCTGGCGCTCTGAGATGGAAGCGGCTGCCTCAACCGAAGCTCCGGGGGGTACGACGCGCGCCCCGGATGCCCCACGCCCGGGCAGCGCCCGTCCG
>DQCI01000197.1:14270-22981 GCA_003545125.1 Paracoccaceae bacterium
ATTATGAGGCGTCCGGCGGCACGGTGGAGCTCGATGGGGCCCCCGTCACCTTCACCCATTCGCGCGAGGCCGAGAAACGCGGCGTCACCATCATCCACCAGGAATTCAACCTCGCGCCCGCGCTGAGCATCCGTGAAAACATCTTTCTCGGCCATGAACTGAAACGGGGCTGGCTGCTCGACCACAAGACCATGCAAGCCCGCACCCAGGAGCTGCTCGACCGTCTGGAAACGCCGCTCGACCCGCGCACCCGAACCGCCGACATCGCGGTGCCCGAGAAACAGATGGTCGAGATCGCCAAGGCGCTGTCGCGCGAGGCGCGCGTGCTTATCATGGACGAGCCGACGGCCGCGCTTACCACCCGTGAAACCGAGGTGCTGTTTCGCCAGATCGAGCGGTTGCGTGCGCAAGGCACGGCGATCCTCTATACCTCGCACAAGCTCGACGAAGTGGCGAAGATCGCCGACCGGGTCACGGTCATGCGCGACGGCCGGATCGTGCGCACGGCGCTGCGCGGCGAGATGAACGAAGACCAGATGGCGGAAGCCATGGTCGGACGCGAACTGACCGACATGTTCCCCGCCAAGAGGCCCGCCGCGAGCGCCGAGGCCGCGCTGGAGGTCTCCGGCTTCTCGCTCGAAGGCGTCGTCAAGGACGTGAGCTTCCGCCTTGGGCGCGGCGAGATCCTCGGGTTCGCGGGGCTGGTGGGCTCAGGCCGGACCGAACTCATGGAAGGGCTGATCGGCCTGCGCGACGCGACCGGCAGCCTGCGCATCAACGGCGCGGAAACGCATATCCGCAACCCCGAACAGGCGATGGACGCAGGGCTCGTCTACCTGCCCGAGGACCGCAAGGAACACGGGCTGATCCTGACCCTCGATATGCGCCGCAACCTCACTCTGCTGGTGCTGAAGAAGTTCACCAGGGTCCTGATCGACCGCAAGGCCGAGGAGGCAGCACTCGACAAGGCGATCGAGGAGTTTGACATCCGCGCGCCGTCGCGTGACGTTCTGGTGGGCAACATGTCGGGTGGCAACCAGCAGAAGGTCCTGCTCGCCAAGATCATGCTGGCGGAACCGCAGATCGTCATCATCGACGAACCCACCCGCGGCATCGACGTCGGCACCAAGCAGCAGTTTTACACCTTCATCCACCGGCTCGCGGAGGCTGGGCATTCGGTGATCGTGATCTCATCGGAGATGACCGAGGTGATCGGGCTCTGCGACCGGGTGCTGGTGATGCGGCGCGGAAGGATCGCAGGCGAAGTGACAGGCGCAGACGTGAACGAGGACGTCATCGTGCGCCTCGCGATGGGATTGGCAGTGAAGGGCAACGAGAATGGCTGACACCACGAGCACCGGCGCGAAGGCCGGCTTCAAACTCGACGTCCAGGCGCTCGGGCCGATCCTCGCGCTGATCGTGCTGATGGTGATCGGGACCGCGCTGAACCCCGACTTCCTGGCCGCGCAGAACATCACCAACGTGCTGTCGCGGTCCGCCTTCATCGGCATCATCGCGGTGGGTATGACCTTCGTCATCACCGCCGGTGGCTTTGACCTCTCGGTCGGTTCGATGACCGCCTTCATTGCCGGGCTGATGATCATGCTGATGAACGCGCTGATCCCGGCGCTCGGCACATCGTGGTGGGTGATCGTGATCGGCATGGTCGCGGGGCTGGCGATAGGCGGCGTGTTGGGGGCGATCAACGGGCTGCTCATCACCCGGCTCAACATCGAGGCCTTCATCGTCACCCTCGGCTCGATGGTGATCTTCCGCTCATTGGTGACCTTCCTCGCCGACGGCGGCACGCTGTCGCTCAACTTCGCGCTCGGCAGCCTCTACGAGCCGGTCTATTACGGCGGGCTGTTCGGCATTCGCTGGCCGATCATCATCTTCATCCTTGTCGCGGTGCTGGGCGAGATCGCCATGCGCCACACCGCCTACGGACGTCACTGCACAGCCATCGGCTCCAACGAACAGGTGGCGCGCTACTCGGCGGTGCACGTCAAACGCGTCCGTACCATGACCTTCACGGTGCTCGGTGTGCTCGTCGGCGTCGCCTCCGTGCTCTATGTGCCGCGGCTCGGCTCGGCGTCGAATTCCACCGGCACGCTGTGGGAGCTTCAGACCATCGCCAGCGTCATCATCGGCGGCACGCTCTTGTCGGGCGGGTTCGGCCGGGTCTGGGGCACGGTGGTCGGCGTGCTGATCCTGAGCTTGATCGACAATATCCTCAACCTCACGGACCTGGTGAGCCCGTATCTGAACGGCGCGATCCAAGGCGTGATCATCATTCTGGCGGTCGTGTTGCAGCGCGCCAGAAAATCATCCCGTTGACGGGAACAACGCCCCGGCAGGGGGTAAACCAAGGGAGTGAGACATGAACATGAAACACCTATTCGGCGCGACCGCGCTTGCCGCGATCATGATGGCGCCGATGGCGATGGCCCAGGACACGACCGTGATCGGTGTCTCGATCCCGGCCGCGACCCACGGCTGGGCGGGCGGCATGAACTTCCACGCCCAGGAAGCGATCGACCGTCTCGAAGCGACATACCCTGAGCTCGACTTCGTGCTCGCCACCGCCTCCGACCCCGCCAAACAGGTCGCCGATATCGAAGACATGATGGCCACCCGCGACATCGACGCGCTGGTCGTGCTGCCGTTCGAGAGTGAGCCGCTGACCCCGCCGGTCAAGCGCGTGGCAGCAGCCGGCAAATGGGTCACCGTGATCGACCGCGGCCTCTCCGAGCCCGGCATCGAAGACCTCTATGTGGCCGGCGACAACCCCGGCTTCGGCACGACCTCGGGCGAGTTCTTCGTCGAGATGATGCCCGACGGCGGCAATATCGTCGTGCTGCGCGGCATCCCGACCACCATCGACAACGAACGCGTGGAAGGCTTCCAGGCGGCAATCGAGGGCTCGGGCATCGAGATCCTCGGCATGGAGCATGGCAACTGGAACCGCGACGACGCCTTTGCGGTGATGCAGGACTTCCTGTCCAAGTATCCCGAGATCGACGCGGTTTGGGCGTCGGATGACGACATGGCCATCGGTGTGCTCGCGGCGATCAAGGAAGCGGGCCGGATGGACGACATGTGGGTGCTCGGTGGCGCCGGCATGAAGGAGATGATCAAGCGGGTCGCCGACGGTGACGAATACGTCAAGGCGAACGTGACCTACCCGCCGTCGATGAGCGGCACGGCAATCGAGCTCACCGCGCTCAACTTCGTCTCCAACGCCCCGGTTTCGGGCAAGTTCGTGATCGGCTCTGTGCTGGTCACCCAGGAGAACGCCGAGAAGTTCTACTTCCCCGACAGCCCGTTCTGAAGCCAGTCAAATCCGGAGAAACAAGTGCCCGGCCGCAAGGTCGGGCACTTTGTTTTGCAGGTCGTGGCTCTGGCCGGTCGGGCGCAG
Organism: Paracoccaceae bacterium; assembly: GCA_003545125.1. GTDB lineage: Bacteria > Pseudomonadota > Alphaproteobacteria > Rhodobacterales > Rhodobacteraceae > Sinisalibacter. The sequence continues at coordinate 17,689 of DQCI01000197.1, forward strand.
CGGGGTCAAATGACGGTGCGCGGCCCCTCGTCTTTGACCGGCTTGATGTCCAGCACCGATTGATGGACCTCCGGCGCCTTCTGCGCAACTGCGACCGACTTTTCGGCCGCGGCGATCAGCGCGCCGGCGATCAACCAGATATAGGGTACGATTGCGGCGTTCAGGAGCAGGTCGAACATGGTGATCCCGAGCATCAACGCGAGTGTGCCGGTGTGGGTCAGGTTGTCGCCCTCACCCAGGCGCTTGCGACGCAGCCAGATCAGGAACACCGGGACGGCCAGCAACCCGAACTCGGCAATGAAACCGAAGATGCCGTAGGTCCCGAAAATGAAGATCCACCGCCCGTCGGTAACGGCGGCCTGGCTGCCGTCCCATTCGCTGAACACAAGGTTGCGGCCCCAGCCGCCCCACCCGAACAGCCGCCGCTCGTTGGCATGCTGGAGCAGGATCTCCTCATTCTCGAACCGGAACTCAAGAGACTGAGCACGGTCTCCGCTGATCTGATTGATGAAGCCGATGATGTCGTCGAGCGGGATGATGCCGGCGTTGCGCAACGCCGGATAGGCCAGCGCCAGCACCACGAAGATCAGCCCGATACGCATCCGCCCGGCCTCGGAAAACAGGAAGATGGCCGGGACCAGCAGCAACATGTAGGTGGCTGAGGCCATGCTCTTGCTGGCGATGACGACCAGCATCAACCAGAGCAGCGCGTAGATGTACTTGTGGCGGGTGCCTTTGGGCTGAACCCGCGCGAGGCTCGCCGTCGCGAGCGCCGCTGAGACGAAGAAGAAGGCGAGCCACAGCGCGTGCGGCAGGAACACGATGGGACGGTAGGTGCTGCCCCGGATCATCTGGATGAAGTCGTGCTGAAAGAAGCCGTAGATCCAGATGTTGAGCTGTGGGCTGAAACGGATCTCGAACACGGCCGGGATCGTGTAGATCAAACCGCCGATCATCAGCGCCCGCAGAAGCTCGCGCCGTCCGGTTTCGCTGGCCAGAACCGTGCGGGCGGTCAAGAAGGGCAGGGCGTGAATGAGCACGAGTGCGCCCGAGAACGAGATCACCTCGCGCGGCACCAGCCCCGGGATGACACGGATCGCCGCTTCGAACGGCCCCACCTCCATGAAGGGGGCGTCGATGATGATGGTGTCGCCGTTGGTCAGGATCGTCGGGACCGTCATGAAGACGAAGGCGATGAGCAGGATCTTGGCGAGCCCGGATCGGGGCAGGAAGGCGATCTTGACCTTGGCGACGAAGATCGTGAGGAAAAAGGCGCTGAGATTGGCGATCACCAGCTTGTCGATCGGCGGCAGCAGCGGCAGGTCGACTTCCGTTCTGGGGGGCAGGAGCAGGTAGCCGCCGATAATCGTCCACACGAAGGCCCGCTCCAGCGGCATACGCTTGTACATAATCCAGGCCACGAGCGGCCAGGAGAACAGGACAAGGTATGCGATCGGGTTCGGCATTGTGTTCCGGCGATGCAGTCGGACGGTGGGGTCCGACGAGGGTAGAGCGTTTGGTTCGGTATCGGCGACCGGCGCAGCGTGCGCGCAGGTTTCGCGTCGATCCACACCTTGAAAAACGGGTGCCTCTCGGCCCCCGCTGATTCCCGCACGTATAGGCGATTCCTTCGCCTGGGTGAAACCATTCCCCGCATTGTTGCGGGTTTTTCGCTAGTGTCCGCAGACCAGCCGTATCGGGTATGTTCCGGCACGAGGGGATCGTTGAAGGAGCTTGCACAATCCGTTTTTGGCCCTTTCCATTGACCCTGCAGCGCAATGGTTGCAAAAGTTAAACCGGGCACGGTGGCGTGTGGCGTCACCTATCGGGAGTTTTTGGTGCAACTGGCGGTTCTGGGCTTCAATCCAGCAAAGATGTTTTCCGGCGACGGTTTGATGGCGCGCGTGCTGCGCGGCTCGGCGTTCGTGCTGTTCGGCTATGGCGCGAGCCAGGTCCTTCGTCTCGCGTCGAACCTGATTCTGACCCGTCTGCTCTTCCCCGAAGCCTTTGGCTTGATGGCGCTCGTCGCGATGGTCGAGGTCGGACTTACGCTGTTCACCGACATGGGCATTGCACCGTCAATCGCCCAATCGAAGCGCGGCGATGATCCCGACTTCCTTGATACGGCCTACACCCTCAAGGTGATCCGCGGCTTCGTGCTGTGGCTTACGGCCTGTATCCTGGCCTACCCGGCGGCGCTGTTCTTCGAGGCGCCCGAGCTGGCGCTGTTTTTGCCGATTTCGACCTTCTCGATGGTCATTTCCGGCTTTACCACCGTCCGAATCGAGACCGCCTTCAGGCACCTGCAACTTGGCCGGGTGACCGCGATCGATCTCGCCTCCCAGGTGGTCGCACTTGTCTTCATGATCCTGCTGGCTTGGTACACGCGGAGCGTTGTGGCGCTTGTCGCCGGTGGCATCGTAACGGCAGCGGTCCAGAATTTCCTCGCCGGCCGGTACCTCGATGGCCACCGCAATCGCCTGCGCTGGGATCCTTCCGCCGCGCGTGAACTCATTCATTTCGGCAAGTGGATTTTCGTCTCGACCCTGTTCTCCTTCTTCTCGAGCCAGGGCGACAAGCTGGTGTTCGGCAAGTTCCTGACGCTGCATGTGCTTGGCATCTACAACATCGGTTATTACCTCGGCAGCTTCCCGCTGATGCTCGGCACCGAACTTGTCGGCCGGGTGATGATTCCGATCTACCGCGAGGTGCGCGAGAAGGGCACCGCGTCCGGTGCCCGCAAGCTGCGGACCATGCGGTTCCTCATGACCGGCGGGCTGATCGCGCTGATGGGGGTGCTGGCGATCTTTGGCCCGATGCTGGTCAACTTCCTCTACGACGACCGCTACGTAAACGCGGGCGCGATGCTGGTGCTGATCTCGCTCGCAATGATGCCGGCCGCGGTCGGCGTGTCCTATGACCGGGCGGCGCTGGCCGCGGGCGACTCACGGCATTTCTTCATCGTCTCTGCGGCGCGTGGGATCACCGGTGTGGCATTCCTGCTGATCGGCGTCCATTTCTGGGGCATCGTCGGTGCCATCGGCGGCCTCGCCCTTTCAGGTATGGCCGTGCATCCGTTTTTGGTCTGGCTGTCGATCAAGCATAAGGTCTGGGATGGTGAGCACGATGCCATCTTCGCCGTGGTAGCGGTCGCTTTGGCCGTCGGCGCGATCTGGCTGCATCTCGGTGAGATTCAGGCTATGGCCATCGCCGCAGCAGAAGGTTGAAGTGGGGCGGGTGCGAAATCCGAAGCGGATTTCGTTACAAAATCCGCACCGGATTTTGTGCCGGTTTCCGCACCGGAAACCGCGCCCGATGACAGGTCTCGCTCCAGAACAGAATGCGGGGCCAGGTTTGATCACCCGCCCGGATGGTCAGTTTCCGGCTTCGCGGATCACCGCCGGGCGGTCGAGCTTGCCGCTCGCGGTACGCGGCATTGCACCCGGCCATGTGTGGAGACGGGCGGGCAGCATATAATGCGGCATGGTCTTGCGGCAATGCGCCATGAGCGCCGCCGCATCGGCCCCGTCCACCAGCGTCACCGACGCGACCACTGCCTGTCCGCGGGCCTCGTCCTCGACGCCAAAGGCGATCGCATCCGTCACCATCCCGCTTTGCGACAGGAGATCCTCGACCTCGGTCGGGCTCAGCCGGAAGCCCATCGTCTTGATCATGTCGTCCATACGGCTCACGAACCACATGTCGCCCTCGTCATCGAGACGGACGAGGTCGCCCGACCACACCACCGGTTTGCCGTCGGTGACCGGGGCGAGCGCCGGACAATGGCGGATCTTCCGGGCGGTGAGTTCGGGGCGTTCCCAGTAGCCAAGCGAAACCAGCGGCCCCGCGTGAACCAGTTCACCCTCGTCGCCGGGCCCCGCCACGCCGCCATCGGGGCGGATTGCAAAAACCTGAGCGTATGGAATTTGCTGGCCCATCGCCCCCTTCTTGGCGGCGAAGCGTTCGGGCGGCAGGTAGGTTGAACGGAAGGCTTCGGTAAGACCGTACATCAGGTAGATGTCTACGTCAGGAAAGATGCCCGGCATGAGGTCCAGGATATTGGGCGGGATTTTGCCGCCTGTGTTGGTCACGCGTGCCAGCGCGGGCAGGGCGGTCGGCACCTCGTCGAGGTATCGCACCAGCATGTTCCATAGCGGCGGCACACCTGCTATCCCGGTGACCTCGTGTTCGCGCGCCATGCGTACCACTTCCGCCGGCATCGTCACCGGCTGGTGCACGACGCTGCCGCCCATCCAGAACATCGAGGTGAGCTGGTTGAGACCGGCGTCAAAACTGTAGGGCAGGACCGAGAGCAGCCGGTCGTCTTCCCCGAGCTTGAGATATTCGCTGACCGCGGCCGCACCGATACGGATGTTGGCATGGCTCAGCATCACGCCCTTGGGCCGCCCGGTGGAGCCCGAGGTGTAGATGATCATCGCAAGCTCGCCCGGGCCGGGGACGGCCTCCGGAGCATCGCCGGCGGGGAGATCGGCCCAAGTGTCGGTGCCTTCAACCGGCTTGCCACGCACCAGCACAGCCCGCACGCTCTCAGGGAGCGGCACCGCGGTCTTGCCGGCAACCATGCCCCGGTCGAGGATCGCGGCGCTCGCCCGGCAGTCTTCGGCGACATAGGCGAGCTGGGCACCGGTCCACTGGACGTTGACGTTGACGGCGACGGCGCCCAGCTTCCAGGCGGCGAACATCGCGGCGACCTCGCCGATCGACTTGCGCAAGCTCACGATCACCCGGTCGCCCCGGGTGACGCCCCGGTCCGCGAGCCAGGCGGCGAGCCGGTCGACTTCGGACGACAGTGCGGCGTAGCTCGCCGCATCCTGCGCGTCGATCAGGGCGGTTTTGTCCGCTCGGGCGCTGAGGTTGTCGGCCAACAGCCGGTACATCGAGCCTGTTGCGCCCGGGATATCGGAAAGTGTCACGAAAGGTTTCCCCGTTTTGGTGTCTTGCCGGTTTTGCCTCGGCCCCATGTGCAGGGCAATCGTGGCGAATACAAGGAAAGCAAGGGCAGATTCACGGATTTCTGCCGATCGGGACGGTGCACGGGAAAAGGTTTGGCGCGATCGCCGTCGCTCGGGCTGACCGGTACTGATTCGCGCTGGGTGTTGCCCGTTCGTAACCGGTTTCGCCCTCACCAGAGGATTGCCTCCGGAACGCGAACATTTAACCTAACCGAACCGAGGTATATTTTCTTCAATTTCGGAGAAGTCCGGTGACCAAATTCAACCTGGGACTTATCCCCATTTTGGCAACAAAGAAATCCGGAACCGGTGCGGAGTGC
>DQCI01000248.1:0-14819 GCA_003545125.1 Paracoccaceae bacterium
CCGAGATGGCCCGCGAAGACCTCGCGGGCTTCATCGTGCCACGTGCCGATGCCCACCAGGGCGAATACGTGGCCGATGCCGACAAACGGCTGGCCTGGCTCACCGGCTTCAGCGGCTCGGCGGGATTCTGCATCGCGCTCGCAGAGGAGGCCGGGGTCTTCGTCGATGGGCGCTACCGCAACCAGGTCCGCGGCCAGGTCGACCTCGATGCGTTCACGCCGGTGAACTGGCCCGAGACGCAGCCGGGCGCCTGGCTGGCCGAGCGGTTGGAGCGCGGCGCGCGGATCGGCTTCGACGCCTGGCTGCACACCGCCGGCGAGATCGAGAAGATCGAAGCGGCGCTCGACGGCACCGGCATCGAGCTGGTGACGACGGACAATCTCGTCGACCGGATCTGGTCCGACCAGCCCGTCCCTCCGGGCGGCGACATGCGGGCGCATCCGATCGACTTCGCGGGCGTTTCCCACGCCGACAAGCGGGCCGACCTTGCCCGGACCCTGCGCGCGGCGGGAAGCCGTGCCGCCGTGCTCACCCTGTCGGATTCGATCGCCTGGCTGCTCAACATCCGCGGCAACGACATCCCGCATATTCCGATCGTGCAGGGATTCGCGATCCTGCATGACGACGCCCGGGTCGATTTCTACACCCACCCGGGCCGCAGCGCGGGCATCGGCACCCATTTCGGGCCCGAGGTGAGCCTCTACCCCGAGGTCAGGTTCGACGCTGGCCTGGTCGAGCTCGACGGGCCGGTGCGCGTCGACAAGGCCAACGCGCCGCTCGCGGTCTCGCGCATGCTCGCCGCCGCGGGGATCGAGGTCGCCTGGGGCGACGACCCCTGCATCCTCCCGAAAGCCCGCAAGAACCCCGCCGAGCTCGACGGCGCGCGCCGGGCGCATCTGCGCGACGCGGCGGCCGTGGTGGAGTTCCTCACCTGGTACGACGCGACCGCCCATGCCGGCACGCTCACCGAGGTCGACCTGGTGGTGGAGCTCGAAAGCCAGCGCCGCGCCTCGGGCGCGCTTCGCGACATCAGCTTCGAGACCATCTCCGGCAGCGGCCCCAACGGCGCCATCATGCACTACCGGGTGAGCCGCGAGAGCAACCGCACGCTTGGCCGCGGCGAGATCGTGGTGCTCGACTCGGGCGGCCAATACGACGACGGCACCACCGACATCACCCGGACCCTGCCGGTGGGCCCCGTGGGCCCGGAGGAAAAGACGTGCTTCACAAGGGTGCTCCAAGGCATGATCGCGATCAGCCGGGCGCGGTTTCCGAAGGGCCTCGCGGGGCGCGACCTCGACCCGCTCGCGCGGTACCCGCTGTGGCTCGCGCATCTCGATTTCAACCACGGCACCGGCCATGGCGTCGGCAGCTATCTCAGCGTTCACGAAGGGCCGCAGCGGCTCAGCCGGCTGGGCGAGGTGGCGCTCGACCCCGGCATGATCCTGTCGAACGAGCCGGGCTACTACCGTGACGGCGCCTTCGGGATCCGGATCGAGAACCTGATTGCCGTCACCCCCGCCGCGCGCCCCGAAGGCGGCGACGACCGCGAGATGCTCGCCTTCGAGACCCTCACCTTCGTGCCCATTGACCGGCGGCTGGTGGTGACCGAAATGCTGAGCACGGGCGAACGCGACTGGCTGAACGCCTACCACGCCGAGGCGCGGGCCAAGGTTGGCCCGCTGGTCAGCGACGCCGCGCGGGCCTGGCTCGAGAAAGCCTGTGCGCCGATTTGATACGCGCGGCCTGTGCGAATCCTGCTAAGACCGGCGGGGTATGAGTTTTCCGACCGGCGCGGCTGACAAGGAGGGATCCAGATGAGCGACGATATCCAAATCCGCGAGTTGCCGGGCACCTGGGTTGTGCGTGCCGGCGGGGCGGTTCTCGGCGAAACCCGCAAAGCCCTCGAACTCAGCGAAGGCAGCCTGCCGCCGGTGGTCTATTTCCCGCGCGCGGATCTCGCCATGGCGATGCTCGATCCCTCGCCCACCCGCTCGACCTGCCCGAAGAAAGGCGAAGCGGTGTACTTCTCGATCCAGGCCAAGTCAGGGCCGATCCAGGACGCAGGCTGGAGCTACGAGACGCCCCTGGATACGGTCTCGGCCATCGCCGGGCACATCGCCTTCTTCGCTGACAAGGCGACCGTCGAGGAAGTCTGAGGCGCGCGCACGCCTCGGGACTGCCGCGCCGCGCCCGGCCTCGCGACGCGAAAGTGTTTGCTGCACGCCACAAAACACAAGCGCTCAACCGTCAACAGGTGCGGGTCCGAGGTGCCTTTCGGCCAGGTATGGCTATGTTTTCCAAGACGAAACAGGACCAACCCGGAACTCGGGCAACTGGGTCCCGATGCGTCGAAGCCCGATCCTGTGGCGCACAGCCCGCTGATTGCCGCCGGTCCGTCAGGCCCCGTTCACGCGCTCAGCTGTGCTCCTCCGCCGCCGTCGCCGCCAGAGCCCGGTTGAAGGCCTTCAGGGCATCGACGTGGTGCAGCGCGCCCCAAAGCTCCGGCGGCGCGTCTTCGCCGGCAATGGTCACCACCGCAATCACGTTGGTCCCGGTCTGTTCGAAGATCGCCATCGCGACATCGAGCGTGGCGTTGCCGTCGATATAGATCCCGTCCTCGACCAGCGCCCAGAGGCTTTCCTCGCTCGCCGCCCCCTTCGCGCCAAGCTTGCGCATCACCGCCGCGACCCGCACGGTCGACAGCAAGTATGCCTGCGGCCCGGCAGCCAGGTGAACCCCGCGGTTCTCCAGCTGGGTGAGGAAGAAGCTCCGTTCCACCAGCCGCGACGCGAGGGCGGAGGAGAGCGACACCGCCGCCATCACCGCCAGCCCGGTCTGCCAGTCGCCGGTCAGCTCGAAGACGATGAGCGTGGTCGAGATCGGCGCGCCCAGCACCGCAGCCGCCACCGCCCCCATCCCCGCGAGCGCATAGAGCGTGGCCGTGCCGGACACGTCCGGCAGGATTGCGGTCGCCACGATCCCGAAGGCGAGACCGGTGAGCGCCCCCAGCATCAGCGAGGGCGAGAACACCCCGCCGCCCATCCGCCCGGCCATGGTGATCGCCACCGCGACGACCTTGAGCATGGCGAAGACGATGGCTTCGTGGAGCAACAGATTGCCGGTGAGCGCGGCCGAAGTGGTCTCATAGCCGACGCCGATGATATGCGGAAACCCGACCGCCAGGATCCCCAGCACCAGCCCGGCCAGCGCCGGGCGCAGCACCCGTGGCAGGCGGGCGGCGGTTTGCACCCTGTCGCCCAGCTCATCGGCGAGGAAGATCGCCCGCATCAGCACCACCGCCACCACGCCTGAGATCAGCCCGAGCACGAGAAAGGCCGGCAGCTCGACATAGAAGGCCACGCCGCCCTGCACCGGCAGGGAAAACTCCGTTACCCCGCCAAACTCGATCCGGTTGATGACGGTGCCCGCGACACTGGCGATGGCGATGGGGGCGAAGGCATGGACGGCGAAATGGCGCAGCACCACCTCGAGCGCAAAGATCGCCCCCGCGATCGGCGCGTTGAAACTCGCCGAGACAGCACCGGCCACGGCGCAGCCCAGGAGGTCGCGCCCGGTGATGCCGTCGGCATTGATCCGGCGCGAAACCCAGGAAGAGATCACCGCAGCGAGGTGCACGACCGGCCCTTCCCGCCCGGACGAGCCGCCGGTCGAAAGGGTGATGAACGACGCGAGCGCCGAGCCAAGCCCGGCGCGGCGCTCGACCCGGCCCTCGCGCAGCGCCGCACCCTTGATCACGTCCGCCACCGATCGCACCCGCCCATCGGGCGTGAACCAGTTGAGGATGATCCCGACAGCAAGCCCGCCAAGCACCGGCAGCATCAGCACCCAGTACCACGGCAGCGTGCCGGCATGGGTGTGCAGATGCGCGATGTCCGAGGTCCGGTAGAGCATCGCCTGCAATCGCTCGATGCCGAGGCGGAACCCGAGCGCGGCAAAGCCCGCCCCGATCCCGATCACCAGCGCGATGAACCAGAACTGGACCTTTCCCGGACCGTGCTCGACCATGCGCGCCCAAGTGGCGGCAAGGTCGCGGCGCTGCGCCGTCAGTAGAGCGGACAGGGTTTTTATCAGAAACTTGCGCATCGCGCCCCGGTGTCGTGCTTGTTGTCGACACGCCTGCCGGACTGGGTTACCCGAGACTCGCGGATGGAGGTTTTCGAATGACCATAGACACTGCGATTGCCGAACTTGTCTCTTTTCTAGGCGATCGGCTCAGCCGGTCCAAGCCCGATCTGGACGCCCACGGCGCCTCCGAGACCCATTTCGCGCCGGCCCCGCCCGATGCGGTCGCCTGGCCGGAGACCGTCGAGGACGTCTCGCAAATTCTCCAACTCTGCCACGCCCATGGCTGCCCGGTGATCGCCTTTGGCGCCGGGACCGCACTCGAAGGCCATACCAGCGCAATCCGGGGCGGTGTCACGCTGGATTTCGCACGGATGGACCAGGTGCTCTCGATCCACCAGGGCGATATGGCGGCGGTCGTCCAGCCCGGGATCACCCGCGAGGCGCTGAACCGCGAGCTGCGCGCCACGGGGCTGTTCTTCCCGGTCGACCCCGGCGCCAACGCCTCGCTCGGCGGCATGGCCGCGACCCGCGCTTCGGGCACGACCTCCGTCCGCTACGGGACGATCCGCGAAAACATCCTCGCGCTCGAGGTGGTGCTGGCAGACGGCCGGGTGATCCGCACCGGAAGCCGCGCCCGCAAATCCGCCGCCGGCTACGATCTCACCGCGCTGTTCCTCGGATCCGAAGGCACACTCGGGATCATCACCGAGCTCACGGTCAAACTCCAGGGCCAGCCCGAAGCGATCACCGCGGGCGTCTGCGCATTCGACGCCATCGACGCGGCAGTGGACGCGGTTGTAGCGGTGATCCAGATGGGCATCCCGATGGCCCGGATCGAGTTCGTCGATGCCGAGGCTGTGCGCGCGGTCAACGCCTATTCAGGCACCGAGCTGCCAGAACGCCCGCATCTGTTCGTGGAATTCCACGGCACCGAGACCGGCGCCGCGGAGGACGCGAACCGCTTCGCCGAGGTGGTCGCCGATTTCGGCGCCTCCGACGTGCGCCTGGCCACAAAAACCGAAGACCGCAGCGCGCTGTGGACCGCACGCCACCACGCCTACTGGGCCTGCCTCGCGCTCAGGCAAGGGGCGACGGCGGTGGTGACCGACGTCTGCGTGCCGATCTCGCGCCTCGCCGAGGCGGTGGAAGAAACCCGCGCGGACATCGCCGCGAGCCCGATCCCGGGACCGATCCTCGGCCATGTCGGCGACGGCAATTTCCACGCGATCCTGCTGGTCGACCCGCAGACGCCGAACGACCTGGTGGAAGCAAAACGGCTCGCGGGCCGGATGGCCGACCGCGCGCTCCGCCTCGGCGGCACGGTCACCGGCGAACATGGGATCGGCATGGGCAAGCTCGGCTACATGCAGGCCGAGCACGGGGAAGGCTGGGCGGTGATGGGCGAGATCAAGCGCGCCCTCGACCCCGACAGCATCCTGAACCCCGGCAAACTGGTGCCCGGGGACTAGAGCCGATGTCGCCCGCCCGAAGCGATTGGCTCGACCGGACCCGGTCCTGGGTCCGCCGCCATGTGCCGCCGGGACTCCGGCTGGTGCTGGGCCTGCTGTTGATCCTCGGCGGTATCGTCGGGTTTCTGCCGGTGCTCGGGTTCTGGATGATCCCGCTCGGGCTGGTCATCGCCGGGCTCGACGTGGTGCGGTTCTGGCGGTGGCTCACCGGGCGTGGGCCGGACTCCCACTAGGAGATCGTGCGGACCTTGGCGCGGGAGACGCGCCAGAAACCCGCGCATTCCTTTGTGTTTCTGGGCAGGTCTGGCCACGGGCGCCATGCGCTTTCGAAAGCGCATGAAAAGGCGTTTCGAAACGCCTTCCCCCGCGCCTAGCCCACCAGCAGCGTTCTTGCCGCGGCCCGCGCTTCGTCGGTCACGTTCTCGCCTGACAGCATCCGCGCCACCTCGTCGATCCGCGCTTCGCGGTTCAGCGGTGTGACCCGGGTGAAGGTCTCGCCGCCCTCGACCGCCTTCGCCACCTGCCAGTGATGCGCTCCGAGGGCTGCCACCTGCGGGCTGTGGGTCACGATCAGCACCTGCCCGCCCTCTTCGGCCAGCCCCTTCAGCCGCCGCCCGACCGCATCCGCCGTCGCCCCGCCGACACCCCGGTCGATCTCGTCGAAGATCATCGTGAGCCCCGACGCATCACGGGTCAGGCAGACCTTCAGCGCCAGCAGGAAGCGCGACAATTCGCCGCCCGAAGCGATCTTGTTGAGCGGCCCCGCCGGCGCGCCCGGGTTGGTGGCCACGGTGAAGGTCGCCGCGTCGCGCCCTTCGGGGCCGGGCGCGGCCTCGGCGAGCAGGGTCATGAAGACGGCGCGGTCCATCTTGAGCGGGGCGAGCTCGGCATTCATCGCGGTGTCGAGTGCCGCCGCCGCGGCGCGGCGCGCCTCCGAGAGCGCCGCCGCCGCCGCGTCGTAGGTTTTCTCCGCCGCCGCGCGCTCCGCAGCCAGCGCAGCGATATCATCCGCCCCCTTGTCGAGGGCGGCGAGCCGCGCCGCGATGTCTTCGGCGAAGGCGCCGAGGTCATCGGGCGCAACGGCGTGCTTGCGGGCCGCTGCGCGGATCGCGAACAGCCGTTCCTCGACCCGCTCCAGCTCGCCCGGATCGAAAGCCAGCGCTTCCTGCGCCGCCTCGACCCCAGCCATCGCATCGCCGAGGTCCGACAGCGCCCGGCCCAACGCTTCGATCGGCGCTTCCAGCGCCCCGTCGGCCTTGTCGGCCACGCCTTCGAGCCAGCGCAGCGCGTCGCCCAGCCGGCCCTCGGCGCCCTCACCGTGCCCCATCGCCTGTGCCGCCTTGGCGACATCCTCGCCGATCCGCTGGCCCGCCTGCATCAGCCGCCGGCGGGCATCCAGATCGGCGTCCTCCCCGGGTTCGGGACCGAGCTTCACCAGCTCGTCGCCAGCATGGCGCAGGAAATCCTCCTCGGCCCGGGCCGCCTCCAGCCGCGCCTCGGCTTGCGCGAGCGCCTTCTCGGTCTCGCGAAGCGCGCGCCACGCCGCGCGCACCGCGGTCGTCTCGGGGTCCAGCCCGCCGAACGCATCGAGCAGCGCCCGGTGGACGCGGGGGTTCAGAAGCCCACGGTCGTCCTGCTGCCCGTGCAGCTCCACCAGCGTGTCGGACAACGCGCGCAGCACCTCGCCAGAGGCGCGGCGATCATTCACCCAGGCGGTCTTGCGCCCATCCGCCCGGTTCACCCGGCGCAGGATCAACTCGGCACCGCCCGGAAGCCCCGCCGCCTCAAGCACCGCATGCGCCGGGTGCGCGTCTTCCAGGTCGAAGACGGCGACCACCTCGCCCTGCTCTGCACCGCTGCGCACCAGATCGGCCCGGCCGCGCCACCCGAGCACGAACCCGAGCGCGTCGAGCAGGATCGACTTGCCCGCCCCGGTCTCGCCGGTCAGCACGTTGAGACCCGGCCGGAATTCGAGGTCCAGCCGGTCGATGATGATCATGTCCCGGATATCGAGGCTACGCAGCATGGGCGGGTTTGGGCGTCAGAGCCACTCACCCTTGACGAGCTGGCGGTAGAGCGCGGCGAGCCAGCTGTTGCCCTTGGCTTCCGGCTTCAGCCCCTGGGCCGTGAGCAGCGCATAGCTGTCCTCGTACCACTCGGTCGCCTTGAAATTGTGCCCGAGGATCGCGCCAGCGGTCTGCGCCTCGTCGGTCAGCCCGAGCGAGAGATAGCTTTCCACCAGCCGGTGCAGCGCCTCCGGCGTGTGCGACGTGGTCTGGAACTGCTCCACAACCACCCGGAACCGGTTGATCCCGGCGGTGTAATGCTTGCGCTTGAGGTAATAGCGGCCGATCTCCATCTCCTTGCCGGCGAGATGGTCGAAAGCCAGGTCGAACTTCAGGATCGCCGAGCGCGCATATTCCGTGTCCGGATACCGCTCGATCACCTCGCGCAGCGCCTGCAGGGCCTGGAAGGTCAGCCCCTGGTCGCGGCCGATGGCGTCGATCTGGTCGTAATAGCTGAGCGCCAACAGGTATTGCGCGTAGGCCGCGTCCTCGTCGCCCGGGTAGAAATCGAGGAACCGCGAAGCCGCGGCGCGGCTGTCGTCGAATGCGTGGTCCTTGTGGTGGACAAAGGCCTGCATGATCAGCGCCCGCTTGGCGAGTTCCGAATAGGGGTAGAGCCGTTCCACTTCGCCGAACCATTTCGCGGCGTCTTCGTAATTGCCGTTTTCGAGGTCGTACTCCCCGCGCTGGAAAATCTCCTGCGCAGAGTAGTCCTCGATCGGCTTCTTCTCGACCTGGTCCTGCGAGAACATGTTCGAGAACCAGCCACCGCCGCCACCGCCGCCCGCGCCTTGCGCGCAGGCAGAAAGCCCCACCGCCAGCGCAAGCATGGCAATGGTGCCGGTCGTCCGGCGCAGCATCCCCGATCCCGCTTTCCCGGTCCCGAAGGTGCCGGCTTCCATGGTCCCGGTTTCCAAGCTCCCGGTTTCCCTGTCGCGCCGCATGTCGTGCATGGTCCGCGCCCACCCCGTGCAAAAGTGATTCACCCCGGGACCAGTGGGACCCGGGTACAGCCTGCCCATCCCTAGCACATCTGTTCGCGGGGCAAAATGGTTTCGCGGGCGAATTTCCGTCACCCGTTCAGCGCCAGTCGTCCGCCACCGCGCACAGGCCCAATCCGCTGACATCAAAGCAAAAGGGCCGGTCATGACCGGCCCTCTCGATACCTCAGTCGGGTCAGATCAATTGGCCTGACGCCTCAGGAAAGCGGGGATTTCGACACGTTCATGCTCCGGGTCGGGCTCGGGCTCTTCGTGCCCCGCCCCCCCGTGCACCGACGGTTGCTGCCGCGGCGCGGCCATCGGCTGGTCGTGATGACCCCCGGTCATCCGGTTGATGAGCGAGTTGATGCCGAACCGCGGGCGCGTGTCGGCGGCGGTCTGCGGCTGCGCCATCGGCTGCTCGGCCCGGCCCGGGTTCGACCGGGCCGCCGCCATTTTCAGCCGCTCCAGCGCTTCAGCCGAGGGGGCCCCGGGGTCCGGCGCCTTGGGCGCGACGAACTGGGCCACGGCCTGCGGCTGCTGCGGCTGGGACTGCGGTGCCGGAGCTTCGGCTTGCACCGGGCGGGTCTGCGGCTGGTAGGCCGGCGGCGGCACGTCACCGCCCGCCTGATCCGGATAGAACATGGCTTGCGGCGGCTCGTAACCGGGCGCTTCGGCCTCGATGTCGCCGTCCCAGAAGCCCGGCTCCGTCATCCGCGCTTCCTCGGTCGGGTGGCCGGTCTCGATCGCGGCGGCTGCGGCGATCGCCGCGGGCGCTTCGGCTTCGAGCTTCTGCTCGACATCCTCGGGCGCGTGCAGCGGCTCGGACATGCGCCGGCGCGGCGCCGGCGTGGCCTCGGCCGAGATCGACGCGTCGATGCCGGTCGCCACGACCGACACCCGCATCATGCCTTCAAGGCCGGTGTCGAGGGTGGAGCCGACGATGATATTGGCATCCGGGTCGACCTCTTCGCGGATCCGGTTCGCCGCCTCGTCAAGCTCGAACAGGGTCAGGTCGTGGCCGCCGGTGATGTTGATGAGAACGCCCTTGGCGCCCTTCAGCGAGATCTCGTCGAGCAGCGGGTTGGCGATCGCCTTCTCGGCCGCCTGGACCGCGCGATCTTCGCCCTCGGCTTCGCCGGTGCCCATCATCGCCTTGCCCATCTCGTCCATCACCGCGCGCACGTCGGCGAAGTCGAGGTTGATCAGGCCCGGGCGCACCATCAGGTCGGTCACGCCCTTGACGCCCTGGTAGAGCACGTCGTCGGCCATCGAGAAGGCCTCGGTGAAGGTGGTCTTTTCGTTGGCGAGGCGGAACAGGTTCTGGTTCGGAATGATGATCAGCGTGTCGACCATCCGCTGAAGGGCTTCGACACCCTCCTCGGCCTGGCGCATCCGCTTGTTGCCCTCGAACTGGAACGGCTTGGTCACGACGCCGACGGTGAGCACGCCAAGCTCGCGCGCGGCCTGCGCGATGATCGGGGCAGCGCCGGTGCCGGTGCCGCCGCCCATGCCGGCGGTGATGAAGCACATGTGCGCGCCGGCGAGCTGATCGACGATCTGGTCGATGCTCTCCTCGGCTGCGGCCGCGCCGACGCTGGCGCGCGCCCCCGCGCCAAGCCCTTCGGTGACCTTCACGCCCATCTGGATCCGGCTCGGCGCCTGCGATTGCTGAAGCGCCTGTGCATCGGTGTTCGCAACAACGAAATCGACGCCATCGAGGGACTTCTCGATCATGTTGTTGACCGCGTTGCCACCGGCACCGCCGACGCCGAAGACGGTGATCCGTGGCTTCAAATCGTCCTGCTGGCCGGGCATCGTAAGATTGAGTGTCATGGTCGGTCCGCCTGTCCTTGGTCTTATTCGCCTGCGCGAGTTTACACTTTTCCCGTCCCGCCTCTTCAGGGCGAGTTTTACCTCGCGCCCGAATCTAGCGGCGTTTGGGGTGCGCGTCACTCAAAAAACTTGGAGCGACCCCCAAATGTGGGGGAATCCCGCCATCTGATACACGCTATTTGGCAGCAGCAACAAGATTCGGCAAGCCCTCGAGGCACCGCGGAACCGGACATGTTGGGGTGCGGTAACGCCCAACCCCAACTTGTCGTTGCGGCTGGGTCCACCGGGGTATTGCGGCGGTATTGCGGCATCCGTTGTGCCGGAGCGGCCGGCGTGCTCGGCATTTCGCCGCCACCCGCCCGCGCTCCGACGCGATGCGGGGGCTGGTTACCGCGCCGGTCCGGGGCCGGGGCGATCCGCAGGGAGGGTGCGGACGCCGCGGCGTCCAGCGTCCGCGCTGTCGGGCGCGGTCCTGGCGTCAGGCGGCCGAGACCGGGGCCGANNCGCTTGGCGCCGTCGAGCTCGATGCCTTCCTCGGCGAACACGCCGACCATCTCGTCGAGGATCACCTCGGCAAGCTCGAACCGGTGCTCATAGGCGATGCCAGCGTCGGCAAGACCGCCCCAGACGGCATGCGCCAAGGCATCGTAGGCGGCGGGGGAGATATCGGTCATGGGTTGTTCCCTTCTGTTGAAACCGTGTTTTCTGCTCGGGTGGCGGACGCCGTGGCGCCTTACCAGTTGTCTTTGAACCACTTCATCGCCCAGCGCAGCGACCGGCCGGTGTAGCCGTCGGCGGGCACTTCGAAATCCCACCATTCGTCCTGCGGATGGGCGGCAAACAGGCACAGGCCCACGGCGGACGCGAAGCCCGGGCCGGTGGCCGCCTGCGGCAGGCCCTGCACGCGCAACGGCCGGCCGATACGGACCTGTTGACCAAGGATTTTCGGAGCGAGCCCGTCGAGACCCGGGATCTGGCTGGCGCCGCCGGTAAGCACGATCTGCTGCGATGGCAGGTGTTCGAACCCGGCCGCGTCGAGCCGCAGGCGCGCCTCTTCGAGGATCTCCTCGACCCGGGGCCGCATGATGCCGATCAGCTCCGACCGGCTGACGGTACGCCGGTCCTTCTCCCAATCGCCGCTCTGGCCGCCGATCTCGATCTGCTCGCGGTCGTCGATGCCGGTGGCCACGACCCCGCCGTAGAAGTTTTTGAGCCGTTCCGCAGTCGCCCAGGGCACATGCAGCCCCTTGGAAATGTCAGAGGTGACGTGATCGCCGCCGAGCCGCACGCTGTCGGCGTAGATCATGTGTTTCTTGATGAAGATCGACAGGCCCGTGGAGCCGCCGCCCATGTCGATGCAGGCCGCCCCCAGTTCCTGTTCGTCTTCGACCAATGAGGAAATGCCGGAGGCATAGGCGGAACTGGAAAGCCCCGCGACTTCGAGATCGCACCGCCGGATGCAGTAGAGCGCGTTGCGCACCACGTCGGCATCGACGGTGAGCACATGCATGTCCACCGACAGCCGGTTGCCCGCCTGGCCGCGCGGGTCAGCGAGCCCGGTGCGATGGTCGAGCGCGAAATTGACCGGCTGGGCGTGCAGCACCTCGCGGCCCTGCCCGATGTCGGGCAGCTCGCAAGCGGCGAGCGCGCACGCAATATCGTCTTCCGAAACGGTTGCGCCGAGCAGCTCGACCGAGCCCGCGAGCCCGTAGCTGCGCGGATGCGCGCCCGAGAAGGTGGCGATGACGTGGTCGACCCGGGTCTGGGCCATCTTCTGCGCCTGCTGTACCGCGGTGCGGATCGCGCGTTCGGTCTCGGCCATCGCGTCGATCTCGCCGAAACGCAGGCCCCGCGAGCGCGTGGTCGCCGCCCCGATCACCCGGAACGCCGATTGCCCGGCCAGCGAGCCCACGCCGTCGGAGGCGGGGAATTGCTCCGGCCCGTCGAAGCGCAGCACCAGGCAGCCGATCTTCGACGTGCCGATGTCGAGAATGGCGATCACGCCCCGCTGGATCGCGGCGCTGCGCATGGCGCGCATGGCTCTTTGCTGTTGGTATAGCTCGGTCATCGGACGCTACTCATGTGAAGGGCTCTCAAAGGAGGTTGGGGTCAGTCGGGCCATCGCCGACCGTGAAAGCCGCAAGGTCGGCCGGCGCGGGTCGCGCATGTCGACATGGGTCAGATCACGGGCGAGAAGGTCTTGCGCCGCGTCGAGTGCGAGCACCTGGCTCAGCGCGAGCACCGGCGCGGTCTCGGGCAGCATGATCGTCGGGCCATCTGCAAGCACCATGTCCCAGCGCCGTTCGCCCACCCGCACGAGCCCGCGCAGCCGCGGGCCCAGGTGCGCGGCGGCGGCCAGGATCGCCAGCGCCTCGCCGACGGCATTGTTGGCGCGCCAGCCGGCGATCAGCGGCAGATCGGGCCGGGCGGCTCGGTCGACCAGCGTGGCGACCCGGTGGCCGGTGGCGTCGATCAGTTCGAGCGCACCGACGCGCCGCCAGACCAGCACCGGCGCGCGCTCGGTCACGTTCACTTCCATGACCCCGCCCGGGCGGATCACGATGTTGACCGTCTCGACCACGTCGAGCGCGGCGATCCGGTCCTGCATCGCTTCGAGGTCGAGATCGAAAGACGAGATTGGGAAATCCACCGGCAGGAGCTTGCGGACCGTATCCGCCAGCACCGGCGAGGCCCCCTCGACCGCCATCAACTTGACCATGAACTCCGGCCGGGTCTCGATCGAGCGGCGGGTCTCGTCCACCTGCGCGGTGATGGCGGCGCGGTTGTCGGGGTTCGCCACGTACCAGCCGGTGAGCGCGAGCGCGACAAAGGCCGGCAGGCCGAATTGCATCAGCTTGCGAAAGCCCGGTGTGAGCCAGAGCCGGCCCAACTTGTAGCGCAGCCGCGACGGCGCCGGGTCGCGCAGAGGTGTTGCGGGGCCGCGATGCACGGCGATCTCGGAAGGGGACACTCTCAGCGGTTGCACGAGGCGTCCTCCACCATCCAGGCGCAGAGCTGGCCGAAGGTCATGCCCTGGACCAGCGCCTGTTCCGGCGCCAGCGAGGTCGGGGTCATCCCCGGCTGGGTGTTGGTCTCGAGCAGGATCAGCCCCTCGAGCCCCCGCCCTTCGTCCCAGCGGAAATCGGTCCGGCTCACGCCCTTGCAACCCAGCACCTCATGGGCGCGCAAGGCGTAGTCCAGACAATAAAGTTCGATCTCCGCCGGGACTTGGGCAGGCACGATGTGTCGTGAGCCGCCTGCGGCGTATTTCGCGTGGTAATCGTACCAGCCGTCGGTGACGATCTCGGTCACCCCCAGCGCCTTGCCGCCGATCACCGTGGTGGTGAGTTCGCGGCCCGGCACATAGGCCTCGACCATCATCATCTCCGGCACGTCTTCGGCCAGCGCCGGCGGGCCGTTCGGGTTTTCCCCGACGATATAGACACCGACCGACGAACCCTCGTTGTAGGGTTTCACCACGTAAGGCGGGTCCATCACGTGACGGCGCTGGATCTCGCGCGACGGCCAGAGACCGGAGGCGGCGAAGGGGAGATCCGCGGCCGCGTAGGCCTGCTTGGATTTTTCCTTGTCCATCGCCAGAGCCGAAGCCAGCACGCCGGAATGAGTGTAGCGGATATGCATCCATTCGAGGATGCCCTGGACACAGCCGTCCTCGCCCCAGCGGCCGTGCAGGGCATTGAAGGCCACATCCGGCGCCAACTCCGCGAGCCGCGCGCAAAGATCGGGGCCGGCATCGACCTCGGTGACGGTATATCCTTCGTCCCTCAACGCTTTCGCGCATTCACGCCCCGACGACAGCGACACCTCGCGCTCGGCGGAAGGGCCACCCATCAATACCGCGACATGGAGGGAGCGCCTGCTCGACGTACCCACTGTCTGCCTCTTTCCCGACCCGTCATTGACCTTGTGGTCTTGGACTATTTCGACTTGTGGCCGGCTTTCTGCTCGTTCTTATCCGCTCCAGGTAAGCCCCGGATGCGTCATTTGTCCGCGGGTGATCCGATGGGTTCACCCACGCGTTTGATTTCCCATTGTAACGTGACGCCGCTGTTTTGGAATACCCTTTTTCGAACATTCTCACCCAGCGCCTCCAATTCCGCTGCGGTCGCGGACCCGGTGTTGGTGAGAAAGTTCGGATGTTTCGGGTTCATCTGCGCGCCGCCCAGTTCGACGCCCCGCAGCCCCGCCGCGTCGATCAGGCTCCACGCCTTGAGCGCGTGGCTGTCATCCGCCGCCCCGGTGGAGCTGTAACCGGCGGGGTTGCGGAAGGTGGAGCCCGCTGTGCGGTCCTTTACCGGCTGGGTCTCGTCACGCTTGGCGAGCTGCGCCGCCATGCGATCCGCGAGCGCGGTGGGGTC
>DQCI01000248.1:14827-15111 GCA_003545125.1 Paracoccaceae bacterium
CTGTGGCGATAGCCGAAATCGAGGTCTTGCGGCGTGAGCGTGACACGTTCGCCGCGGCGATTGACCGCACGCGCCTCGATCAGGTGATCGGCCACATAGGCGCCGTAGCAGCCGGCGTTCATCCGCACCGCGCCGCCGATGGCGCCCGGGATGGTGCGCAGAAAGGTCAGGTCCAGCCCCGCCTCCGCCGCTTTGCGGGCAACATGGGCGTCAAGCGCCGCCGCCCCCGCCCGCACCCGTGCGCCCTCTATCTCGATCCGGTTGAATCCCCGGCCCAGCCGGAT
>DQCI01000248.1:15163-20094 GCA_003545125.1 Paracoccaceae bacterium
GCGAGATCGTCCGCGTCTTCGGGCAGGAACAGCCAGTCGGCCGGGCCACCGACCCGCAGCCAGGTGAGATCGGCAAGCGGGCGGTCGGGCGTGAGGGGGCCGCGCGGCGTGGGAAGCTGGGTCATGCGGGTGGGGTAGCCTGCGCGCTTCGATTGGGCAAGGGTTTCGCCCGCTATCGCGGGCGACCGGCCGGGGGCTCCGCCCGCCGTACCGAAGCCACGCCTTCGGCGTGACTCCCGGGAGTATTTCAGCCAAGAATTAAGAGGAGGATCAGGCCTTCGGCACCAGCGTCTGGCGGATCCAGCGCAGCAGGTATCGCACCGGCCAGCGCAGGATCGAGATGCCGGCGGCGAGCACGGCGAGACCGATGAACGGACCGTTCTGCAAGGTCACCCAGCCGACGGTCGGGATGCCCACTGCAATCAGCCCCCAGGCCGCCGGCCAATGCCCCTTTTTCGACGGCACCATGGCGATCACGTTGGCAATCACGGCCCAGAGCGCCGCTGCGATGAGCGACGGGGTCATCTGGGCAATTCCGGCCGCTCGCCGCGCAGGCGGGCGATGAGATAAACGAGCGGCCGGCGAAACATCGACAGAAACGCCATCAGCGCGATCAAGGTCCAGTGCCAGCCGTTCTCGGCGCCGATCCAGATCATCAGCGGCACCGCGGTGAGAAGCAGGATCGAGCCCGGCACCATCTGGTAGCGGATCGGGAAGGCGGCGGTGACGGCACCCGTGAGTACCCAGAGACAGGCGGCGATGAAGGATGGGGTCATGGGTCAAAAGCCTCCGCGGGTCAGCAATCGCAACGGGAATCCGACCGCCGTGCCGCCGATGAATGCCATGATGCTGGCGGTCATGATCGGGGCGGTCTCCGTCGGCGCGGACACCAGGGCCGCGCGCGCGCCGAGCGCGAGCAGAACCGACAACGCCAGGAAACCGGGCTTGAAGATCAGCGACGTGAGGATGACGAAGGGGCGCAGGACCAAGGCAAAACCCAGAAAGAAGATCAATCCGTAAGCGCCGAAGAAGAGTACAGAATTCTCCATCGCTCTACCCTTTCAACCGGGCTTCGAGCCCACGCGCCCAGCCCGAGATCGTGCCGGCTCCGAGGCAGACGACGATGTCGCCGGGTTTCGCTTGCCCCCGCACCAGATCGACCAGCGCGTCCTGAGAGGCCACCGCCAGCGCGTGCCGGTGACCATGCGCCGTCAAGCCCGCCACCAGGTCGTCGCGGCTGGCGCCCTCGATCGGCGCCTCGCCGGCGGCGAACACCTCGGCAATCCCGACCACGTCGGCATCGTTGAAACAGCTACAGAAATCTTCGAACAACGTGTGCAGCCGCGTGTAGCGATGCGGTTGGTGCACCGCGATCACCCGGCCGCCGGTGTCTTCGCCGACCGCCTGGCGCGCGGCCTTCAGCACCGCGGCGATCTCTACCGGGTGGTGGCCGTAATCGTCGATGATCGGCACGCCGTCCCACTCGCCGACCTTGGTGAAGCGGCGGTTGACCCCTTCGAAACTCGCAAGGGCCGCGCGGATCTCTTCGCGTTTCATGCCGAGATGGCGCGCAACGGCCACGGCGGCCAGCGCGTTCGACACGTTGTGATCGCCCGGCATCGGCAGCGTGCAGCCTTCGATGCGGGTGCCCTCGGCGTGCAGTTCGATGTCGAACTGCGCGACCCCGGCCTTGTAGTGCAGGTTGACCCCGCGCACGTCGGCTTGCGCGTTGAAGCCGAAAGTCACCACCCGCCGGTCGGTGATCCGACCCACCAGCGCCTGCACCTCCGGATGATCGGTGCAGCACACCGCGAGCCCGTAGAACGGGATGTTGGAGACGAAATCGTGGAAGCCTTCGCGAAGATTCTCGATCGTGCCCCAATGGTCCATGTGCTCGGGGTCGATATTGGTGACCACCGCGATGGTCGCGGGCAGCCGGTTGAAGGTGCCGTCGCTTTCGTCGGCCTCCACCACCATCCACTCGCCCTGCCCCATGCGCGCGTTGGAGCCATAGGCATGGATGATCCCGCCGTTGATCACCGTGGGGTCGATCCCGCCTTTCACCAGCAGTTCGGCCACCAGCGTGGTCGTCGTCGTCTTGCCGTGGGTGCCAGCAATGGCGATGTTCGACTTCAACCGCATCAGCTCCGCCAGCATCTCGGCACGCCGCACCACCGGCAAGCCGCGCGCGCGCGCCGTGTCGAGCTCCGGGTTGCCGGGCTTGATCGCGGAGGAAATCACCACCACGGCCGCGCCGTCGAGGTTCTCTGCCCGCTGGCCCTCGAATATGGTCGCGCCGAGCGCTGCCAACCGCTGGGTGATCGGGCTCGATTTCAGATCCGAGCCCTGGACGATGTAGCCGTGGTTCAGCAACACTTCGGCGATCCCCGACATGCCGATGCCGCCGATGCCGACGAAGTGGATCGGCCCCATCTCGGTGGGGAGTTTGGTGGCGGCTGCATTCATGCGTCCGGCCCTTTCCGTGTCTTGTCCGCAAGCTCTTCGACGAGGGCGACGAGCGCTTGCGTCGCGTCGGGTTTGCCCGCCGCCAATGCCGCCGCGGCCATTGCCTCGGCCCGCGCGCGGTCGCCCAGGATCGCCGCTATCTCGTCCGAGAGGGTCGCAACGTCAAGCTCGGCTTCCGGAAACAGTTTGGCCGCGCCCGCGTCGCTCAGCATGCGCGCGTTGGCGGTTTGGTGATCCTCGGTCGCATGCGGATAGGGGATCAGGATCGACGGCCGCCCGATCACGCTGATGTCGGCCACCGAAGAGGCCCCGGCCCGGCTGATGACCAGCGCCGCCGCACTCATCCGCTCCGGCACATCGCTGAAAAAGGTCTCGACCTCGGCCGCAATCCCGTGTTCTGCGTAGGCGGTCTTCACTGCGTCGAGATCCTCGACCCGCGCCTGCTGGCTGACCGTAACCTGTGCCCGGAGCGCCGCGGGCAACGCGGCAATGGCGTCGGGCACCAGCACCGACAGCGCATGTGCGCCTTGGCTGCCACCGATCACCAGAAGCCGCGCGCCGCCTGCGCCGGGCGCCAAATAGGGCGCCCCGGCCTTCGCCGCGACGGCGCCCCGCACCGGGTTGCCGGTGTGGACAGGCACCGCGCCCGCCGGCATCGGCAGGGTCGGCCAGGTGCCGCAGGCAAGCCGGTCGACCCGGGCGCCGAACCGCCGGTTGACCCGGCCCAGCACGCCATTCTGTTCGTGGATCATCCGCGGCAACCTGAGCGCCCAGGCCGCGGTCAGCGCCGGGATCGACGGGTAGCCGCCGAAGCCCACGACCACCGCCGGGCGGTCGGCAAGGAAGCGCCCGGCCGTCGCCAGCACGCCGCCCGCGATCCGGAACGGCACGGCAAGTTTTGCCAGCGCCCCGCCCCGCGAGAAAGTGGCAGATGCCGCCTCGACGATCTCGACCGCGTCCGGAAAGCCACCGGCATAGCGCGCGCCGCGCGCGTCGGTCGACAGCCGCACGCGCCAACCGCGCGCCAGCATCGCTTCGGCCAGCGCCTGCGCGGGGAACATGTGCCCGCCGGTGCCACCGGCGGCGATCACCAGAAGGGGGTGGCCGCTCATCGTGCGCGTCCCTGGCCGAAGATGTCGTCGATCTTGCCTTGCGGCCGGGTCCGGGTGAAGGCCAGCAGCATGCCCACCGCGATCCCCGTCGCCACCAGCGACGAGCCGCCGTAGCTCACGAACGGCAGGGTCATGCCCTTGGCAGGCAAAAGCCGCACCGCGACCCCGAGGTTGATGAGCGCCTGCACCCCGAACATCGCCGCGAGCCCGGTGCCCGCGAGCCGAATGAACGGGTCGCGCTCGCGGATCAGCCGAAAGAAGCTGCGCACCACGACCAGGGCATAGAGGCCGATGATCACGAGCACGAGCAACAGCCCGTATTCCTCCGCCGCGACCGCGATGATGAAATCGGTATGCGCATCCGGCAGCGACCATTTCACCACGCCCTCGCCGACACCCACACCGAAAAACCCGCCTTCGCGGATCGCGTCTATGGCATAGCCGAGCTGGGTGCGCGGATCGACCTCGGGGCTCAGAAACCCGTCGATCCGGCGCGCGAAATGCTCCGAATTCTGGTACGCGACAACGCCGCCCAGCACCACCGCCGTCGCCGCGGCGACGATCAGGATGTAGGGCGCACCGGCCACGAAATACATCACCCCCCAGCCGAACAGCACCAGCGCCGCCTGGCCGAAATCGGGCTGCATCGCGAGAAAGCCGACAATGACAATCGTCAGCAGCAGCGACATCGCGCGGCCCGGCGGCCCGCCGATCTCGAAGCTCGCGGCCATCAGCCAGGCCACGGTGATGACATAGACGGGCTTGAGAAACTCCGACGGCTGCAGCGCGGCGATGCCGAGCGAGTACCAGCGCACCGCGCCCTTGCCGAAATCGGTGCCGAAGGCGGGCAGCAGGATCAGCGCGGCGAAAGCAAAGAAAAAGCCGACCACGGCAAGCCGGCGCACCAGGTTGGGGCGCATCATCGTGGTGATGAACATCACCGTCAACGCAAGCCCGCCGAAGATGATCTGGCGCTGGACGTAGTGGAACGGCTCCAGGCCGTTGCGCTCGGCGAGCGGCGGGCTGGCGGCGAGACCGAGCAAAAGCCCGATCCCGAACAACAACAAGATTGCGGAGACCGACAATTTGTCGATCGTGCGCCACCACCGGGGCAGGATCGGATCACCGTCCTGCCGCGGCGCGGCGCCGTAAACCATCTCGGTCATGGAACCTGCCCGGGTCTGCCTGTAACTGTCTCGTTTTTACCCGAATGTGCCTCCGGGTTATCCACAGGATAGCCGATCGGGACCGGCGGCGCCAGTTTTGATTCCCCGCACGCCTACGCGCCGCGGCACCCGGACAACAGCCTGGCGCCAAGCGCGCAACGGCTTGATACTATTCCGGTTTCCGGCG
>DQCI01000248.1:20137-21765 GCA_003545125.1 Paracoccaceae bacterium
TTTCCTCTCGTGCGGCCGAATCCGGCCCCGAGCCCGCCTAGCCCTGCGGCGGCGACCCCGCCCGGCGTGGCCGGTCGCGGTTCATCCCGAGCCGGCTTTCGCGCCAGATGATGAGGATGCCCGCCGCCACCACCAGCGCGCCGCCGGCCAGGGTTTGCGACGTCGGGATTTCCGCGAACAGGAAATAGCCGATGGCGATGGCGAAGATCATCGAGGCATAGTCGAACGGCGCCACCAGAGAGGCATGAGCAAAGCGGTAGGCCGAGGTGAGAAGCCCCTGCCCGACCCCGCCGAGCAGCCCCGCCCCGACGAGAAGCGCCACGTCGGTGCCGGAGGGCAGCACCCAGCCGAAGGGGATCGTCAAAAGGCTGAACAGCGTCGACGAGACGGTGAAGTAGAACACCACCGTGGCCGCCCGTTCGGTCGCCACCATCTTGCGCAAAAAGATCTGCGCGAGTGCTGCGAAGGTGGCTCCCATCAGCACCACCACAGCACCGAGCGCCCGGCCGGCACCAGCCTCGCCCTCGGTGAAGGCGCCCAGTTGCGGCGCCAGAACGATGACCACGCCGGTCATGCCGAGCGCAACCGCGAAGATCCGCACGAGGCGCACCTGTTCGCCGAGGAACATCGCCGCGAAGATCACCGTCAGGATCGGCATGGCATAGGAAAGCGCGGTCACTTCCGACAACGGCAGGAGCTGGAGCCCGGCAAAGCTCAGCCCCATCGCGCTGGTGCCCACCACCCCGCGCCAGACATGGCTCATCGGGTTGTCGGTCCGCCAGCCGACCCGCAACTCGTGCGTCCACGCAAGCCAGAAGATGATGACCGGAAAGGCGAAGAACGACCGAAAAAACACCACCTCGCCCGGCGGCACCCGCCCTTCGGTGGATTTGATGAGCACCTGCATTGCCACGAAGGTGGTGACGGCGCCGAGTTTCAGCGCAATACCGAGAGGTGGGTTCATGTTTGCCCCCGCGCGCGCACCGGCGCTCCAGACCCGCGCGAGAGAGACCGCGCATACCCGAGATGATCCGAAAACCCAAGGCAATGCAAACGGTTTGCCCCGGCCGACGCCGCCTGCCGAAGCGCGCGGCGATCAGCCGGTCCCGTCACCGAAAACCGTGCCGAGTGCGGTCGCCGCCCGCTTGCGCAGAGCGGTGAGGCTGCGGCCGAGACCTTGGTCGCGCCGCAGCAGACGACGGGCGCGCAGCGCGCGGGCGATACGCCAGCCGCGGTCGAGTGTCGGCAGCGCCAGCCAGGCCGAGACCGGCGCCAGCACGGGCACCGCCCCGGCCACCGCCCAGCCCCAACCTGCGCCGAACGCGATACCCGCGGACAGCCCAAGGACGATCGCCCAGAGAAGCCAGGTCAACGGATAGACGACGAGCCCGCCGAATGTGATCCAGGTCAACTGCCGGTCGCGCGGCTTGGACCGGCTGACCGCCCTGAGCAGCAGCGCCTGTGGCAGGCAGAAAACGAGTGCTGTGAGCGCGACCGGAAGGCCCGGAAGCAGGGCCAGCGCCGAGCGCATCAGCGCCGCGGGGTCGGGCGGCGCGGCAACCTCGTGGTCCGCAAGACTCGCTTCCGCGAGCACCTGTGCGTAAGCGTCGAGCGCGGCCCGCGCCGCC
>DQCI01000248.1:21772-38685 GCA_003545125.1 Paracoccaceae bacterium
GCCCCGTTTGCCTGCGTTCCTTCGGGCCCGGCCTCAGCCCCGAGCAGCGCGGCCTCGACCGCGTGGCGCCGGGTCACGATCCGCGAAAACGCCGGCGGGCGTCCGGGCCGACCGCCCGGCTCGAACGCCAGAATCTCGGCGGCGAGGGTGATTGTCCGGGCCGCGCCTTTGTTGGTAAAATCCGGCGCCACGGCGCTGAGCGCGCGTTGCAGCCGGCCCGTTGCGGCCCGCATAGCACGGTTCAGCACGCCCGCGTCGCGGCGCTTTTGGGCCCCTTGGTCGCCGCGCAGATCGGCTTCGGGGTCAGCCGCCGGTCCGGCCGCCGCGCCCGCTCCCAGCCGCACCGGCGCTCCGAAGGTGAAACAGACGCGGGTGCGAAACAGGTTCTTGACCTCATAGTCGATCCCCACCGGCACGACCGCGAGATCCAGCGGTCCGTGCCGGGCTTCGGTGAACTGCGCAATGCGCGCGGTGCCGGTCTTGAACGGCAGCAGCGCAGGGGTGTCATGGGTG
Source organism: Paracoccaceae bacterium (assembly GCA_003545125.1). GTDB lineage: Bacteria > Pseudomonadota > Alphaproteobacteria > Rhodobacterales > Rhodobacteraceae > Sinisalibacter. Next base: position 22,286 of record DQCI01000248.1, read on the forward strand.
CGCCCTTCCGGAAAGATCGCCAGCACGCCGCCGTCGGCGAGCAGCGCTGCGGCTTCGGTGAAACTGTCCTTGAGCGAGCCCTCATGCGCGCGTCCGTCCTGCTGGCGATACACTTTCACCGAGCCGCTCGCGGTCATGAACGGCGCGATCGGCTTGTATTCCCAGACCGTGCTCGCAGCGAGAAACCGCGGGATGCGCGGCAGAAAGCCCAAGAGGATGCCGCCATCGACGATACTGTTGCTATGGTTCGCGATCACGATGACCGGGCCGGAGGCCGGCAGCCGCTCGGCCCCCACGAGCTCGACCTCGCGAAACAGCATCCCCAACACGAAGCGCGCGAGGCCCCGCAGGAAAGCATCCGTCCTCGGGCGCGGCCGCGCGCCCCCCGGCCGCGGCTCAACCCGCGCCACTGGGTGCGCTCCCCTGACTGGATCCGTCCGGGGTCTTGGCCCGAAAAACGGTCGCGGCAACACACCCCCCCGAGGCTTCTTGTCCGGTTCCGGTCCCCCGTTCGATCCCGGTCTCCCTTGCCCCGGCTATCTGCACGCGGGTGGCGACACGTATTGAACCGGTTATCCTTCCAGTAACGGTGTCGGGTGCGGCTCCGTTCACACCCGCGCGCATGGTTGGATGAGCCGCTTCGGTTTCCCACCGGGTCCAGCACACCTGCTCCGTTCCGGTGATCGGCCCGGCCCCGACGAGGCGCGCATCCCTTGTCATCCGCAGAGCTGGGGTTTCCCTACCGGTCACGGTNNCGGTTGCGCGGTTGGACCTCGTTCTCGGTCCAGCAACGACCGCTCGCCAGGACCCGGTCGCGCAACCTGCATACGTCACGGTTCCAAACCCGGCCACGGCCACGGCTACGGGAACGCTCAGTTGCCTGGATTGGGTCGCCTCTCTGGCCACAGTCACCTTTGTCCCCCGGGACCGCGACGGCCCCTGTAGCGCGCAATCCTTCGACCGGCCACCGGCGGCGATGCACCCGGCATCCGCAGTCGGTCCGGGCAGGTGTTGCCCGCGCAAAAGCCAGACGCCACCGGCTGTACAGACGTCCTCGCTGTATCACCCGGAGTCCGCGCGCGCCTCGCTCACGCGTGCGCGCCGCGTCAAGAATGCACCCGGCGGACACCCGGACGGTACCGGGAGGCCGCGCACGCGACCGCTCCGCCTTGGAAACGGTCGGGTCACCCTAACAGACCGTCCAAGGTTGACAATGCGCGAAGCGGCACCGGAGCCCGAGATCAGTCCTCGACCGGGCTCTGGACCCGCATCACCAGGTACTTGAACTCGGGGCCAACGAATTTCTTCGAGAATGTGATGACCAACCCGGTCTCGAGCAATTCTTCGAGCACCACGTTCAGGCACATCGGCGCCTCGCCCATGAAGGGTGTGCGCAACTTCCTGCGTTGGTCCGCGCTGAGGTTCGCCGCGTATGAGCCGTTGAAATGTTCGGCGTTGGACCAGGCCCGAAGCGCGCCGCGCACGAAGCTCTCGCCGTTGGAGGTCTCCACCAGCCAGTTGAACACCGAAAGCGGGATCTGCCAGACCTCCACCGGGTCTTCCGCGTTCGCCAGCTGCCGGTCGAGCAATTCCCCGATGCGCTCAAGCTCGCGGGCGACGCAGCCCGCCAGCTTGTCCGGATCGGTTTCGTACCATTCGGGGTATTGCGACATCCTGAGTTTGATCTTCTCGATCATCTTCTGCTCGGGCGACTTGAGGCTATCGGGGTTGGCCTGGCCCTTTCGCACGACAGTGTCTTCCGTCGGGGCCGCCTTGGAAAAGGAAAGCCGGTCCCTGAATTTCCCCCAGGCCGTTTCCGCGGCCCGATCGACACTCTGTGGAACTTCGCCCGTGCGCTTGTTCATCTGTGATCTCTCTTCTGCCCCCGGCCCTTCGACCCGTTGCTGCGATCGCTCGCTCTCATCCCGCGCTCCGACGGGTCCGGGGTGGCCATCGACGAAACGGGGGGTGCACGCCGTATCCTTCATACTAGGTAATCCTTGGCTGGGGGCCGGAAAAGGCCAGAGAACGCAGACGGGCTATGCCCGGACCGAATTGCTCGCACTTTGCACCACAAAGATTACCGCCCGCTTACCGCGCAAGGATGCCCTGCACCGCGCGGGTGAAATCCGCGCCCCGCGCTTCGAAATCCGGGTATTGGTCGAAACTCGCGGCCGCCGGGGCGAGCAGAACGGTCTCGCCTGCCTGCGCGTCTTCTGCCGCCCGGGCCACGGCGCGGTCCATCGTCTCGCAGATCTCATGCGGCGTATCGCCGATCTGAAGCGCGAAGGCGCGCGCCGAATGGCCGATGAGGTAGGCCTTGGCGACATGGCCGAGGTGAGGCGCGAGCGCGCCGATGCCGCCGTCCTTGCCCAGCCCGCCCGCGATCCAGCGGATCCGGTCGAAGGCCTGCAGGGCGGCGGCGGCGCTGTCGGCGTTGGTGGCCTTTGAATCGTTGACGAACCGCACCCCGTCCCTTTCGCCGACAAGCTGCGAGCGATGCGGCAGCCCCTCGAAGCTCCTCAGCCCCGCCTCGATCTGGCGCGGGGCCAGGCCGAGGCAACGCAGCGCGGCGAAGGCGGCGCAGGCGTTCTGCTGGTTGTGGCTGCCGGGCAGGCCCTTCACGCCGCGCAGATCGATCGAGGCCACCTGACGCCCCTTGCGGGTCTCGGACAGAAACCCCTTGCGGGCGTAGACCTGCCAGCCGGGCCCGGTGAGCTTGCGGTCCACCGACACGCGGATCACCCGGTCGTCCGCCGGTCCCTCGGCCAGTTGGCCGGCCAGGTACAGCCCTTCAGGTTCGTCCACGCCGATCACCGCCCGGTCCGGCCCGCCTTCGGCAAACAACCGCCGCTTGGCCGCGAAATAGCCCCCCAGCCCGCCGTGGCGGTCGAGATGGTCGGGGGTGAGGTTGGTGAAAACGGCGATGTCGGGGGTGAGCGCGCGGGCGAGGTCGGTCTGGTAGGAGCTGAGCTCCAGCACCACCACCTCGCCGTCGTGGGCCGGTTCGATGTCGAGCACGCCGCGGCCGATGTTGCCGGCAAGCTGGCTGGGCCGGCCGACCTCGGTCAGCAGATGGTGGATCAGAGCCGAGGTGGTCGACTTACCGTTCGAGCCGGTGACGGCGATCACCTTCGGGGTGGTCTCGAAATTGTCCCACTCGGGCGTCGCGAAGGAGCGAAAGAACAGCCCGATATCGTTGTCGACCGGCACGCCTTCCTCGTAGGCGCGGGCGAGGTGTTTGTTGGGGGCCGGGTAGAGATGCGGGATACCGGGGCTGGTGATGAGCGCGGCGACGCCTTCGAAGGCGTCGCGGCGGGAGAGATCGTGCAGCGTGAGCCCCTCGGCTTCCGCCATCTCGCGCGCCTCAGGGGAATCGTCCCAGCACAGCGCGGTGGCCCCACCCGCCTCGAGGGCTTTGGCGGTGGCGAGGCCCGAGCGGCCGAGGCCGAGCACACTGATACGTTGTCCTTCATGGCCTCGGACGGGGATCATGGGGCACCTCTCTGGTTCACCGATTGGTAGCCGAGGCTTGGATGCTTGGCCAGTGGGCTTGGCCAGAGGCGGGTTTTTGCCTTGGGCGGCGGGTGTCCGGAGGGGTGGCCGAGTTCGGACAGGGGGTCAAGATATTGTTTTTATTCATGATAGCGCTAACTTCACTTCGCGGGCGAAGTACCTGGCGACATTGCGACGAACCTGTTCGCGACGCGAAGACGTGGGCCCGGGCGACGCCGCTTCGAAGCGGCGTATCACGCGGTTTCGAAACCGCGTCCCCCCTGGCCGCCCCCGGCGCCCGGCCTTATCCGGCCGCCAGCCGCTTTTCCACCCAGTCCGCACGCGCATTGACGGTGGTCCTGGGAAGCAGGTCGGTCGCCTGTCCCATGGCCGCAAGACCGGCCGCGATATCTTCAAATTCCACCGACGCTTCGTCGAACCCATGCCGGCGCTCCGGGTCCCGCTTCGCTTCGAACAGCGCGCGCCAAGGCGGGGCGAGGATCACCCGGTCGTAGGGGCAGCGCGCCAGCACCGCCCGACCCGGTGCGGGCCGGCCGATCCGGCGAAGCGCGAAAGCTGCGTCCACCACACCGCGGTCAAAGAAAGTGACCGCGTCTCCGGCCCTCTGCCAGTCCCGCTCGGCCATTTCGAGGCAGGCGACCGCGAAACGCTCGGCGTTGTCCCAGGGGTAGCCGTCACCGTCCCGCGCGCGTTCGGCCGCGATGACCCGGCGACCCGGCTCCGAAACCGTTGCCCAGCCCCGGTGGGCGAGTTCCTCAAGAAGCGTGGACTTGCCGCCAGCCGAGCACCCAGTGATCAGAACCCGCACCCGGGTCATGTTCCCAAATACGTCTGCACCACCTTTACCGCACCTTCAGCGTCGCCAGCCCGATCAGCGCCAGCACCAGGGCGATGATCCAGAAGCGGATGACGATCTGGGGTTCGGCCCAGCCGCGTTTCTCAAAGTGGTGGTGGATCGGGGCCATCAGGAACACCCGCTTGCCGGTGCGCTTGTAATAGAGCACCTGGATGATCACCGAGAGCGCCTCGACCACGAACAGCCCGCCAACGATGCCGAGCACGATCTCGTGCTTCATCGCCACCGCGATGGCGCCCAAAGCGCCGCCCAAAGCCAAAGAGCCGGTGTCGCCCATGAACACCGCGGCGGGCGGTGCGTTGTACCACAGGAACCCGAGGCCGCCGCCGATCAGACCGGCGGCAAACACCAGCAATTCGCCGGTGCCGGGCACGTAGTGCACGTCGAGATATTCGGTGAAGTCGACCCGGCCGACCGCGTAGGCGATGATCCCCAGCGTCGCGGCGGCGATGATGACCGGCATGATCGCCAGCCCGTCGAGCCCGTCGGTGAGGTTCACGGCATTGGCCGAGCCGACGATGACGATCGCGCCGAAGGGGATGAAGAACCAGCCAAGGTTGAGCAGCGTGTCCTTGAGCACCGGCAGGGCGAGCCGGAAGGCGAGATCGTCGGGGTGGACCATTGCCGCCGCCCAGACTGCGAGGAAGGCGATCAACGCTTCCAGCACCAGCCGGGTGCGGCCCGAAAGCCCGCCGTAATTGTCGTTGGCCGAGATCTTGCGGTAATCGTCGACGAAACCGATCAGCCCGTAGGTGAGGGTGACACCGAGCACGATCCAGACGAAGGGGTTGTCGAGCCGCGCCCAGAGCAGGGTCGACACGGTCAGGCCCCCGAGGATCAGCGCACCGCCCATGGTCGGCGTGCCGGCCTTGGTCTCGATGTGCCCCTCGGGTCCGTCGGCGCGGATCGGCTGGCCGTTCTTCTGGCGGGCCTTGAGCAGGTTGATGAGCGGACGGCCGAACAGGAATCCGAAGATCAGCGCGGTGAAGAAGGCAGCCCCGGCCCGGAAGGTGATATACCTGAACAGGTTGAAAATGTCCCCGCCGTCGGACAACTCGGTCAGCCAGTACAACATAAAAACAGCCCTCGTTTCAGTTGGCCTGCGGATGGCCCAGTTTGCGCACAGCGTCAACCACCAGGGACACCCGGCTTCCCTTCGACCCTTTCACCAGCACCACGTCGCCGGCATCAATCACGTGGCGCAGACGCTCGGCCATCTTTTCCGCCGTTTCCGTCCAGGCGCCCTGCCGCTCGGCCGGCAGCGTCTCCCAGAGCGCGCGCATCCGCGGGCCGACGCAATGGACCACGTCGGCGGCGGTGAAATGCTCAAGCTCGGCCAGGCCCTCGTGCAGCCGGATCTCGTCGTCGCCCAGTTCCAGCATGTCGCCCAGCACGGCGACCCGCCGGCCGTGCACGATGCGCCCCACGCCCTCGACCGGCTGCGAGGCGGCGAGCACCTCGAAAGCGGCGGCCATCGAGGTCGGGTTGGCATTGAAGGCGTCGTCGATGAGAGTGAGCGACAGCTCCTCCACCGGATCGAGCAGGACATGCTCCTGCGTGCCCCGCCCCGCCGGCGGCGTCCAGACCGACATCGCGCGTGCCGCCAGGGTCACGTCGGCGCCGAGCGCCTCGGCGACCACCAGCACACCGAGCGCGTTGGCGGCGAAGTGGCGGCCCGGCGCGGCGAGCTTGAACAGCTGCGGACCCGACTTGAGATCGGCGGAGACGACGGTCGCCTCCGGGGTGATATCGACCCGCGCGAGCCGGTCGTCGCACCCCGGCCCCGTGCCGAACCGCAAGGGTCGGGCATGGGCGGCGCGAGCGGCCGCAGCAAGCAGCTTCACGGTCGCGGGTGGCAAATCGACGTTAAACACGGCAAAGCCGTCGGGCTCCAGCCCTTCGAAAATTGACGCCTTCTCGCGCGCGATGTCTTCGACGCTGTCGAACGCCTCGAGATGCGCGGCGGCCACCGTGGTCACCATCGCCACATGCGGCCGTGTCAGCTTTGCCAAAGGGGCGATCTCGCCGGGATGGTTCATGCCGATCTCGATCACCGCGTAGTCGGTGTCACGCGGCATCCGGGCGAGCGTCAGCGGCACGCCCCAGTGATTGTTGTAGCTCGCTTCGGCGGCATGGACCCGGCCCTGGGGCTCAAGCACCGCGCGCAGCATCTCCTTGGCGCTGGTCTTGCCGACGGAGCCGGTGATCGCCGCCACCTGCGCCCTGGTGCGCCGCCGCCCGGCCCGGCCGAGCGACGTGAGGCCGCGCAGCACGTCATTGACCAGCAGGAGCGGCGCATCGCGGGCGACGTTTTCGGGAATATGGCTCACCATCGCCGCCGCCGCGCCCCGCGCCAGCGCATCGGCCACGAAATCGTGGCCGTCGCGCACATCCTCCAGCGCCACGAACAGATCGCCGGGCTGCACCGTGCGGCTGTCGATCGACACGCCGGTCACCGCCCAAGGCCCGCCGAGCACGAAGCCCCGGGTCGCGCGCGCCGCCGCGGCAGAGGTCCAGAGCGGTGGGCTCATGCCAGCCGTCCTTCCAGCGCCGCCACCGCGACGCTCGCTTGCTCGGCGTCGTCGAAGGGCAAGATGTCTTCGCCGATCACCTGGCCGGTCTCGTGCCCTTTGCCCGCGATCAGCAGCGCGTCGCCCGCGTCCAGCATGTCGACGCCGCGCAGGATCGCCTCGGCCCGGTCGCCGACGTTGTTCGCCCCGGGGCAGCCTTGCATCACCTGCGCCCGGATCGTCGCGGGGTCTTCCGAGCGCGGGTTGTCGTCGGTCACGATCACCACGTCGGCATGCGCCGCCGCCGCCTGCCCCATCAGCGGGCGCTTCGCGGTGTCGCGGTCGCCGCCGGCGCCGAGCACCACCACGATCCGCCCCATCACATGCGGGCGCAGCGCCGTCAGCGCGGTCGCAACCGCGTCGGGCGTGTGCGCATAGTCGACAAACACCGCCGCCCCGGTCGCGCGCCGCGCCACCAGCTGCATCCGGCCGCGCACCGTGGTCAGATCGTCGAACGTGTCGAACACCGCCTGCGGCTCCGAACCGGTGGCGATGGCGAGCCCGGCGGCGACCAGCACATTCTCGGCCTGAAACCCGCCGATCAGGTTGAGCCGCGCCTGCATGGGCTTCTTCATCCAGTGAAACCGCAGTTCCTGCCCGGTGGCGCCGAACCGCTGCGCGATGATGCGCAGGTCGCAGTCCGCGTCGCGGCCGATGGTGATGACCTTCTGGCCGCGCGCGCCGGCATCGCGCGCGAGTGCCCAGCCCTTGGCGTCGTCGGTGTCGATCACCGCCACCCCGTCATCCGGCAGGATCCGGGTGAAGAGCCCGCCCTTGGCGGCGAAATACTCTTCGAAAGATTCATGGTAATCAAGGTGATCCTGGGTGAAGTTCGTGAAAGCGGCCGCCGCGAGATGAACCCCGTCAAGGCGGCGCTGCGCGAGCCCGTGCGACGAGGCCTCCATCGCCGTATGTGTCACACCATGCATCGCCATATCGGCCAGCAGCGCGTGCAGCGTGATCGGCTCGGGCGTGGTATGGCCGGTCGGCGCGGCATAGGCGCCCTCGACCCCGGTGGTGCCGATATTGGCCGCCTCGTAGCCGAGAAGATGCCAGATCTGCCGGGTGAATGTGGCCACCGACGTCTTGCCGTTGGTGCCGGTCACCGCCACCATCACCGCAGGTTGGCGCCCGTAGAACAGCGCCGCGCCATATGCCAGCGCCGCGCGCGGATCTTCGGTCACCACGAGGGCGACGTCCGGGTTTTCCTCAAGCACGTCATGGGCGAGGCGCGCGCCCTCGGGGTCGGTCAGCACCGCCACGGCGCCCATCCGAAGCGCAAACTGGATGAACTCGGCCCCGTGGACCCGACCGCCGGGCAGCGCCGCGAACAGATGTCCGGGCTTGGTCTGCCGGCTGTCGACCGAAAGCCCGGAGACCTCGGCATCGCCGCCGCCAAGCGCGGTCAGCCCAAGGGCTGCAAGCGGTCTCGGTGGATAGGGCACGCTCATGATCTGCCTCCTTAGTTGGAGGTCAGTGTTACACCCGGGGCGGACCCGGGTTCAATCTCGGGCTTCAACCCGAGAAGCGGCGCCACCCGGCGGATCATCTCCGCCCCGATCGGCACCGCGGTGTACCCGGCTGTCCGGCGCGGCTCGGGTCCGGAGGTGTCGACCCCGTCATCGAGCGTGACGACCAGCACGTATTTTGGGTCATGCGCCGGAAAGATGCTCGCGAAGGTGGCGATCACGCTGTCGTCCTCGTAGCCGCCGGTGGCGCTCGGCTTGTCGGCGGAGCCGGTCTTGCCGCCCACGGCATAGCCCGCCACCTCGCCGTAACTCGCGGTGCCCCGCACCACCACCTGGCGCAACATCTTGCGCAGGATCGCGGAGGTCTCGGGCGAGATCACCCGGGGCCCCGGCGCCACGTCGGTGCCGCGTTGGAGCGTCGGGGTGACCTTGATGCCGCCATTGACCATCGCCGCGTAAGCGCTCGCGAGATGCAGGGGCGAGACCGAAAGGCCGTGGCCATAGGAGACCGTCATCGCCGACAGCTCCGACCAGCGCTCCGGCACCAGCGGTTTGGCCCGGCGCGCCTCGACCAGCTCGACCGGCAAGGTCTCGGTGAACCCGAGCCGGGTGAGAAAGGCCTTCTGCCGGTCCGCCCCGATCATCTGCGCCACCCGCGCGGTGCCGACATTGGAGCTTTCCACGATCACGTCGGTCATCGTCATGATCGGGTCCATGCGGTGCATGTCGCGGATCCGGAACCGGCCCCAGTGGATCGGCCCCTTGGTGTCGATCAGCGTGTTCGGGTTCACCAGCCCCAGCTCCAGCGCCTGCGCGGCGGCGAAGATCTTGAAGGTCGATCCCAGCTCATAGACCCCCTGCACCGCCCGGTTGAACAGCGGCGAATCCGCGGGTTGCCCCTTGGTCAGCGGCGACGGGCGGTTATTGGGGTCGAAATCGGGCAGGCTTGCGAGCGCCACGATCTCGCCGGTCTGCGCATCCATCAAGATCGCCGCGGCGCCTTGCGCGTTCATGATCTGCATGCCGCCCGCCAGCACCCGCTCGACGGCGGCCTGCACGGTCAAATCAATGGTCAGCGCCAGCGGCGCGTCGGACTGGCCCGGATCGCTCAACCGCTCCTCGAAGGCCATCTCCACGCCGGCCACGCCCACCACCTGCGCCGCGTTGACGCCCTCATCGCCGAAGCGGGTGCCGCCCAGCACATGGGCGGCGACGGCGCCGTTGGGGTAGAGCCGCATCTCGCGCGGGCCAAACAGCAGGCCGGGCTCGCCGATATCGAACACCGCTTGTTGCTGCTCGGGGCTCAAGGTCTTGCGAATCCACAGAAATTTGCGGTTGCTGGTGAAATCCGCATGGAGTTCCTGCGCATCGAGATCGGGGAAGATCATCGCCAGCTCGCGCGCGGCGCGGGCCGGATCGACCATGTCGCGGGTCTGGGCGTAGAGCGAATGGGTGACCAGGTTGGTGGCGAGCAACCGGCCCTGCCGGTCGACGATATCTGCCCGCGCGGTGGCGATCGGCGCGCCCGCGGTCGCCGCGCGCGGCTCAACCGGCTCGGAGGCGGATATCACCCCCATCCGCACGCCCACAGCCGCGAAAGCGCAGAGAAACAGAACCGCGATCACCAAGAGCCGCCCCTCGGCGCGCGCCCGGGTCCGGTCGGCCATCTCCTCGTGGCGCTGGCGCAGGTTTTCGGCTTCGATCAGGTCGGGGTTTTCGCCCTTCGCACGAGCCTCGAGGATCCGCGCCAGGGGGCGCAACGGCACCCGGGTCATTCGGTCACCTCCCCGCGCACGTCGATGAGGTCGGTCATATCCAGGTCTTCGAGCAACATCTGCGCGCTCGGCGACAGCGGATAGGCGATCGCGGTCACGGAGCCGAATTGTTCCGGCGCCAGCGGCAACAGCCCGAGGCGGTCGAAGTTGATCTCGGCAAGGTCGCGCAAACGGTCGGGGCGGTTGAGATAGGCCCATTCCGCGCGCAGCACACCCAGTTGTTCGCGGATCTGCCCGATCTCGCGTTGCAGGTGTTCGACCTCGTCGAGCGTGCGTTGGGTTTTGTAGTTCTCCACGTAGGCCCAGTTTCCCAGCGCCATGACGGCAAGGGTCGCGACGATGAAAAACAATACACGCATTACCAGCGCGCCTCCTTCAAAGCCGGGGCCGGCAGGCCGAGGGCGGCCCGGTCGAGCCGTTCCGGGGCCGCGGCGGTCCGTTTGGCGATCCTGAGCCGCGCCGAGCGCGCGCGCGGGTTCTCGGCCAACTCGGCCTCGTCCGGCGCGATCGCTTTCTTCGGTGTCAGCTTGAACCGCGGCTCATGCGCGGCGCGTTCCGGCGCATACCGCGAGCCGCCGCCGCCTTCGGAACTGGCGGCCTGCAGGAACCGCTTCACGACCCGGTCCTCGAGCGAATGAAAGGTCACCACCGCGAGCTGGCCGCCCGGTGCGAGGGCCCGTTCGGCCGCTTCCAGCCCCAGGGCGAGCTGGCCGAACTCATCGTTGACCGCGATCCGGAGCGCCTGGAAGCTGCGGGTCGCGGGGTTGCTCTGCCCGGGCTTGGGGTGCGGCAACTGGCGCGCGATGACCTCGGCGAGCCCGGTTGTCGTCTCGAACGGCGCCTCGGCGCGCGCCCGCACGATCGCGCGCGCGATCCGCCGCGCCTGCCGCTCCTCGCCGTAGTGATAGAGAATGTCGGCGAGATCGGCCTCGGAGGCCTCGTTTACGAGATCCGCAGCACTGGCGCCGTCGCGCCCCATCCGCATGTCGAGCGGGCCCTCGCGCAGGAAGGAAAACCCGCGCTCCGCCTGGTCGAGCTGCATGGACGAGACCCCGAGGTCGAGCACAACGCCGTCAACCGGCCCCTGGACGATGCCCCGGGCGATCTCGTCGAGCTCGGAAAACGTGCCCTCCACCAGCTCCAGCCGGTCGCCGTACACACCGGCCCAGGCCGCCGCCATCTCGAAAACGCTCGGATCGCGGTCGATCCCGATCACCTTGTCCGCCCCGGCCTCGAGCAATCCGCGCGCGTAGCCTCCGGCCCCGAAGGTGCCATCGACCCAGGCGCCGCGCACCGGGGCGACGCCTGCGAGCAACGGCCTCAGCAGGACCGGAACATGGGGCGCGTCAGTGGGGGGCTGCTGCGCGGGGGACGGCATCACACGCCCTCGTCGCCCGGCAGAAGTGTGAGCGGATCGAAGTCTTCCGGCAGGTCTTCCAGCCAAGCCTCGGTCTTGGCCGCCTCGACCGCGTCGTAGGTGCCCGGATCCCAGATCTGGAAGGTGTCGCCGGTGGCGATGAAATAGGCCTCGCCTTCGAGCCCGATCTTCTGGCGCAGCTTTGCGGGCAGCACCAGCCGGCCGGTCTCGTCGACACTGGTCGGGTAGGACTGGCCGTTGAACATCTTTTCCAGCATCCGCCGCTCGATCGAGCCGCGCTGCATCTTCGCGATCTTGCGGTCGACTTCGTCGATCGCTTCCATCGTGTAACATTCGAGGTGTTTTTGGCGGTCGCCGCCATAGACGATGACGAGGTTGGGGTTCAGACCATCGATCCAGTCCGGGTCCGAGGCCTGGAGGACGCGGCGAAACAGGGCCGGGATCGAGACCCTGCCCTTGCCGTCCACCTTGTGGTGGCCCTCACCTCTGAACACGCGTGCCACGTTTCGTGGTCCTTGTCTGTCCCTCGTTGTTCCCCGTTTTCCTACCCCTGAAACGGAAACGACGGATCGAGCTGCTGCCACTGCCCGATCCGCCGCCCTCGTCCCATTGCTGGGTAAGTCCGATCACAAGCGCCACCTGGGGGGGGGATGTCTGCTCGCGCTAGCGTCGGATCTCTGTATTCTCGAAGTCGCGGGGTGCCTGTATGAAACCTGACTTGGGGGTTGTTTCCGGGTCTTGGTGCCCGTTACTGTCCCGTTCCTTCGATGACCAAGGGATGCCATGGGAAATCGTGGGAAGCAACAGATTTCTGACCGCAGACCCTCCTAGATCTAGTCGATCAGGCCCTTTCAAATCAAGGGATTATGTGGACAAAGACAGAACGTAGGGCCATTTCTAGCGGACTTGCACAATTTCAACACTAGATATGGGGGCAGAAAACGCCCCGAAAAAAGTTCCATGAATTCCCGAATAAAATCCAAAGCGGCCCTTCGCGGCGGCTTCGAGCCCAGAATTTCGCCCTGCCTGGAGGTGTATTTCAGCCCGAGTTCCCTCCGAATCGCGTGTGATTCGTCGAATCCCGCCCCGATTCACCCGTGACTGGCCACGCGCGGCCGCCATCGCCGCTCCCGCGGTCAGCCGCTACTCCGCGCCGGTCCCACGATTTCCCATGGCGCGCGCGAAAGCCCGGCCCCGTCCCATCGTTTCCCGAAAGCGCACACCCCGTCGCGGGGGAGAGGTCGCACGCCCCGGACCGGTCCACCCCCTGTCGTCCAACGCACGGCGCGGGCGGCGGCGCCTTGCGGCAAAGCAAAAGGGCAGGAGGTTCCCCCCTGCCCTTTGCCTTGATCCAATATGTGTCGGTGGGCGTCACCTCGGCGGCGTGCCCGCGGCACACCCGGCGTTGACCCCCGCGGCGCGCGCGGTCAGGCCATGCCGCCGTCGACCAGCTCCGAGGCCAGGCGCTGGTAGGCCTCGGCTACCGCCCCGTCGCCCAGCGCGATCGGTTTGCCTTCATCCCCGGCCGTGCGCACCTCGCGCGCGAGCGGAATCTCTCCAAGGAACGGGATCTTCGAGCGCTTCGCCTCGGCCCGCACCCCACCCTGGCCGAAGATATGGTCTTCGTGGCCGCAGTTCGGGCAGACATACATCGCCATGTTCTCGATCAGCCCGAGCACCGGGATGCGCACCTTCTGGAACATGTCGATCGCCTTGTGCGCATCGATCAGCGCCACGTCCTGCGGTGTCGACACCACCAGCGCCCCGGTCATCAACACCTTTTGGGCGAGCGTGATCTGCACGTCACCGGTTCCGGGCGGCAGGTCGATGATCAACACGTCGAGATCGCCCCAGTTCACAGAGAACAGGAATTGTTGCAGTGTGCCGGTGATCAGCGGGCCGCGCCAGACCACGGCCTGGTCGGGATCGACGAACAGCCCGATCGAGACCAGCTTGACCCCGTGTGCCACCACCGGGTCCATCACCTTGCCGTCGTCGGACTTCGGCTTTTCGTTCGTGCCCATCATCAGCTGCTGGCTCGGCCCCAGCACGTCGGCATCCAAGAGCCCGACCTTGCGGCCCTGCGCGGCCAGCGCCGCGGCGAGGTTGGAGGCGACGGTCGATTTGCCGACGCCACCCTTGCCGGAGGCGATGGCGACCACGCGCTTGACCCCCGGGATCGCCTCCGGGCCGGCCTGCGGCTGCGGGTGCTGGCCGATCTTCAGCGCCGGCGGCTCGCCTTTCCCGGCCGAGGGCGCCGGCGCAGGCTGCGCCCCACCCTTCGGCATCGCGTTATGCGCGGTCAGGATCACCGTGGCCTTGCTCACGCCCTCGAGCCCTTCCACGAGCCGCTCGGCGGCTTCGCGCTGCGGCTCCATCTTGCCCGCGAAGTCCGGGGTCGGCGCTTCGATCAGGAAACTCACCGCCCCGTTCGCCTGCACCATGAGGCCGCGAACCAGGTCGCGCGACACCAAGTCGCCGCCATCGGGCAGCGTGACGCCTGCCAGGGTCTCGAGAATCTTTTCACGCGTTGGGGCCATGCCGCCTTCTCCCTCTCATAAGCCTTACGCAATTTGTCACCTTTTCCCTCGGGCACAAGGGGGGCATGTCGGGAATGCATGGAAAAGCGGCAATCTGTCCCGAGCCATGCACGATAAACGCCGCATCAACCAACAGGTCGGCATTACGTATGCATCCGGTGCATGGCGGCAATTCCGAACCGTCGATTGTGCAATCGCGACATCGGGTCCATCTTAACCTCAACGCCACAGAGCGAAGCGGGACAAACCGCGAAACGCGACAGGGCAAACCGACTACGCCGGACCCGCCGGCGTCACAAGAAAGAAAGACGACAATGGCATACGCAACCGATCTCCGCAGCGGCCACCACGGGCTCATCAGCGACCGCGTCCACGCCGTCATGGCGAACTTCCGCAAGGCCCGCGAGCAGCGCAAAGCCTACCGCCAGACCTACGATGAACTGACCGACCTCTCGCCCCGCGAGCTCGACGACCTCGGCATCTGCTCCGGTCAAATCCCGTTCATCGCCCGCGAAGCGGCGAACCTGGTCAAGTAAACCGATCGGGCGCCCGCCCTCCTCCCTGGGCGCCCCTGACCCGAGCCGTGCCTCTCCTCCCTGGCACCAAACGGGTCGCCTCTTCGGACGCTTCTACCTCCTCCCTGAAGCGTTCGTGACCAGCCGGCGGCACCCTCTCCTCCTCCCTGGGTGCCGCCGCGCCGTGTCAGCCGAAAGGCGGGCACACGAATGGGGCACACGAATAACGAGATTTGGCGTCTCTCTCCTCCTCCCTGAGGCGCCGAAGACCCTGAAAGCCCTCTCCTCCTCCCTGGGCCCAAGGGTTTCCCAAAGGGGCATCAAAGCCCCTCACAAGCGCGACGGTCTCTTCCTCCTCCCTGAGGCCGATTGCCAAATTGACGGCGACGCCTCTCCTCCTCCCTGGCGTCGCCGTTTTTTTTGGCGCCGCGCAAAGAGGACGCACGCAAATGCAACCCTCGCCTGCTTTGTTCCAATTACCGCTTGCCTTCGGCGCCGGACCGGTGTCAGTCGCCCGCAAGACCGGAGCGAAGGCGCCGGGGCTTTTGGCCGCGCCTTCGGGCAGCGCCGGACCGGCCCGCATACGCCGGTTCAGCCGGTGACCCCTGGCGCAGCCGGTGACCCCCGGTTCGGCCGGTGACCCCCGGCGCAGCCGGTGANNGCCGGTGATGTTGTACCAAGATCAGGAGAGAAAATGGCCCGCCAGTTCATCCCCTTCGATAAGCTGTGGAACCTGCAGGTGCCCGTGCCTTACTCCGGTCTGGTGATCGACGGCGACCGAGCCTGGTCCGCCGGCCTGCTGCCGCTCGACACCGACGGCGACGTGCGCTTCCCGGCCAATCCCATCGAACAGGCGCGGGTCATCATCTCCTATGCCAAGACCCTGCTCGAACAGGGTGGGCTCAAGGAAGATGCTGTCAGCCGGGTCGTGCTCTACCTCGCCCCGCACGAAACCGCGACCATCGGGCGGCTGGTCGAGATGTTCTCCGAGGCGTTCGACCGCGACACTTTGGTCGAGACCGTCCCGGTGCCGCACTTCCACTATGGCGGCGCGCTGATCCAGGCCGACATCTTCTGTTCGCCCTCCGAGCCGGTGACCTTTGAAGACCTGCCCGGCGGCGGCCATGTGCGGGTCAAGCGCGAAGGCGGGCTCATCTTGATGAACCTCACCGCGCCGGTCGAGACCCTCGGGCGCGCCGTCGGCGGGCTGTTGCACCAGCACGAGCTGTCGCCCGGGCAATTGCTCTCCGGCTGGGGTATCGCCCCCGAACCGGTGCTCGCCGCCGTCCCGGGCCAGATCGCCCCGCGCCTGCCCGGCTTCTTTTCCGGCGCGCTGATGCCGTGCTACAACATCTTCGACAAGGTCCACCTCTACCTCACCTTCAGCCAGGGCATGGTCGATATCGTCGAGAGCCGCGAAGAAAACGTGCGCCTGCACCTCGCCGATACCGGCGACATCGCGGTGCTCGACGGCCGCTATCTCGGCGGCGCGGCCGTCCCGCTCGCTCAGCAGACCCGGGTGGTGATGGACGGGCTTGCGGTGGCGCTCCTGCAACGCGGCCTGAGCTTCGCGAATGTGGTCAAGTCCACGACCTTCTTTTCCGACGGCAATACGGTGGACGAGATGCACGCCAACATGCGGATCCGCAAATCCTTCTACCCCAACCCCGGCCCCGCCTCCACCAGCGTGCCGATCGCGCGGATGGCCGATCCGGGCGCCAAGGCGCGCATCGAGCTGGTGCTGCGGCCGTTGGCGGACGGCTGAGGGGAAACCTTGACCG
>DQCI01000248.1:38782-41230 GCA_003545125.1 Paracoccaceae bacterium
CTGTCTCGGCAGGCCCGCCACAGCCGGGACGGGGCGTCAGCCCGGCGAAGCGCCGGGCCATCTTGCGCCCAAGTTTCAAGGACCCTCCCGAGCATTGCTTCCCCGGTCAAAGGCCGCAGCGGGTCTTCTGTTGTCGGGTGCAAAGGATCGGGTCAGGTCGCAAGACATCGCGGGCGCCGCCGTTTTCGCCCAAAAGTTGGCGATGTTGCGGGTGCGGGTTTTGAAGTCAGACGCAAGCGATTGGGTCGCTCAGGACATCCGCGCGGTTGGGTGGGATCCCCGTGTATTGCCTGGCGAAAGCGGCGATAAAGCCGCGATACCGGGCATCCAGATCCGCACCCCGATCCGTTATCCGTCCGTGGCGGGCTTCCCCAACGCCCGGTCGCGGTTCGGGGCACGACCGGATCGCACCGCGCGACCTGCGCGACCTGCGCTGCACTCAGCCGGTGATATCGTCCACGCGCAGCTTCGGCGGGTCCGCTTTTTCCAATCGGGCCCGCACGTCTTCGAGAAACCGTACCGCCTGCATGCACTGCTTGAAATCGAGGTCAAGCTCGGCAAATCCTTCCTGCACCACGGCATCGGCCCGCTGGAGCAATTGCAGACCCTTTTGCGTCAGTGAGATCACCACGCGGCGCTCGTCTTTGGCGTCGCGCTCGCGGGTCAGGACACCGAACCCGGCCATCTTCTTGAGCAGGGGCGACAGCGTGTTGGGCTCTACCCCGGCGCGAGTGGAGAGATCGGATATGGCCAACGGCCCGGCATCCTTCAGCGTATTCAGGATCACGAACTTGGGATACGTCAGCCCGGTGTCTGAAATCGTCGCCTGATAGAACCGCCCGAACGCGCGGTTCGTGGCATAGACATTGAAACACAGCCGTTGGGTGAACTGGTCGTTCGCGTCCGTCATGGCGTGGTGTGATAGGGGGTTGTGGCGGGAAATGAAAGGATTGACTTCGGAATATCAATGTACGAACCATTCGTACACGACATAATCGTATGCAAGGATATTCGAGATGACCAATCTGACCCGCCGTAACTTCGCCCTTGCCGGGCTGAGCGGCACGGCCGCGCTTGGCCTGACTGCCAGCGCCACACCCGCCAGCGCCGCAGGACATGCCCCGGCCAACCCGCCGGCGATGTTCGACGCGCCGTTGGGGAGATACCGGATCACCGCGATTTTCGACGGTATGATGCCGCTGGAAAAAAGCCTCTTCTTTGGCGCCGAACAGGCGGCGATCGACGCCGCGCTGGCGGCGGCCGGGGTGGCGGGCGATGGGTTGTCGGCGCCGGTCAACACCTTCTTGCTGCAATCCGATGACCGGACGGTTCTGATCGATGCAGGTCTGGGCGAGTTGAACATGTTCGGGCCGGGGTTCGGGCGGTTGACTGCTGGGCTCGCGGCGGCGGGTGTCGCGCCCGAGGACGTGGACATGATCGTCGCCACCCACGCCCACCCCGACCACATCGGTGGGCTGGTGGCCGGCGGTGCCGCCGTATTTGCCAATGCCGAGCTGTTGATTTCCGATGTGGATCATGGGTTCTGGAGCGATGCGGCGAACATGGCGCAGGCCCCGGCGGAGGCGCAGGGGATGTTCAGCCTTGCGCAGCATGTGTTCGCCGCCTACGGCGACCGGTTGCGCCCGGTGGCCGCTGGCACCGAGGTGGCGCCGGGAATGACGCTGGAGCTTTCGCCGGGCCACACCCCGGGCCATTCGGTGGTGCATATCGACGGGGGCGACCGCCAGCTGATGATGGTCGCGGATACCGTGCTGTACGCCGATCTGCAAACCGCGCTGCCCGCGGCCGGGTCCGATTTTGACGCAGATCCGGCGCTGGCGGCGCAATCGCGGGCGCGGATCTTTGACCGTGCCGCGACGGACGGTCTGCTGATCGCCGCGACCCATGTGCATTTTCCCGGCTTCGGCCGGTTCGTGACCGATGCCGGCGCCTACCGCTTTGTCCCGGCAAGCTGGATGTGACCCCGCGCTCGCGGTCCGGGGTCAACTCCGGGCCGCAAACCCACTCTCCAAGGCGCCTCGGGTTCGGCAAGGGCCCGACAAGTTGCCGAACGGATCGGTCCGGTTCACGCAAAATGCGACCGGGCCGGCATTGTCGGGCTGACCGAGCCCGACAGGCCCGCCCTCAAAACGGCACGTCGTCCCCCGCCCGATCGGCGGGGGAGACAAACTTCGCCACCACCTTCTTCGCGCCGGCCTTCTCGAACTCGATGTCGAGCTTGTCGCCCTCGACCCCCATCACATAGCCGTAGCCGAACTTCTGGTGGAACACCCGGTCGCCTTGTGTAAAGGCAGAGACGGCGGTGGCGTCGATGGTGAGCCCGCGCGCCTCGTTCGGCGATTGCATCTGCCGCGCCGCACCGCCGCGCGCCTGCATGCGCTTCCAGCCGGGGCTGTTGTAGGCATCGGCCCGGCTCGCCTTCTCCTC
>DQCI01000199.1:0-2710 GCA_003545125.1 Paracoccaceae bacterium
TCCGCCGCCGGACGATCTCCCGTCGGCCTCCGCCCCTGATACCAGGGAAAGGCATATCGCGACGAGGATAAGGGCGAAGGTAAGCTTATTGAACATTGTCCGGTTCCATTCTTGTGGTGTCTCTGTCCCGCCAGAGGAACCCCCAGAGCAAAACATGCGAGACAGAGCGCAGCGGATGGCCTGGACCCTCGTCGGAACGCACGGTTTGCGGCGCGACTGGATTGTCCGTAGACGCCCCCACGGCACGAACCCCGCCCTCTTTGCCCTGCACGTCTCTTGCGGGGTCCGGCGGGGGATTCGCCGGAAGTTTGGCCTTCGCCCGCTTTTCGTCCGTTAGCGCTACACCTAACAATATCAATAGTTTGACCCCCCGTCCGAGTTCGCCCACCCCTCGCCCACCCTTCGCCCGCCCTGCGCCCGCCCCGCGTTCATTGGCGCGCGGCGACGACAGCGAACCCGCTTGCCCTCGTTCCTCGGCCCGCCTAGGCTCGCGCCATGTTCACCTCGCTGTTCTCCCGCCTCACCGGCCACGCGGCCCCTGAGATCGACCCCGAACTCGACGCCCAATTCGCCATCGCCGCACTGCTGGTGCGTCTCGCCAAGGCCGACGCGTATTACGCCTTCGAGGAGATCGCCGAGATCGATCGGATCATCGGCCGGACCTGGGATCTGAACCCGGTCGCGGCGATGAAGCTGCGCGCGCAGGCCGAGCGGATCGAGGCGGGCACGCCGGAAACCGAGGAGCCGGAGACAGACGACTTGACCCGGTTGGTCCAGGATCACACGCCCTACGAGCAACGCGCGGCGCTTTACGCCGCACTCTGGGATGTCTCACTCGCCGACCGCAAGCTGCACGACGACGAACGCCGCTTTCTCGACGGCGTCGCGGCCGCGCTCGCGATCACCGCCGAGGACAGAGCCGCGACCGCCGCCCGCCGGACCGCCGCGGACCCGGACCCGGCGCCCGAGACCGCCCCCGAAACACCCTCTGAGACGGCCCCGGGCACGGCGACGTGATTGGCACCGCCTGAACTTCGGTCTATATCTCTCCCATGTTCGACCGCCTGCTGAAATCGCTCCTCGCCCCCGCCCCCGAGCCGCTCGCCGATACCGACGCGAGGCTCGCGCTCACTGCGCTGCTCGTGCGCATCGCGCGCTCCGACCACGACTATGACCGCGCCGAAATCGACACCATCGAACGGATCCTGGCCGAGCGCTTCGGGCTCGACGCCCCTGAGGTCTCGGCGCTGCTGATCGAGGCCGAGGGGCTGGAAGCCGCAGCCCCCGACACGGTGCGCTTCACCCGCGCGATCAAGGACGCGGTGCCGCACGAGGACAGGCTGGCCGTGGTCGAAAGCGCCTGGGCCGTGGTGCTGGCCGACGGCAACCGCGCGGACGAGGAAGACGCGCTCATGCGAATGGTGGCGAACCTGCTCGGCGTCGGCGACCGCGAATCGAACATGGCCCGCCAGCGGGTCGCGCAGGGCTGACGCGCGCCCATCGGGCTGGCCGAACGCGGGCCGTTGAGGCTGGGCGCACGCGGGCGCGCGCCCGCGTCAACGCCGCGCGCGCGGCGTTGGCCCCGCCCGCCGCAGGCGTTTCGCCCGACACTGTAGCGTTTCGCCCTTGTCAGAGGACATCATTTGCGCCCTACTCGCCGCAAACCCGAGGGAAGCCGCCCGTGAAAGACAGCCTGTGAAAGATCACAATCCGCCCGTCATCGAAATCCGTGACCTGCACAAGGCCTTCGGCGCGCTAGAGGTGCTCAAGGGGGTCGATCTTGTGGCACCGCGGGGCCATGTGGTCGCACTGATCGGCTCTTCCGGCTCCGGCAAATCCACGCTCTTGCGCTGCGCCAACCTGCTCGAGGAAAGCCAGCAGGGCGAAATCTATTTCGAGGGCGAGCCGATCACCTGGCGCGGGACAGGCCAGGCCCGCCACCCCGCCGACCGCGCCCAGGTCACCCGCATCCGCACCAATCTTTCGATGGTGTTTCAGCAGTTCAATCTCTGGTCGCACATGACCATCCTCGAGAACGTGATGGAAGCGCCGGTCTCGGTGTTGAAACGCGACCGGACCCAGGTCCGCGAGGCAGCCCTCGGTTATCTCGAAAAGGTCGGCATCGGCGACAAGGTCGATGTCTACCCCGCTCAGCTTTCCGGTGGCCAGCAGCAGCGCGCCGCGATCGCCCGCGCGCTCTGCATGGAGCCGCGCGCGCTCCTGTTCGACGAGCCCACCTCGGCGCTCGACCCCGAGCTTGAACAGGAGGTGATCCGCGTCATCAAGGATCTCGCCGCCGAGGGCCGCACGATGGTGATCGTCACCCACGACATGCATCTCGCGGCGGATGTGGCCGACCACGTGATCTTCCTCCACCAGGGCAAGATCGAAGAGGAAGGGCCGCCCGACCGGCTGTTCGGCGCCCCGGCCACCGACCGGCTGAGAGGTTTCCTGTCGCACAGCGCCCCGGTCTAGACCGGAACCGTTTCAGATGGATCCAATCTGAAAACGGGTTTTGATCCAGGCGCGACGGTCTGAGCCCAATCCTCCGATCAGATTGTGCCAGTCCGACCCATCCTTGACCTATGCCTCGTGCTCCTTCGAAAACTCGTTCAGATGCAGCGCCGCGCGCGAGCGTTCGCAGGCGCGCAGGCGTTGTTTTCGGCCCCAATGCAACCCGAGCCCAAGGAGCGAAACGCCGACGAAGAAC
>DQCI01000199.1:2744-7136 GCA_003545125.1 Paracoccaceae bacterium
AGCACCAGGAGTGCCGCCACCAGTTTCAGGGCGTAGTATTGCCAGCTCTGGCTTGGCAACGTGTCGAGCGCGCAGAGGAAGCAGGACCCCACGTAGATCGTCGCTCCGATCAGACCGATCAGATCCCAAATGGGGACAGCAAGACAATCCGACAACGCCATACCTGGGGCACTCTGTTCAAAAAGACTGGCGATCAAATAACCGGTCGCACTGCGTTCAATCCGATCAGCCTGGCAGCCGATCGGCCCCGGGGAAATCGGATAAGAGTCCAAGGTGCGTACTTGCGGCACCGGCACGGCCGTCGGCGAGACCGGGAGCGGCCCCGGGTCGGTGCGCGTTGCGCGTTGCCGGGCAGGCCGACGACGCAGGCACAGAGGGTGGCGGCGCCCAACTGGCTTACGGATTTGTGACACCAGCCACCCGGCATTTGCCCGATGCCGCCGCGCTGGCGTACCGTTGAGGCAGGTGAAGCCCGCTGCCAGGAAGGGGATATCGTGGAGACCGAAGTCCATGATGTCATCGAGCGGATCTATGCGGCCGGTTCCGAGCGCACCCGTTGGAACGACCTTTTCGAAGCGATTCCCGAACTTTCGGGCGGTGAGGCGGCGAACATGCTGGTGGCCCGGCCAAAGACCGCGGCGATGACCGTTCTGTCGCCGCGCACCGACGCGACCTTCGTCGACGCCTTCTTCACCGAATGGTGGTCCCACGACCCGACCCATGCCCGCACCCTGTCGGCGCCGGTCGGACAGGGTGTTACCCGCGCCGACACCGGGCGCGAAAGCTTCCTCAAGAGCCGGTTCCACAACGAGCTTTGAAAAACCTCAGGCCACGGCGCCGAACGGATGCGCGCCAACCTCATCATGAACGGCGACATCCAGATCGGCTTCGGCCTCATGCCCGCGGCACGCGACGACGAAATTGCCCCCGGGATGCGCCTGGTCTTCCTGGCGATCCTGCCGCACATGATCCGCGCGGTCGTCCTGCAGTGGCGCATCCACCGGCTGGAGATGAAGCACGCGGCCGCGAGGTCGTCGGGGCACGCGAGCGGCGTTCTGGTCGTCAACAGCGACGGGCGGATCCTGCTGGCCGACCCGGCCGCCGAGGCGATCCTGGCCAACGGCGCGTCACTCGTGGTGCGCCACGGCATCCTTCACGCCCGCGAGGCCCACGACAGCGACACCCTGCATCGGCTGATTTAGACCTGCCTGCCCTGCGGCAATGGTTTTGCCCTGCGGGGCGGCGCTGCCGAGATCCCCTGTGCCGACACTGCCTCCGTGACCCTCACGGTCCTGCCGGTGCCGGCCAACCGGGGCGGCTTCGGGCTCGACATCGACGACAACGCCGATCCCGCGGCAATCATCGTGCTCGAAGATGCCGCTGCCCGGCGGGCCGGCCAGGCCAGCCGGTTGCGGGCCCAATTCGGTCTCACGGCCTGGGAAGCCTGCGTCGCGCTGGAATGCCTCAAGGGCGGGACCCGCGAACAACTGGCCGACAGGCTCGACGTGTCGGATTCGACCGTCCGCACGCACCTCACCCGCATCTACGAAAAACCCGGACCTCGCGAAAAGCCGAGCTGATCGGGCTTCTGTACCGCAACGGGATGTCCGGCTGAGCGGGCCGGCGGGGTTTCGCTGCAACCTACCCCTTGGGCAATGACCGCTCCGGCGGCCGCGTTCGCAGGGCCGGACGCGAGCTTTGCCTTGTAATCGGCTGAAAATCACCGCAGGCTCTCGCGGTCGCTCCGCAGATGCAGGCGGAGCAATGGAACCGACAGGAGAGAGAGCATCATGAACAAACTGATCCTCAGCGCCGCGGCGCTGGCGTTGACCGCGGGGGGCGCATTCGCGCAAGACGTCGTGCGCATGGGCACCGAAGGCGCCTACCCGCCGTGGAACTACATCGACGACAACGGCGAAGTCGCCGGGTTCGAGCGCGTCCTGGGCGACGAGCTCTGCGCGCGCGCCGGGCTGACCTGCGAATGGGTCGTCAACGACTGGGATTCGATCATCCCCAACCTCGTGTCGGGCAACTACGACACGATCATGGCCGGCATGTCGATTACCCCCGAGCGCGAGGAAGTCCTCGACTTCACGCAGAACTACACCCAGCCCGACCCCTCGTCCTACGTGGCGATGTCGGCTGATGTCGATGTCGCCGCCGGCGTGGTTGCGGCCCAGACCAACACGATCCAGGCATCCTATGTCAGCGAGAACGGCGGCACGCTGGTCGAGTTTGCGACACCGGAAGAAACCGTTGCCGCCGTGAAGGCGGGCGAAGCCGACGCGGTGCTCGCCGACAAGTCGTATCTCGACCCGATCGTGGCCGAGTCGGGCGGTGAGATGGTCGAGGTCGGCACCGTGCTGATCGGCGGCGGCGTGGGCATGGGTGTGCGCGAGAGCGACACCGAGCTCAAAGAGAAGTTCGACGCGGCGATCCAGTCGATGAAAGACGACGGCACGCTGAACGCGCTGATCGCCGAGTACGAAGTCGGCGAACCCTTCTGATCGCGAAGAGGTGCGGGCGGGGCGCTCGGCCCCGCCCGTTCCCCAGATTGCCCTATTCAGAGTGCCAGACCTGGAATGACCCGATGACCGCCCCCCTGCGCCAAGCGGGGCCCCTGTTGCGCGACCACCCGAACGTCCGGGCGGTGATGGTCTGCGAGGCCTGCGGCCAACGCTGGCTCTACGATGTGCTCGACAGCGTTGAATGGGGCGGCGAAGGCGACGGCCGGTTGATCTACGCCCTGCTGCCCGAAGCCCTCACCGAAGACGCCTGCGGCGCTCTCACGACCGGGGAGGTCGAAGCGCTGCGCCCCCGGCTCGTCGTCCACGATGACACGACCAACCGCATCGACCGGGCCGTGTGATGTTCGAAAGCTGCGCCGACCCGTCCCTTCTTTCCGGTTTCGACTGGCTCGCCTGCTACCTCACCACCGGCAAGCACATGGGGTTCTACGTCTCCTTCGGCGTGGTTCTGTTGCTGCTGGCGGTGGTGGTGCCGGTCGCGCTGCTGTTCGGTTTCGCCGGTGCCGCCGCGGCCCGCGCCCGGTTCTGGCCGGTCTCGCTCCTTGGCAAGGCCTACAGTTCGATCGTGCGCGGCGTGCCCGACATCGCCTTTTTCCTGTTCTTCGTGATCGCGCTCGACCAGGCCTTCGAATACCTCCGCCACAAGGTGCTCTGCCCCGACTGGGAGGGCCCGGTGCGCCAGGGCAGCGATTTCGTCGTCTGCGACGCGGCCAAGCTGCCGCTGAATGCATCGCCGCAGTGGATCCACGAGACCTACGGCTTCTTCCTTGCCGTGCTCACCTTCGCCATTGTCTACGGCGCCTTCACCGCCCAGGTGCTCTACGGCGCGATGCGCGCGGTGCCGCATGCCCAGATGGAGACCGCCGAGGCCTATGGCATGAGCCATACCAAGGCTTTCTGGCGGATCCTGGTGCCGCAGATGTGGGTCTATGCCTTGCCGGGCCTCGGCAATCTCTGGATGATCCTCATCAAGGCGACGCCCTTGCTGTTCCTGCTCGGGATCGAGGACATCGTCTATTGGGCGCGCGAACTGGGCGGCACCAAGCAGGCCCGCTTCACCGACTATCCGCACGGCGACTGGCGGATGTGGTATTTCGGCGCGTTACTCGTCTTCTACCTG
Organism: Paracoccaceae bacterium; assembly: GCA_003545125.1. GTDB lineage: Bacteria > Pseudomonadota > Alphaproteobacteria > Rhodobacterales > Rhodobacteraceae > Sinisalibacter. Next base: position 6,393 of record DQCI01000199.1, read on the forward strand.
ACGCTCACCTGGGTCAGCGAAAAGGCGCTTGACCGGGTGATGCGCAGGCTCTCGCGCGGCCAGGCGACGGCGGCGGGTGAGCGGATGCGCAAGGTGGCGGCATGACGGTATACCGCAGCCGGCGTGGCAATGGAGGGGGGCGCACGACGGCGGGGCGATCGCGCCTGCGCGCGCGCATCGCGACACGGAGGGGGCCATGAGCTGCGTGCAAACCATCGCCGACTACGGGCTGCGCTCCATCGGGCTGGGCGAACGCCTGTTGCCGCGCGCGGATTTCACCCTGTGCCAACAGTTTACCCTGATCGGCTCGGGCATGATCTGGAACATCTATTTCGGCCTGCTCGCGCTGGTATTCGGCTTCTTCCTCGCCACCGTTGTGGCGCTCGGCAAGGGCTCGCGGCATTGGATCGTGCGCAAACCGTCCGAATGGTTCATTTTCGTCTTTCGTGGCTCGCCGCTCTTTATCCAGTTCTTCTTCGCCTATTTCAGCTTCCTGTCGCTGAAAAGCGTCCACCCGGTCTTCGACCCGTTCTCGTCCGCCTGGGTCGGCGCGCTGATCGTGTTGTTCCTCAACACCTCCGCCTACACCGCCGAGATCTTCCACGGCGCGCTGAAGTCGATCCCGATGGGCGATCTCGAGGCTGCCGACGCCTACGGGCTCACCGGCTGGCACCGGTTCCGCCGGGTGACCTGGCCGACGATGCTCCGCCTCGCCTGGCCCGCCTATACCAACGAGGCGATCTT
>DQCI01000199.1:7169-12959 GCA_003545125.1 Paracoccaceae bacterium
TATTTCGCCGACAAGACCTTCAACCCCTTCATCCCCTACCCGATCCTCGCCTTCTATTTCATCCTGCTGACGCTGACGGTGATCGGCACCTACGGGCTCGTCAACAAGCGGCTCAACCGGCACCTGCCGCAAGCGCGGCGGCGGCGGCTCAGGATCCGGCCCAACCTGGTACGCTGAGGGTTTTCGCCCGCTGACGCGGGCGACCGGCCGGGGGCTACGCCCCCGGCGGCGCCTGCGGCGGGCGGGGCGCGGGGCTGCGCCCCGCGCCGAAGGCTCCTTCGGCGTGACGCCCCCCTTGGGTATTTCGAGACCGCAGACGCGGGGAACGGGTGCGCCTCGGGAGGCCTTGCCGCCCCCTCCGGCCTCGGATAGGCTCGCCTCGAAATTTGATCAAATTGGTGTCCCCATGAAAATCGGCCTGCTGATCCCCGGCCATCCGCCCGACGAAATCAGGGAGCCCCTCGGCGAATATGCCGACATGTATGAACGTCTTCTGGCGGGCCACGGCTTCGATTTCGCCCGCTGGGAAGTGGTCGACAATGTCTTCCCCGAAGGCCCCGAGGCGGCCGATGGCTGGCTGATCGGCGGCTCGCGCCACGGCGTCTACGAGAGCCACGACTGGATCGCGCCGCTGGAGGAGCTGGTGCGCGCGATCAACGCCGCGGGCCGACCGCTCGTGGGCATCTGTTTCGGCCACCAGATCATCGCCCAGGCCCTCGGCGGAAAGGTCGAGAAATATCCCGGCGGCTGGGCCGTGGGCCGCACGCTTTACGACTTCGACGGCACGCCGCTAACGCTCAACGCCTGGCATCAGGACCAGATCGTGGCCCTGCCCGCGGGCGCCGAGGTGATCGCCTCCAACGACCTCTGCCGCTATGCCGGTATCCGGATCGACGACCGGGTGCTCTCGGTCCAGCCGCATCCCGAATACACCCGTCCGGTGCTCGAAGGGCTGCTCGAGCACCGCGCAGCCGCCGCGGGCGTGCCGCCCGAAATCGTCGCCGAGGCCCGCGCGAACCTGGACACGCCGACTGACGCGGGTGCCATGGCCGACCGTATCGCGGCCTTTTTCAAACGGAGGCCCGTGTGATGGCCAAGAAAGACTGGACCGAGCGGCTGCCCGAGGCCGCCCGCACTTACCTCGATGGCCACCGCCTCGACGAGGTCGAATGCATCATCGCCGATCTGCCCGGGATCGCCCGGGGCAAGGCAGTGCCGGCGGCGAAGTTCTCCCGTCAGGACCGTTTTCACCTGCCCGAGTCGATCTTCTACCAGACCATCACCGGCGACTGGTCGGAGGGCGAGGGGCTCGACTATGTCGAGCGCGACATGATCCTGAAGCCGGACATGTCGACCGCCTCGGCCGCGCCCTGGACCGGCGACTGGACACTGCAGGTGATCCATGACGCCCATGACCGCAATGGCGATGCGATCCAGGCAGCCCCCCGCAACGTCCTGAAACGCGTCGTCGCGCTCTACGAGAAGCAGGGCTGGGCACCGGTGGTGGCGCCGGAGATGGAATTCTATCTGGTCGCGCGCAACCTCGATCCGGCCAAGAGCATCGAACCGATGATGGGGCGCTCGGGGCGCCCCGCTGCCGCCCGGCAGGCCTATTCGATGACCGCCGTCGACGAGTTTGGCCCGGTGATCGACGACATCTACGATTTCGCCGAAGCGCAGGGGTTCGAGATCGACGGCATCACCCAGGAAGGCGGCGCCGGACAGCTCGAGATCAACCTGCGCCACGGCGACCCGGTGCTGCTGGCCGATGAGGTGTTCTATTTCAAACGGCTGATCCGCGAGGCGGCGCTGCGCCACGATTGCTTTGCCACCTTCATGGCGAAGCCGATCGGCGACGAGCCCGGTTCGGCGATGCACATCCACCATTCGATCGTGGACGCCGGAACCGGACAGAACCTGTTCTCCGGACGGCAGGGCGGCGACACCGACGCCTTCTTCCACTTCATCGCCGGCTTGCAGAACCACCTGCCCAGCGTGATCTCGCTGCTGGCCCCTTACGTGAACTCCTACCGCCGCTACGTGCGCGACCATGCAGCACCCATCAACCTCGAATGGGGCCGCGACAATCGCACGACGGGCATCCGCATCCCGTTGTCGGGCCCCGAGAGCCGCCGGGTCGAGAACCGGCTCTCGGGCATGGACGCGAACCCCTACCTGGCGATCGCCGCGTCGCTGGCGGCGGGCTACCTCGGGCTGATGGAAGAACGGCGCCCCAGCGCGCAGTTTCGCCACGACGCCTACGAGACCAGCGAGGCCGACATCCCGCGCGATCTCGCAGCGGCGCTCGAGCTTCTGGAGACGGCGCAAGACATGCACGAACTCCTCGGGCCCGATTTCGTTCGGATCTATGCCGGGGTCAAACGGGCGGAACACGCGGAATTCCTCGGCGTCATCAGCCCCTGGGAACGCGAGCACCTGCTCCTGAACGTCTGACGCCGCGCCAGGCGGTCGTATCGGCGCGGTTTCCGGGGCGGAAACCGGCACAAAAACCGGTGCGGTTTTTGGTACGAATTCCGCGACGGAATTCGCGTGTGGCTGCGATCCGCCCCATCCCCTGCAACCTTCCGGGCCCAACGGATCAACCGGGCAGAGACCTGCCGGGGCCCGCGCAATACGTCCCGGGACCGGAAAAAACCTTGCGCCTTGTCATAATCCTGATACCAAATTTCCGAACAAGAGTTTCGGAAATTCCGAATAGGAGTACGACATGGTCCTTGCCCCGAACGTCTATGACGCCGAGCCGATCCCTGAAGCGGCCCGCGCCGAGATCGACCGGCTACTCGCCTCCGGTGATCTGTTCCGTTACACCGCCGCCGCGGATGCACCCGTCGCGCTGCTCGAAGCGGAATTCGCCGAGGCGCTCGGGGTGAAATACGCGCTCGCCGTCGCCTCCGCCTCGGCCGCACTTTTCCTGTCGCTGAAAGCGCTCGGCCTGCCCCGCGACGCGCGCGTGCTGATCCCGGCCTTCACCTTCGCCGCGGTGCCCTCGTCGATCGTCCATGCCGATTGCGTGCCGGTACTGGCGGAAGTGGGTAAAAACTTCCGCCTCGACATGACCGATTTCGAGGCCAAGCTCGCGGGCGTCGACGCGGTGATGATCAGCCACATGCGCGGCCACACCTCCGACATGGACCGGATCATGGAGCTGTGCGAGGCCCGCGGCATCCCGGTGGTGGAAGACGCGGCGCATTCGCTCGGCACGCTCTGGCATGGCCGCAACATCGGCACCCTCGGCAAGATCGGCGTGTTCAGCTTCCAGTCCTACAAGATGATCAACGGCGGCGAAGGCGGAATCCTGATCACCGACGACGCCGAGCTGGTTGCCCGCGCCGTGATCATGTCGGGCGCCTACGAGCACAACTGGAAGAAGCACAAAGGCCCGCACGGGCAGAACGCGCCCGAGCTCGCCGAGGCCTTCGCCCGCTGGCAGAACAAGCTGCCGCTCTACAACACGCGGATGTCGAACCTTTCGGCGGCGGTGATCCGGCCGCAGATCCCCGAGCTTGAACGCCGGGTGACCGATGGGCTCGTCAACCACGACTACCTGGCGGCCCGGCTGAACCAGAGCCCCTGGATCGACGTGCCCCCGCCGCTCGCCCCCGAGACGCGGGCGCCCGACTCGATCCAGTTCAACCTTTCGGCCATGTCCGACGACGAGGTGCATGCCTTCATGGCTGTGGCCAGGGACCGCGGCGTGGGCGTGCAGGTCTTCGGCATGTCCGAGGACAACGCGCGCGCCTTCTGGAATTGGCAGTTCCTACCCGAGGCCCCCGGCGCGCTGCCCCGGACCCGCACGATGCTGGCGCGCGCTTGCGACGTGCGCCTGCCGGTACGGCTGAAGCGGCCGGAACTTGACTTCATCGCCGACGTGCTGATCGGCGCGGCGGACGACGTGAAGGGCGCGGCGCTGGCCTACGGGACCTGACCGCTACGGTTCGCAGCGCACCGCCTGTGCGCGCGACCGCTCGGGCCCGGGGCACGATATGCGCCGCGCGATCCCGGCCGCAGAACCGGAAAGGAACCGGGCGGGCCCGAACAGGGTCCGCCCGTTGTCATGTGGGTGCAGCCTCGGTCAGAGGAGACTGTCGGCGACCTCGAGGCTGTCGGCTTTCAAGACGCGCACCTCAAGGTCGCGTCCGACCCTGATTTCGACGTGATCGCCATTCTGCTGGATGTCGATGTCAGCCAGCGGGGCCTTGATCTTGATCGCGTCATCTTCGGCCGAAAAGCCTTCGATGATGTCGGTCGCGCCGTCACCGAGCGCTGCGCCGCGGAAAACGAACAGATCGTCGCCGTGGCCGCCAATGAGGCGATCCGCGCCCGCGCCGCCGATGAGGACGTCGTCACCGGCATGGGCGTAGATCTTGTCGTCTCCGCTCCCGCCCCGAAGCCGGTCATCGCCCTGACCGCCCCAGAGTGTATCGTCGCCGGCCTGGCCGTTCACGACGTCATCGTCGTCACCACCGTCGAGAAAATCGTCCCCGTGGCCGCCGCGCAGGATATCCTCGCCCACGTCGCCGAACATGTCGTCGGCGCCGGCTTGGCCGTTCAAGAGGTCATCGCCGGTACCGCCATCGAGGTAGTCATCGCCGATGCCGCCGCGCAGGATATCGTTGCCCGCGCCACCGTACATGACGTCCTTGCCGGCCTGGCCTCTCAAAAGGTCGTCGCCGGTTCCGCCGTCGAGATAGTCGGCGCCGGCGCCGGCCTTGAGTTCGTCATTTCCGACGCCGCCGAACAGAAAATCATCACCGCCATTGGCTGAAATGAAGTCATTACCCAGCTGACCGAAGATCACGTCCGTGCCATCGCCGCCGATCAGCCAATCGTCATAGCCGCCGGTTTCATGAAGCTCGTCATCGACGACGAATTCGGCGCGAATGACAGGTTCTGCCTCTGGGTCGGTTTCGGGGTCCTCTTCGAGGACTTCCCATTCCCCGAACAGGACGTTGTTGCCAGCCCCGCCATGGAGGAAGTCGCCGCCGGCGCCGCCGACGATCACATCGTTGCCGTCACCACCGTAGAGACCATCGTCGCCGGCGCCACCGTAGACAATGTCGTCACCGTCTTCGGCCCAAACCTCGTCTTCGCCGAGACCGCCGAAAATCGTGTCGTTGTCCTCGCCGCCGTTCAGCGTGTCGTCACCGGGACCACCGTCGATCAGATCGTCCCCGGCGAGACCGTGGAGAAGATCGTTGCCTTCTTGTCCGGAGATCGTGTCAGCGTTTTCGGTCCCGAAGATTTCATCATCTTCAGACGTACCTGGGTACAATGCCATGGTTCTTTCACCTCAATTATTGCGACCGCCTTTTTCTTGGCTTTGGCCGCTTACACCACTCGTCGAACAGAATCGGTCGTTTGCCCGGAAGTTGTCAGCAGTCTGGCTTCATTTTTGCGACTATTTGGGTGATCGCAACAACCAGCGGCGGACAGTTCATGCGTTGGGATCAACGCGACGAATGAACCCTGTCGGTTTCTCGAGGACGGCCCTGTATCCGGCCCCGGGCTCTGTCAGACCGCTTTGGGAACCGAAGCCGGTCGCCGGCCGTCCGCCCAGGCCTGCACCGCCGCACCGAACGCCTCGAACAGCGGCCGCGACACCGGGTCGTTCGCCGCCTTGTATTCCGGGTGCCACTGCACCGCGATCGCGAAGCCGGCTGCATCTTTCACGTAGACCGCTTCCGGCGTCCCGTCGTCGGCCGTCCCGTCGACCACGATCCGCGCGCCCGGGGTCTTGATCCCCTGCCCGTGCAGCGTGTTGGTCATCAC
>DQCI01000199.1:13037-14365 GCA_003545125.1 Paracoccaceae bacterium
GCATCCGGTGGTTCATCCGGCCCGGCAATTCGCGGATCTCCGGCCAGAGCGTGCCACCCAATGCGACGTTCACTTCCTGGAAGCCGCGGCAGATGCCGAAGAATGGTTGACCACGCTCGACCAGCGCACGCACCAGCGGCAGGGTGATCGCGTCGCGGCAGCGGTCGAAGGCGCCATGCGCATCGGTCGCCGCCTCGCCGTATTCTTCGGGGTGCACGTTGGGCCGACCGCCGGTGAGCAGAAAGCCGTCGCAAACCTCGACGAGGTCCTCGACGCTCACATAATGCGGGTCGGCGGGGATGAGCAGCGGCATGGCGCCGGCCACCGCGGCCACTGCGGCCGAATTCATCGTGCCCCCTGCATGCGCCGGGTAGTCACCGCCAATCAGGGCGGCATTTCCAATGATGCCAACAACGGGGCGGGTCATGCGCGAGGTTTCTCCTTGTTTCGCCGCAGGATAGACCGTCGTCCGGCCAAGCGAAACCCTGACGCTGCGCCCGTCAGCCCTGCGTGCCCGGCGGCCGGCTTGCCACCACCAGCGCCCGTGTGACGATCCGCCCGAGCCCGCGGTAGCTGTGCTCGAAGCCCGCGTCGAAGTGCACCGCATCGCCCGCGTCGAGCCGGTGGACCCGGCCGTGGGCGGTGATTTCCAGCGCTCCCTCGATCACGAAGACAAGCTCCTCGCCCGGATGCTCATGCGGCTTCGAGGCGTCGCCCCCGGCTGGAAACTCTGCGACAAACCCCTCGAATCCGCGCCGGTCAGCCGCGAAATCGAGGCTCTCGAATGTATAGGCCGCGTCGCCATCCGGCAGGTCGGGCAGTGACAGCCTGTCCGATCCCTTCGTGATTTCAAACATCGGCCGTTCTTCATCGGCGCGAAAAAAATGGTCGAGCCCGACGCCGAAGACCAGGGCGATGCGCAGGAGCGTCGGCAGGGTCGCGAACACCTTACCCCGCTCGATCTTCGACAGCATCCCCGACGACAGACCGGAAAACGCCCCCAACTCCGTGAGCGCCAGCCCCTTCTCCAGCCTGAGGGCGCGGATCTTCGGTCCGATCCGGTAGGCTTCCAACCCGTCGTGCAGCGTTTCCGTCAGCATATGAAGCCGGTCTCCTTCCCGCCTGGCGCGACAGCCCGCCCGGCATGGTCTCTCGCATTGGTCCCGCAAATATCACGAAGCCGTGCATGACAGGAAAGGTCTCGGCACCAAATGAGGTTCCACCCGCATCAGAGGCACAACACAGCTCCACAAAGGACACACCCATGACCCTCGCCATTCCCTCGATCGAGACCGTCGCTCTCGCCCTCGGCGTCGCCGCCGCCCCGC
>DQCI01000199.1:14475-14846 GCA_003545125.1 Paracoccaceae bacterium
CCCTTCACCGTGTTCGCACCGACCGACGACGCCTTCGCCGCTCTGCCGGCAGGCACCGTCGAGGACCTGCTGAAGCCCGAAAACATCGACCAGCTCACCGCCATTCTCACCTGCCACGTCGTCCCGGGCGCGGTGATGGCCGCCGACGTGGTCGGCATCACCGAAGCGCCCACCGTTAACGGCGCGATGATCCCGGTCGCGGTGATGGACGGCAAGGTGATGCTCGGCGAATGCGTCCAGGTGACCGCCACCGACATCGAAGCCTCCAATGGCGTGATCCACGTGATCGACGGCGTGCTGCTGCCCTGATCTGACACCACCGGACAGTTTGTCCGGCGACGACCGGCCAAGCTGTCCGGCGACGACCGGCC
>DQCI01000091.1:0-843 GCA_003545125.1 Paracoccaceae bacterium
ACCAGATGGCGAAACACCTGAAGTTCACGGACCAGTTCAAAGCGCAGGTGGCGCTTGAGGCGTTGCGGGGCGACCGCACGATCCAGGAGATCGCCGCGGAGCATCAGGCGCATCTGTTACCGGCAGGGCATAACGCAGCAATGCCCCGAGAGGCGAACCAGGTGAGCACGTGGAAACGTCAGGCAGGGCGGGGGCATGGCGGATGTCTTCGCTTGGGGTGGCAAGGTGGAAGGCCCGGTCGAGCCGGAGGTGAAGGAGCTGCACGCCTAGACAGGCAGGCTGGCGGTCGAGAACGTGTTGGTCACAAGGGCTCAACAAATGAGCCCGGCGAACAAGACGTCCATGATCCGCCGCGCCCACCGGATCCCAGAATCCGCCGGCAATTCAAGGTGGTGCGACCGCGCCGGCCGGCGTTCAAAATCACGCCGGTCGGGATTGATGCGGCGACGTTGGCGCTGACGAAGCAGATCGACCGGGCGCTCACGAAGTACCCGTTCTTCGGGTCGCGCCAGATCGCTGCCTATCTGCGCAGGGACGGGATCGTGGTCCTCCGCCACCGCGTACGGCGGCTGATGGCGAGGATAGGCCTCGCGGCGATCTGCAAGCGCCCCAGGACCAGCGAACCGCATCCGCAGCACGCGGTCCGTCCGTATCTGCTCGGAGGTATGGTCATCGATTGGCCGAACCAGGTCCTCCTCTCGGCGATGCGCGCACCGCCTGCCGGGCAAAGGGTGTGCGGACATTACCTTTATCCCCGGTCGGGGCGGCTTCCTCTATCTCGTGGCGATCCACTGCCCGGCAGGGTAATGCGCAGCATGATCCCGAGAGGGACGGACTGGGCGA
>DQCI01000091.1:875-3108 GCA_003545125.1 Paracoccaceae bacterium
ACGATGGCGAGGGCACGCGGACCTCTGCGTCGAGGCCCTGAAGGGCGCCATCGCCCGGTTCGGCCCGCCTGGGATCGAGATACCCCTTCTCGGGTCAGTTCTGCGCTAAGCCCTGCCGGGCAGTGGACCAGCGCAGCCAGGTCACCGGGTCGGGCCGGATTCCCGCGCTGACCGAAGCCGAGGTGGGGATCTCCTTTTCGACGTTCGCCCGCAAACACCTGCTGGCAACGGGTGGACGGCCGCGGCCGGCGTATGGACAACATCTTCATCGAGCGTCTGTGGCGTTCCATGAAACAAGTAGCAGTCTACCTCAAGCAGCCGACCGACGGCTTCAAAGCGCACCGCGTCATCCGCGCCTGAGCGGCGGACACCCAACGAGGCATATCGGCTCGGTCAGGATCGTGAAATGGCGGCATGAGGCCAAACCCGGCCCAACCTTGGATCAGCCGCTGAGCCGTCCGGAAATCTGGGACCATTTCACGTATCCTCCCAACGGCGCCGACCTCGCAGGTCAGTTTCGCTCCGAAACGCAAGACTGCCCCATAGACCGCGCCATCCCGCGCCCCGAATCCGGCACGAGTTTCCCTGCTAACCCGGCAAAATCGGGTGGAGGCGAGTACCGGAATCGAACCGGTGTGCACGGATTTGCAATCCGCTGCGTAACCACTCCGCCAACTCGCCGAAGTGTGCTGCATGTAGCTCAAGGCTTCTCGCCGTGCAAGTGGGCCCGTTCAAGTGGTTCAGGGCAGGGCAACCCCAACATGTTGATCCGGGCGACAATACCTGTCGCAGCAATGCCGCATTTGCGTCCGCCCGGGCGGTGTTCCGGTTGTCGCGGCCCCGGATTCATGACATCTGTCTTTGGCTTCCCAACAACCAGTCAAGGTCGAGACCGAATGAACGAATCCCAGGCGTTGCGCACGATGATGGTTGATACTCAGGTTCGGCCTTCGGACGTGACGAAATTTCCGATCATTGAGGCGATGTTGGCAGTTCAACGCGAGGATTTCGTGCCCGATGCTTTGCGCGCCGTCGCCTATGCCGGCGCGCCGGTGGATCTCGGCGGTGGGCGTGCGATGCTGGAGCCCCGGACATTCGCCAAGATCCTCGACGCGGTCGACATCGGGCCACAGGATCTCGTGCTCGATCTGGGCGCCGGTCTCGGTTACAGCGCCGCGGTGATCGCACGGATGGCCGAATTCGTGGTCGCGCTCGAAGAAGACGCGGAGCTAGCGGCGGAAGCCGAAACCCGCCTCGCCGCGGCCGGTGTCGACAACGTCGCGGTGATCGCCGGCCCTCTGGAGGAGGGCGATCCCAAACACGGTCCCTTTGATGTCATCTTCATCGGAGGGGCGGTGCAGCAGGTACCGTTGCCAATTCTGGAACAAATCAAGGAAGGCGGCCGCATTGTTGCCATTTTTGACGGCAATCATCTCGGCACGGTCCGAATCGGCTACCGCATTGGTGCGGATGTAGACTGGCGCTCGGCCTTCGACGCGACCGCAACGGTGCTGCCGGGCTTTGCCGCGGCGCCGGAATTCGTGCTTTGACATAGCCCATTTCCGGGCGCATCCCGGGCGGGGCACGAGACGAAAAACTTGGGCCATCGGGGACCAACGGGCGTCACACGGCGCCGATACTGGGACAAGGACGGAACGATGCGAGTGAAAACCCTGCGGATTCTGGCGACGGCGGCACTCTCAACCGCGCTCGCCCTCGGCGCCGTCGCAACACGCGCCGAGAGCCTCTCGGACGCGATGGTTTCGGCCTATCGCACATCCGGTCTGTTGACCCAGCAGCGCGCGCTGCTCCGGGTGGAAGACGAAGACGTCGCGGTGGCCGTCGCCGGACTGCGTCCGGTCATCAACTATGCGCTCAACACCGCTGTCAACAGCAACCAGAGAACCTCCTGGCCGGCGTCGTTCACGGACGGTGTGACCGAAACCATCTCCGCGACGGCACAATTGTCGATGGACGTCACGGTCTACAACTTCGGGGTCAACACGCTGCGCGTCGATCTGGCGCGTGAAAACGTGCTGATGACCCGCGATGCGCTGGTCGGCGTCGAGCAATTGGTGCTGCTGCGCGCGGTCCAGGCGTTCCTCGACGTGCGCTCGGCGCATGAGACGGCAATGCTGCAGGCCAACAACGTCCGCCTCATTACCGAGGAACTGCGGGCCGCCCGCGACCGTTTCGAGGTCGGTGAAATCACCCAGACCGACGTCTCCTATGC
>DQCI01000091.1:3148-4883 GCA_003545125.1 Paracoccaceae bacterium
GAATACAAGGCCGCCACCGGCCACTACCCGAGCGGGTTGCAGGTGCCGCCCGCCGCGCCGATCTCGGTGCGCACGCTGTCCGAAGCGAAGGCGCTGGCGCGCTCGCGCCATCCCGACGTGCTGGCGCAGCAGCGGGCTGTCAAAGTGGCCGATCTGTCGGTGGAAATCGCCCACCGCAGCATGTTGCCGAACCTGACCGCCGGCGGCAGGGCCAGCCGCACCCTGTCGCGCACGCACGTGTCCAGCAGCGACAGCACCAGTGTGGGCGTCGATCTCACACTCTCCGGCCCGATCTACCAGGGTGGCCAGCTCAGCGCGCTGTACCGCCAGGCCAAGGCCCGGGCCGAGGCCAACCGGGCGGCCCTCCACATCACCGTCCAGAACGTCGAGCAAACCGTCGCCAACGCCTGGGCGCAGATCGCGGTGGCCCAAGCCAGCCTGCAGGCGACCGACCAGCAGATTCGTGCAAGCCGCGTGGCACTGCGCGGCGCCCGCGAAGAGGCTACTCTTGGCGCCCGCACGACCCTTGAAGTGCTGTCTTTCGAGCAGGACCTGCTCGATGCCCAGGCCGCGCGGATTTCCGCCCAGTCCAACCAGTACCTCGCGGTCTACAACCTGATCGCCGCGATGGGCCTGTTGACCGCCGATCGCCTGCGTCTCGGCATCGCGACCTATGACCCGGAAGCCTATTTCAACGCGGTCAAGCGCGCTCCGATCTATGACATCAGCCCGCAGGGTGCAAAGCTCGACGCGATCATCGAGACACTCGGCCGTTCCCTCGACTGATCCCGGGTTTACCAGGCCCCACCAATTCGCCTCGCAGACCGTTGTTTCCCAGCGACGGTCTGCTATTTTGTGCGCTCAGGACAAAGTAGGAAAAATCGCATGTCTGATCCGGTATCGAACTCCGAAATCGAGGACGTTCTGGCTTCCATCCGGCGGCTGGTGTCAGAGAATGCCAAGGCTCTGAAGGGCGATCGGGTGCGCGACCCCGAGGCCGAGAAGCTGGTCCTGACGCCGGCCCTGCGGATCGACGAAAGCGAAGCGCCGCCGTCGCGGGCAGATGTTTTCGCGGTCGATTCCGAGACTTGGAATGACGCACCTGCAAAGGCGGAAGCCACGGAAAACAAAGGTGTTTTCTCCCACAAGGAACAACGCCCCTCGGTCGTGGTCGATACCGTTTCCGAAGCGGGCAAGGTGGCCGCGGAAGCTGCCGCAAACGCGCCGGAAGCGGTCGGCCCCGACGCAGGAGCGGCCCCGGTGGTCGATGATGCGAAGACGGGCGAGGGCGAGGCAACTGGCGAGGCGACCGACGCGGTGGGCGCGGGCGAGGGGCCCGTCGCCATGCCGGAATCCGACACCGAGGCGGATGCCGCAGCCGAGTCGGCGCCGGGGGAAACACCCGCCGCGACGGATCTCGAACAACGTATTGCCGAACTCGAAACAGCGATGGACCTGCGCCCGGTGGGCGAGGAAACCGATTCCGCCGTCGCGACAGACGCAGGTCAGGACGACAGCGGGCAGGGCGAAGAAGAGACCGCGTCAGCCGCCGCGGTCCTGCCCGAAACCAGTGCAACGACCGGCGACGCGGAGGTTTCGTCCGCAGAAGCCACCGGCGCCGGGGAGACACCAGGCCCAGACACGCCGGAGGCTGCCGGCGCCGCGGAAACCACCGCGACCGAAGCCGCCGCCGACTCCGCCGATCAGACGGCTGCGGAGGCGTCCGATGCGCCGC
>DQCI01000091.1:4997-6203 GCA_003545125.1 Paracoccaceae bacterium
CGAGGCGGACGAAGCCGTTTCGGACGAAAGCACCGCCGAAAGCGAGGAAGACGCGGCGGGCAGCGCAATGTTCGAACTGACCGAAGCGCATGCGGCCCCGCCCGAACCGGAGGCCGTCGCCGCCGACGCTGCGGACACGGACACTGTGGACCCAGCGTCCGACGAGACTGGCGCAGAGGTCGAGGCGTCCGACGTTCAGGCGGTCGAGGTCTCGCCCGAAACCGATGATCTCGCAGAAACCGGTGACGGTTTTGATGAAATGGACGGGTCTGCGGACGATCTCCCCGAGGCCAGCGCCACCGACGCGTCCGAGGCTGACGCGCCCGAGGCTGGGGACGCTGAACCCGCCGCCCCTGTACCCGACTCCGACGACGCTTTGGCCGGCGACGCTTTGGCCGGCGACGCCCCGAGCGACGACGCGTCGAGCGCCGCCGCCGCCATCGACGAAGTCGGGGCCGAGGTCGAGGCGGGACCCGAACGCAGTTGGGTCGACCGCCTCATCGCCGCCGCCGCCACGCTCCGGACCACGCCGAAACCGGCCGAGGCCGACGACGCCACGGGCGACGCCACTGACGACGCCGAACCAGAAAGTGAAAGCGTCGAGGCCGCGGCGGAGATGTCCGCCAAAGAAGCCGGGGCCGAAGCCGAAACGACGGTGGCCGAAACAACGATGGCGGCGGAGCCGACAGACAAGGACGAAGCCGAGGCCGAAGCGGCCGGCGAAACTGTGGCGCCCCTGGCCCTCGAACCGCTCAACCTGGTCGATCCGATCACGACGGAAGCGACCCCCGAGGCGGCAGTGCCTGAATGGGAACCGGCCGAGCCGCCTCAACAGGTGGAACCCGAAGCCGATGAACCGATCGTCGACATTGAGACCGTTCTGACCGGCCCGTGGACTGCGGCCTCGATCGAGGAGACCGGGACGGACGCGTCGGGCCAATCTGCGGACCCGATCGCCGACGCGGAAGCGTTCGCGGCCACCAAGGAGGTCACCGCCGAGGACACGGAGGCGGCCGCGGACGAGATGCCCGTCGGGGCGCTCGAATGGGAGCCGGTCGATCCGCTGGACCAGCCTGAGCCGGATACCGATATCGTGCCCGAAACGGCGTCGTCTGGTTCGGCTGCGCTCGGCGCCGTCGCTGCGGCGGTCGCTGCCGCCGGCGCGTTGGGCGAGGCCTCGCGTGACACGGCGGAGCCTGACGCTTC
>DQCI01000091.1:6265-10551 GCA_003545125.1 Paracoccaceae bacterium
GACGAACTTGATGGAGATTCGGCGGCCGTGGCAGCTGCGGCGGAGGCCGAAGCGGATTGGGAAGATGCCGGGATGGCGGCAGCCGGAGTTGCGATGACCGCGACCGGGCTCCATGCGCTAGACACGGCCGACGAGACCGCGGCGTCAGACGCCGAGACCGAACCGCTCCACGAGGCCGACCTCGAGGACGAGGCGGTGATCGACGAGGCGATGCTGCGCGAACTCGTGGCCCAATTGGTGCGCGACGAATTGCAGGGCACCGTCGGCGAGCGCATCACCCACAACGTCCGCAAGCTGATCCGCCGTGAAATCGCGCGCGCGTTGACCTTGCAGGATTTCGAGAAGTAGGCGCGCCAGCCGGGCCGCACCCGCGATGCCCGGCTTTTTCGGCAACCGATTCCCGCCCCAGCCACCGGACGGCCGGCCCCTTGTTCGGGTGCGCCGGGTGCGGTGTTTGACATGCGGGGGCAGCGCAGCCGACCAGTGCCGGTTGTCCGCGGCCCCGGAGCGCCGGGACGGTCGTGAAGGGCAGGGTGCGGCGCCTCAAGCGGCAGTGGTGCGCGACGAGCCCTGCGGTTCACACCGGTCCGGCCAGGTCGAACAGCGCGTCGAGGTCGAGATGCGCCGCGCACTGCGCTGCGAGCGCGTCGAGCGTGCGGTCCACGCCGTCGTCGTAGCCAAGCTCCGAGGCGGGCGCGCCGAGCCGTTCGACGAACGCGCGGCGAAAGGCGTCGGCGTTGAAAAGCCCATGCAGATAGGTGCCCATCACCCGGCCGTCAGCGCGCACCGCCCCGTCGTTGCGCCCGTCTGCGAGCCGCAGCCAGCCGCGCGCGCAATCGGCGCCCGTGGTCCGGCCTAGGTGGATCTCGTAGCCGGACACAGCGGCGCCCGTCGTGATGTCGCGCGCCTCGGTCAGGGCCAGGGTCTTGGCGGGTTCCAGGGTCGTGGTCACGTCGAGCAACCCCAGCCCCGGTACCGTCCCGGGCGCACCCTCGATCCCGTCCGGATCCGCGATCTCGCGGCCCAGCATCTGGTAACCGCCACAAATGCCGAGCACGTGCCCCCCGCGGCGCACATGGGCGGCGAGATCGACATCCCAGCCATTGGCGCGGAAATCGGCGAGATCGGCGCGGGTGGATTTCGAGCCGGGGATCAGCACGAGTGTGGCGTCCCCCGGGAGCGCGCGGCCGGGTTGCACGATGTCCACGACCACGCCGGGCTCGGCCGACAAGGGGTCGAGGTCGTCGAAATTCGCAATGCGCGATAGCCGCGGCACGGCAATTTTCACACCCGCCCCGGGCGCTTTCACGACCAGGTCCATCACGTCTTCCGCCGGCAGCCGCCAGGCGTCGCCAAACCACGGCAACACGCCAAGCGCGTGCCACCCGGTGCGCTGCGCGATCTCCCGCTCGCCGTCTGCGAACAACGAAACGTCGCCGCGGAACTTGTTGACGATGAAGCCGCGGATCCGGTCGCGGTCGGCGGCGGGCAGGACGGCATGTGTACCGACGAGCTGGGCGATCACCCCGCCACGATCAATGTCGCCGACCAGCACCACCGGCACCTGCGCCGCCTCGGCAAACCCCATGTTGGCGATGTCGCCCGCGCGCAGGTTGATCTCGGCCGGGCTGCCCGCGCCCTCGACCAGCACGAGGTCCACGTCCCGGGCGAGCCGCCGGAAGCTCTCCATCACCGCCGGCAGCAGCGCCTCCTTGACCTTGCCGTAATCGCGCGCCTTGAGCGTGGCGAAGCGGCTGCCCTGAACGATCACCTGTGCGCCGGTGTCGGTTTCGGGTTTCAGGAGCACCGGATTCATGTCGACCGTGGGCGCAAGCCCGGCGGCGCGGGCCTGCAGCGCCTGGGCCCGGCCGATCTCGCCGCCGTCGGCGGTAACGGCGGCGTTGTTCGACATGTTCTGAGGTTTGAACGGGGCGACCTTCAAGCCGCGGGCGCGTGCGGCGCGCGCAAGCCCCGCGACGAGCAACGACTTGCCGACGTTGGAGCCTGCGCCCTGGATCATGATCGCCCGTGCCATCGCCACCTCAATGCCTGTCCCGGGCCCGTCATCGCCCGGATGCGGGGGGTGGTGCAAGAGAGCGTTTGATGGTGCATTCGTGGCTCAAGACTCGATGACTAATGGCGCGGGCCCCGGCGCGCCTTCGCGCATATGCCGGCTCATCGGCCCCTTTTCACGCGGGGAACCGCGCCCGGGTCCGGTTGGCGAAGGCGACAAGTGACAGCATCACCGGCACTTCCACCAGCACGCCCACCACCGTTGCCAGCGCCGCCCCGGAGTTCAGGCCGAACAGCCCGATGGCGACGGCAACCGCCAGTTCGAAGAAGTTCGAGGTGCCGATCAGCGCGCAGGGCGCAGCCACCTTGTGCGGCACCTTCCAGGCCCAGGCCCAGGCATACCCGAGCGCGAATATCCCGTAGGACTGGATCAGGATCGGCACTGCAATCAGCAAGATCAACACAGGTTGCGCCAGGATGATCTGCCCCTGGAAGCCGAACAGCAGCACCACCGTCAGCAGAAGGCCCATGACCGAAGCCGGTTTGATCTTCGCGGTGAATTGCGCAACCGCGCTTTCGCCCCCGCGCGCGACCAGGGCCCGGCGCGTGATCGCCCCGGCGATCAGGGGAATCACGATGTAGAGCACCACCGACAGGATCAGCGTCTCCCAAGGCACCGTGATCGACGTCACCCCCAACAGGAAGGCGACGATCGGCGCGAAGGCCACGACCATGATGAGGTCGTTCACCGAGACCTGCACCAGGGTGTAGTTCGGGTCGCCTTTTGTGAGCTGCGACCAGACGAACACCATCGCCGTGCAGGGCGCAGCCCCGAGCAGGATCAGCCCGGCGATGTATTCGGGCGCTTTCGTCGGGTCGATGAAGCCGGCGAACAGGTGGTTGAAGAACAGAACCCCGAGGGCTGCCATGGTGAACGGCTTGATCAGCCAGTTGACCACAAGGGTGATCACAAGCCCCTTCGGGCGCCTCCCGACGTCCCGCAGCGAGCCGAAATCGATCGCGATCATCATCGGGTAGACCATCGCCCAGATCAGGACCGCGACGACAAGGTTGACGGAGGCATATTCGAGCGCGGCGAGGGCGCCGAACACCCCGGCAAGGAGGTTGCCAAGAAGGATCCCGGCCAAGATGCACAGGCCAACCCAGAGCGACAGCCAACGTTCGAACAGGCTCATGGGGTTTCCTTTTCTTGCGGCACACAGCATGCCGCACCGGGCGGAGGTGTCAGGGCGCCGATGAATGCGGTGAGGGGATGGAGGGCGTCGGGGGTCAGCGCGTAGCAGATGCGCGGGCCCGAGATCTCGCCGGTGATGAGGCCGGCGGCCTTCAGGATCCGCAGGTGTTCGGACACCGTCGACTGCGCCAGCCCCACGGCGTCGACGATGTCGCCCCCGATGCAGCCTGGCGTCGCCAGCAGCAGCCGGAGGATGCGCAGCCGGGCCGGGTGGGCAAGCGCCTTGGCCAGGCCTGCGATCTCAATGTCTGAACCCTGCATCGGTCACCCATCATTTCGTATATCGTCGATAGACGATAAAACGGGCGCGGGCAACGGGCTTTCGCCTGTCGGCAGGCGCGAGAGCGGCGTGCATGACGTTGCGTCACCCACCCGCCCGACAAACGGAAAACGCGCCCCGGGGGGCGCGTTTCCTCATTCCGCCGGAGCGGTTGACGAAGATCAGGCGGCTTCGGCGGCGGCAGCTTCGGCCGCGTGGCGGCGTTCGCTCTCTTCGCGCGACAGCGCAACCGAGGTTCGCACGCCCTTGCCCACGAAGTCCATGAGCCCGGTGACAACCCGCTCGTTCGGGTCGATCCCGGCGCAGCTCAGCACCTCTCGGCCATCGCGCGAACGCGCCCAGCGGGCAATTTGCTCAGGGCCGTTGCCATATTTCTTGTCGTCGGCAATCGCGTCGTCGAGTGCGGCAAGCACCACGGCAGCAAACAGCTTGCGCGCGCGATTGCCCTGTTCGTTGTTGAACGCGGTTACGTCCACAGTATCCAACATTCGGCGTCCTCTTTTCTTCTTGCTCTTGCGCTTCAAGGCGTAGGGGCCAATATGGCCTTTCCCGACCGATTCGGTATCCCCCTCGACGCATACCACCCATGCTTCTCGCGCATAGCTTCGCGCTGGAAAGGACGATATATGGTTTGCTTGCCAGGGGTGACGGGCCAAGATATAGGGTCCGTCAGATCAACGTCAACCTTTCGCCATAGTTTTGCCATATGCCCAAAATCAACGGAAACGAGATCAGACC
>DQCI01000091.1:10610-11186 GCA_003545125.1 Paracoccaceae bacterium
GTGGAACTCCGCAACCTGCGAAACGGTTCCAAACTCAACGAACGTTTTCGCTCCGCCGACAAGGTCGAGCGCGTCCGCCTCGAGCAGAAGGACATGCAATTTCTCTACGAGAGCGATGGCATGCTTGTGTTCATGGACACCGAGACCTTCGACCAGGTCGAGCTTCCGTCCGAGATCCTCGGCGAGCGCCGGCCCTTCCTCCAGGACGGCATGACCATCGTCGTCGAGTTTTACGAGCACGAGGGGTTGAACGCGACCTTGCCGCAGAAAGTCACCTGCACAGTGGTCGAGACCGAACCGGTGGTGAAGGGCCAGACCGCGGCCAACTCGTTCAAGCCGGCGGTCCTCGACAACGGCGTCAAAGTCATGGTCCCGCCGTTCGTCGGCCAGGACGAGGCGATTGTCGTCAATACCGAAACGATGGAATACTCCGAGCGCGCCTGACGCCGCCGTCCCGGGCGCGGTGCCCGGGCGCCGCGGGCGAAGCTGTCTGGCCGCATCCGGGCGTTGCCACGCAGGGCTCCCGGGAGGGACTGCCCAGGCTACAGCGGGGGAACACCGGCGCCAGCGGAGGGA
>DQCI01000091.1:11285-16660 GCA_003545125.1 Paracoccaceae bacterium
CGGTCCACGGTCCACGGTCCGCCTGCGCGCTGTCTCGTCAGGTGCCCGTCGCGTCCAGGAACCGCTCGACCATAGCCCGGTATCCAGCGCCGAACAGCCGCAGATGCACGAGCGCGGGGAACAGCGAGTAGACCGCCCGGCGCAGTTCCCACCCGGGTGCGAGCGCACCGTAACCTTGCAAAAACCCCGGGCCCGGTCCGCCGAACAGATGCAGCATCGCCAGGTCGACCTCGCCGTCGCCGAAGTAGCAGGCCGGGTCGATCAAGTGGATCGCGTCCCTTGTCGCCAGCAGGTTACCGGACCACAGATCGCCATGCAGAAGGGCAGGGGCCGGCGCGGCGGGCAAGAGATCGCCTAACCGGCCCGCGAGCCGTTCGACCCGCGCGGCGAGGCCCCGCTCCATCTGCGGGGCGAACGGCAGAAGCCGTCGTTCGGCCCAGAACCTGGGCCAGTCTTGCGCGCCGGCATTGTAGATCATCACCGGACCGAAAGCGTAGTCCTCTGCCCACCCGTATCCACCGCCGGTGGTGGCGTGGAGCCGGGCGAGGTCATCTGCGAACCGCGCCCAGTGGCCCGGCCCGGCCCGCACCTCGTCAAGCGCTTCGACAAACAGCACCTCGCCGGATTGCCCGAGCACGCGCGGAGCCGGCACTCCGGCGGCGGCAATGGCGGC
The DNA here is from genome assembly GCA_003545125.1 of Paracoccaceae bacterium. Taxonomy (GTDB): domain Bacteria; phylum Pseudomonadota; class Alphaproteobacteria; order Rhodobacterales; family Rhodobacteraceae; genus Sinisalibacter. Next base: position 11,959 of record DQCI01000091.1, read on the forward strand.
AAGCATCCGGGCCTCGCGGTCGACCATCGGCCCCTGTTTTGCGACCACCTCCATCCCGTCGGCGAGGCGCAGCCGCATGACCACGGACAGATCCCCGCCGTGCAGCGGTGTCACCCGCGTGGGGGCATGTCCGAAGACCTCAAGACAGGCGGCCCCGAGCGCGTCCATCTAGGCGTCCCGGATGACCCGGGTGTTCCCGGCCAAGAGCGGCCCCTTGGCCCGGTCGAAGCGCAAATAGGCGATGGCCCGGCCAGGCACGACCGTGGTCAACTCGCCCACTTCCTTGCCGTCCTCGGTGGTCACCTTTGCGCCTGCTGCGGGCGCTGGCCCGTCGAGCGTGACGCCCACGAAGCCCTTGCGCAGCTCGGTCTTGTGCTTCATCCGCGCGGTGACCTCCTGGCCCACGTAGCAGCCCTTGCGGAAGTCGACCCCGTTCAGCCGTTCAAATCCGGCTTCGAGGATGTAGGTCTCGGGCGTGAGTTCGCGACCAACCTCGGGGATCGCATGGGTCACGCGGATCATGTCCCAGTCGATCGAGGGGGCGTCGCCGGGCGTCGCGGAATAGAGCCGCCACCCCAAAGCCGGGTGCCGCGGATCCTCCCACGCGCCCTCGGGCGCCGGAGACGTAACTCCACGAATCGCGTAAAGATCCGACTTTTCGATCGCTACTTCGGCCCGCAACTTGTACATATTCAACTTTTTCAGCAATTCCGCGCTCAGATCCTCGGCGACGTCGAGCAGAATGGCTTCTGCCTCGGGCACGAGAAAGAAGTCGGCGATAAACTTGCCCTGAGGGGTCAGCAGCGCGCCGTAGCTGATCGTGTCGAGGCCGCGCACATCGTTGGTGACCAGGCCTTGCAGGAAGCTCTCGCGATCGGCTCCGGTGATCCGCAAGATCGTGCGGCCTGCATGTGTTTCGCCCATGGATTTCTCTCCTGTCGTTCTCCCGCTATATAGACCTGTAGCAGAGAGGAAAGAAGATGCGCGCGCCGGTCTCCGTGGTGATCCCGACATTGAACGCCGAGGCAGCGCTCGGACCCTGCCTGGCATCGCTCGGGGAAGGGCTGAAGGCCGGCCTCCTGCGCGAACTGGTGATCTCCGATGGCGGCTCTGACGATGCCACGCGCGAGATCGCCGAAGCCGCCGGCGCGATCTGGATCGAAGGGCCGCCCGGGCGCGGTGGCCAGCTTGCCCGCGGTGTGGCGGCAACGAACGGCGTCTGGCTCCTCGTCCTGCACGCCGACACCGTGCTCGCCCCCGACTGGCCGGTCGCGGTGCTACAGGGGATCGAAGCCGGGCGCCCCGGGTTTTTTCGGCTCCGGTTCCGGGCGAAAGGTTTCGGCGCCAGCCTTGTCGCCGGCTGGGCCAACCTGCGCGCCCGTGTCTTCGGGCTCCCCTTCGGCGACCAGGGCCTGCTGGTCTCGCGCGCCGACTACACCGCCGCCGGTGGCTACCCCGACATCCCTCTGATGGAAGACCTCGCCCTCGTGCGCACCCTCCCGCGCCCCCGCCCGCTCGCTGCGACCGCCGAGACCGACCCCGCACGCTACCGCGCCAACGGCTGGCTCCGGCAGGGTGCGGCCAACCTCTGGCGCCAGGTCCGTTTCCTGACGGGCGCCGATCCGCACCATCTCGCGCGCGGCTACCGCGACTAGCGACTAGCGACCGCGCCCCGCAGGCGGGGGCGAAAGCCCGAATGGGCTTTCCCACAGATTGACCTTCCCGCCGTCCCGCCCTACCGCTGGGGTATTCGAACCATGAGTTGCCCATGACACTTGCCCACGGTCGCCCCTACCTTGCCATCCCCGGTCCCTCGGTCGTGCCCGACCGAGTGCTGAACGCCATGCACATCCCCGCGCCCAACATCTACGAGGGCGCGCTGGTCGAGACGGTCGCGGGGCTGATCCCGGACCTGCAGGCAGTCGCCCGAACCAAGTCAAACCTCGCGATCTACACCTGCAACGGGCACGGCGCCTGGGAGGCGGCCGCCTCCAACATGATCCGGTCGGGCGACAAGGTTCTGGTGCTCTCCACGGGCCGTTTCGCCGCCGGGTGGGGCGAGGTCTTCGCCCGCCTCGGCGCCGAGGTCGAGACGATAGATTTCGGCAACCGCGCGCCGATAGACCTGGCCCGGGTCGAGGCCGCGCTCAGGGCCGACAGCGCCCGGGCCATCAAGGCGGTCGTGACCGTGCATGTCGATACCGCGACCAGCGTGCGCAACGACATCGCGGGCCTGCGCGCGGTGATCGACGCGGTCGGCCATCCCGCACTCCTGGCGGTCGATTGCATCGCCTCGCTCGCCGTCGATCCGTTCGAGATGGACGCCTGGGGCGTCGACGTGATGGTCGCCGCCAGCCAGAAGGGGCTGATGACGCCGCCGGGCCTCGGGTTCGTTTTTTTCAACGCCAAAGCGGCGGCCGCGAAATCCGACACCGCGTCGTGGTATTGGGACTGGAGCCCGCGCGCAAACCCCTCGGCCTTCTACGAGTATTTCGGCGGTACCGCACCCACCCACCACCTCCTGGGCCTGCGCGCAGCGCTTGACATGATCGCCGAGGAAGGCGGTGTCGAAGTCGTCTGGGCCCGCCACGCAAAGCTCGCGCGCGCGGCCTGGGCCGCGTTCGAGGCCTGGGGGCGGGGCGGGCCGCTGAAGATCAACATCGAAGATCCGGCCTACCGCAGCCACGCGGTCACCGCCCTCAGGATCGGCGGCGACGACGGCACCCGGCTCAGGCGCTGGGTCGAGCAGAAGGCAGGGGTGACGCTCGGCATCGGCCTCGGCATGGCGGAGCCCGATGATCCGGCCTGGCACGGGTACTTCCGGCTCGGTCACATGGGGCATCTCAACGCCCACATGATGCTGGGTGCGCTCGGGGTGATCGAGGCGGGGCTGGTGGCGCTGGACATTCCGCATGGGGACGGCGCCCTGGCTGCGGCTGCAAAGGTCGTCGCCGAGGCGTAACGGGGCCGTGCCGGGGGCTAGCCGCCCCGCGCTGCCGCAAGCGCCAATGGCAGCGTGCGTTCGAACAGATCGAGCATCTCCGGTGTCCCCGCCGAGACCCGGATGCAGCGGTCCTCGGGGGCGACGAAAGGCTTGCGCACGAAGACGTCCAGCGCGCCCAGTTCCTCCAGTACACGGGTGGAAAACGCGCCGTCCCTGCCGCAGTCGATGGCCACGAAATTGGCCGCCGACGGCAGCGTGGTGAGCCCGTTCGCCGCGGCGGTCTCTGCGATCCGCCCGCGCGCCACACTCACCGCCGCTTGAACTTCCGACAGATGGTCGGCGTCACCCAGCGCCGCGAGGGCGCCCGCCTGGCCGATCCGGGACATGCCGAAATGGTTGCGCACCTTGTCGAATGCCGCGATCAGCGGCGCCGCGCCGATGGCATAGCCCACCCGGGCGCCGGCCATGCCGTAGGCTTTCGAGAAGGTGCGCAGACGGATCACCCGCGGATCCTCCGGGTCGATCGTGGGCGCGGTGCCCCGCGGCGCGAACTCGATATAGGCCTCGTCCAGCACCAGGAGCGTGCCGTCCGGCACCGCCTCGATCATCGCCCGGATCTGCGCGGGCCCGTGCCAGGTGCCCATCGGGTTGTCGGGGTTGGCAATGTAGACGAGCTTCGCGCCGGTCTCGGCGGCCGCTGCGATCAGCGCCGCGGGGTTTTCGTGGTCGTCGCGGTAGGGCACGCTGACCACCGACCCGCCATAGCCCGCGACATGGTAGGTGAAGGTCGGGTAGGCGCCCGCCGAGGTGACGACCGGGTCGCCCGGCCCCACGGTCAGCCGGACCAGGGATCCGAGCAGCCCGTCGATGCCTTCGCCGACAAGGATATTGCCGGGCGGGACACCAAGCTCCCCCGCCAATGCCGCGCGCAACGCGTGGCTCGCGGAATCGCCGTACATCCAGACCTCGCGCGCCGCAGCTTCCATCGCGGCAACCGCACGCGGCGAGGGGCCGAAGACGTTTTCGTTGGCGCCGAGCCGGGCCTTGAACGGCCGGCCGCGCGAGCGCTCTTGTGCTTCCGGGCCGACGAACGGCACGGTTGCGGGAAGGCTTTCGACGAGCGGGGTGTAACGCGGTCCGGGTTTCATGGACCGAAGATGGCCGATGCCCGGGGCGCGGACAAGGCCCGGCGCCGGACGACGGGCGACTTTGCGCGGGCGATCACCCGGGGGCCGTGGCGATCCCGGGATGAGGTCGCGGTGCGGCGGGGTGCGGACGGGGAGCGGACGGGGAGCGGACGGGGGTCCGGTCGGGCGGGCGCGGCCAGTCCGGACCTCAGGTGTGATGCATGAAATGAAGGCGCGTTTCGCGGGCCACGTTGCGCCGCATCTCGAGATCGGCGATCCGCGCCATCCATTCAGCGCGTTCCTGCGCGTTGTACGTCGCCGCATAGGCGGCTTTCGCCTCTTCGAGCTGGCGCGCAAGCTGCAATTCCTGCGGCACGAAACCCGCTTCGTGCATGATCCGGAAACCGACGGCTTCGAGCGGGTCGATATAGGCTTCCTCGGGGTGTTCCGGCAGCGGTTCACCTTCGCCGGGCAGGTTGGAAAGCTTCCCCTCGGCCTGGGCGGCAAGCATCCGGCGTTCGGCAAGCCGGGCCAGGTTTATGTCCATCTGCGGATCTCCTTCGATCCGGGTTATATGGGGGGCGGAGGGCGAGATTCCATGAGCGAGGTCAAGCAGTCGGCCGATTCCCGC
>DQCI01000091.1:16718-18163 GCA_003545125.1 Paracoccaceae bacterium
TGGGCGAAGGGGTGGGCGAACTCGGACAGGGGGTCAAGATATTGATACTCTTGCATTTAGCGCTAACTGCACGTCGCCCGGGCGAAGCGGTCGGGCCGGGCCAAATCCCTTGCAAGGGATTTGAAAAGGCGTTTCGAAACGCCTTTGCCCCGCCCGGCCGACCTGGTGGGGTCTCAGCCGATCTCGGCGAGCCGCGCGAGCGCATCGCGCAGCTTGCTGGCTTCCTCCTCGCGGGCGGCGAGGTTGCCTTTGGCTTCCGCCACGACCTCATCCGGCGCGTTCTCGGCGAACTTCGGGTTCTTCAGCCGCCCGTTCAGCCCGGCAATCTCCTTCTCGAGCTTGCCCAGCGCCTTTTGCAGCCGCGCCTTCTCCTCGCCAACGTCGATGATCTCGGCCAGCGGCAGCGCGAATGTGGCGCCTTCGACCGGGATGGTTACGCAGCCTTTCGGCAGCTTTGCCAGGTCGGTCAGAGAGTCCACCCTCGCCATGCGCTTGATGAGCGCGGCATTGGTCTCCCAGGCGGCCCGGCCGGCATCGTCGCTTTCGAGCCGGATCATCGGGATCTTCAGGCCCGCCGGCACATGCATCTGGGCGCGCGCCGAGCGGGTTTCCTCGATCAGCCTTATCACCCAATTGATCTCGCGGTCCGCGCCCGCGTCGATCAGCTCGGCCCCGTAGCCCGGCCATTCGGCATGAACCAGGAGCCCGTCGTGCGCCCCGGATTCGGATCCGATTTCGCCCCAGAGCTCTTCGGTGATGAACGGCATGAACGGGTGCAGCAGGATGAGGCACTGGTCGATCACCCAGGCCATGGTGGCGCGGGTCTCAGTCACGACGGCGTCGTCCTCGGAGCCGAGCAACGGTTTCGAGAACTCGACATACCAGTCGCAGACCTTGCCCCAGGTGAAGGCGTAAAGCGCATGCGCGGCGTCGTTGAACCGGTAGGCGGCGAGGGCGGCGTCGACCGTTTCGCGCACCCGGCCGGTCTCGCCGACGATCCACTTGTTGACCGTCGCCTCGACGCGCGCGGGGTCGAAGCCCGCGACCGGCCGGCAATCGTTCATCTCGGCAAAGCGCGCGGCGTTCCACAGCTTGGTGCCGAAGTTGCGATAGCCCTTGATCCGCTCTTCCGAGAGCTTCAGCACGCCGCCGATCGCCGCCATCGACGCGTTGGTGAAGCGCAGCGCGTCGGCGCCGTAGGCGTCGATGATCTCCAGCGGGTCGATGACGTTGCCGGTGGTCTTCGACATCTTCTTGCCCTTCTCGTCGCGCACCAGCTGGTGCAGATAGACGGTGTGGAAGGGGATGTCGCCGACCACGGCGAGCTGCATCATCATCATCCGCGCCACCCAGAAGAACAGGATGTCGAACCCGGTGATGAGCACATCGGTGGGGAAGTATTTCTCGATCTCTTCGGTCTGGTCCGGCCAGCCCAGCGTGCCGAT
>DQCI01000264.1:0-5299 GCA_003545125.1 Paracoccaceae bacterium
ATGGCCAAGGAAAAGTTTGAACGCACCAAACCGCATGTGAACATCGGCACGATCGGCCACGTTGACCACGGCAAGACGACGCTGACGGCAGCGATCACCAAGTATTTCGGCGAGTTCACGGCCTACGACCAGATTGACGGTGCGCCGGAAGAGAAGGCGCGCGGGATCACGATCTCGACGGCGCACGTGGAATACGAGACCGAGAACCGCCACTACGCGCACGTCGACTGCCCCGGCCACGCCGACTACGTCAAGAACATGATCACCGGCGCCGCCCAGATGGACGGCGGGATCATCGTGGTGTCGGCCGCGGACGGCCCGATGCCGCAGACCCGCGAGCACATCCTGCTCGCCCGTCAGGTCGGTGTGCCGGCGCTGGTTGTCTACATGAACAAGGTCGATCAGGTGGACGACGAGGAGCTTCTCGAGCTCGTCGAGATGGAGATCCGCGAGCTTCTGAGCGAGTACGGTTACCCGGGTGACGACATTCCGATCGTCGCGGGCTCGGCGCTGGCCGCGCTCGAGGGCCGCGATCCGGAGATCGGCGAAGAATCGATCCGCAAGCTGATGGCGGCGGTCGACGAAGCGATCCCGACGCCCGAGCGCGCCGTCGACCAGCCGTTCCTGCTGCCGATCGAGGACGTGTTCTCGATTTCGGGCCGCGGCACGGTTGTGACCGGCCGTGTCGAGCGTGGCGTTGTGAACGTCGGCGACGAGCTTGAGATCGTCGGCATCAAGGACACCCAGAAGACGGTCTGCACCGGCGTCGAGATGTTCCGCAAGCTGCTCGACCGCGGCGAGGCGGGTGACAACGTCGGCGTGCTGCTGCGCGGCATCGACCGGGAAGCGGTCGAGCGCGGCCAGGTGCTGTGCAAGCCGAAATCGGTGAACCCGCACACCAAGTTCGAGTGCGAGGTCTACATCCTGACCAAGGATGAGGGCGGGCGTCACACGCCGTTCTTCGCCAACTACCGTCCGCAGTTCTACTTCCGCACGACGGACGTGACCGGCACGGTTCAGCTGCCCGCAGGCACCGAGATGGTGATGCCGGGCGACAACCTGAAGTTCGAAGCCGAGCTGATCGCGCCGATCGCGATGGAAGAAGGCCTGCGCTTCGCCATCCGTGAAGGCGGCCGTACCGTCGGCTCCGGCGTCGTCTCGAAAATCATCGAGTAGGGTCGAGTTTTTGTCAGACAACTCTGGCCCGGGCGGCAGGCGGTTTGGCGGCAACGCCAAACCTGCCGAGAGCCACACCGGTTGATATTGAGGGCCGCCCCCCGGGGCGGCCTTCTTCGTCAAGATCATGCCGCAACGGCCTGCTACGTGTTTGCAATGCAACGCTTTGTCGGCCTCCGGCTCTTCAATGACGACACGACCCCGATGGAGGTCGTTTTGCGAATTCTCATGCGAGAGTTGCATTTGGCTGAGAGTGTGGCATTCGCGGCCATGCTCCGGGTGCACACCGAGGGCCACGAGATCGTCGCGTTGATACCTGAGCAAGAGGCGGAGGTTGTTTCCGTCCGAGTGGCCGCGGCGATCGAAAAGCACGCCGTGGCGCTGCATTTCGAGATGACCGCACCGCTGGACCGAGAAACGGAAGCCGAATGGCGCCGTGATTCGAAGGAATGGCCGGATGACGGGAATTTCGCGCCATGGGTGGGTGCGGTCGTCGGCGCGTTGGTCGTGCTCGTGGTGGCCGGGGTCATCGCGGTACGGTGAAAGCGGTTTCAAAACCGCTTGCGACGCGAATTCGAATTCGCGTGGGAACGCCTTTCGAAAGGCGTTCGGTGCCGCGGGCGGTATTGGCGCGGTTTTTCTTTGCCGGGCAAGGTGGTAGGATGCCACCATCCCACGGAGGGCGACATGGACAATCGCTGAACTGACCGACCCGGAACCCGAACGTTTCCAAGGAGTTCAGCCATGCCTGTGCCTTTCCTCGACGCCACCCTGCGTCATCCCCTCACCCTTCCGGGTGGCGAGACCTACACCAACACGGTCTGGCTCGCCCGGGTGATCGACCACCCCAATATCGAGGTGGGCGAATTCACCTATTACAACGATTTCGATCCGGTCGACGACTATGCCGCCCGGATCGCGCCCAACCTGTATCCGGGCGCGCCGGAAAGGCTCAGCATCGGGCGGTTCTGCCAGTTCGCCCACGGCACCCGGTTCATCACCTCGTCGGCTGACCACCCGAAGCGCTGGTTCACCACCTATCCCTTCGCGGTGTTCAACCACGAGGTGAAGGAGCTGTTCGCCCCGGAGTTTTCGAAGGGCCGCGACACGGTGATCGGCCATGACGTCTGGATCGGGACCGAGGCGATGATCCTGCCCGGGGTCGCCCTCGGCGACGGGGTGATCGTCGGCGCCCGCGCGGTGGTGAGCCGCGATGTGCCCGCGTGGAGCGTCGTCGCAGGTAACCCGGGCAGGGTGGTGCGGCGACGGTTTCCCGACGCGGTCTGCGCCCTTCTCGACCGGCTCGCCTGGTGGAACCTGCCACCGGACGCGATCCGCGAGATCCTGCCGGTATTGGCCTCGAACGACGTGCCGGCTCTGAAGGACGCGGTGGCGCGATTGAGGTCTTGAAAACTCTCGGGGCTTGGGTTACCTCAACTCCCGGCCACAGGGGTATAGCTCAGTTGGTAGAGCGACGGTCTCCAAAACCGTAGGTCGCGGGTTCAAGCCCTGCTGCCCCTGCCATTCCTCTCATCGTGTTTTTGCGGCGACATGCGTCCCTCGGGGCGGGTGGCGGACGTGGGTGACGTGCGCGCATTGGTCAATCAGGCGCTTGCGATCGCGCCGGACCGCCGTTTCCTGGAGCTTGGCCTCGCGTCATTGCAGATGCGCTGGGGCGGAAGCTTTGAAGACAACCTCGCGCTCTGCGCCGAGATGGCGGATAAGGTGGCGGATTATGACGCCGAGCTGTGCCTGATCGAAATGGTGTTCGACAACGAGCTGGAAGGCCCGATTCGCGAGGCGGCGCTGACAGCGCTCGACGGACGCGACGAGGCCTTTCTCGATTACGCCCGCCTGAATGCCTACGTGAACGAATGGCAGGGCCGCGACGGTGCGGCGCAAGAGGCCAGGCGCATTCACCGCGAGAGCCTCGGCACGGGAACCATGCGCGCCTGCAAGGACACTCTCTGGCGGATCGACGCCGCTTTCCCCACGCCGGAATACGAGACCGAAGCGCGCGAGGCGTTGCAGGCCTATCTGCGCGAACGCCTGCCGGACAATCCGCAGAACACCAACATTCTGAGCGCGTTGCTTGGCGATGCCATACGGCGTCAAAATGAAGATCCCGCGCGTGTCGACCTGAGAGAGCTTGAGGCCGGGTGGCGGGAGCTGCTCGACCTCGGAGCCTATCTGCCGGTGACATGGGCCATCGGGCAGGAGATCGACGCGGCGCTGCATGGCGAGATCAGGCCCGTGCAGCGCAGCCGGTTCTCGGATAACCGGATATACTACTCTGATTACGACTCGATCCGCCTGGTCCGGCATCTTGGGCTCTTGTACCGGGACGACCGGATTGCGACTGGCGACATCCGCAATCGCATGGGAGAAGAGATCGACCGCGAGGCCCCGCGCGAAGCGGTGCGGTGCCCGATGATGCGCGCGGCCCGTCTCTTCGAAACCCTCTGCACCTATGGCCCCGACGAATGGGGATGCCAGGTTGCAAACGATGGCCCGAAACTCCTGGCGGAGGTGGGTGCCATCATGGATGAGGCGGGCGATTGCGCCTGGGAGCGCGAGGCGCCGCTCGAGGAACTTCTCTTCAGCCCGCCCCGGTGGAGGCCTTCCTGGCTGCCGAGTGAGTGAAGTAGCCAAGAGATCGAACGGCACGGTTGCCGGACCTGTCCCCGACTTGGGATCTCAGAAAAACAGGTATTTCACCCCGATACCGGCGACGATCACCCCCATTGCGCCCTGAAGCGCGGCATTGGGCAGGCGCTTGTTGATCTGCGGCCCAAGCAGCGCGCCCGCCACCGCGCCGGCGACGAGCGGGGCAAGGAGCGCCCAGTCGACGACGGCGCCGCGGCTCATGAAGTTGCCGACCGAGACCGCGAGCGACATGAAGATCGGGATCGCCGTGGTGGCGGGGATGATGTGCATCGGCATCCCCAACATCGACGCCATGTAGGGCACGAGCAGGAAGCCGCCGCCGACTCCGAACAGCGCGGCGGTGAAGGCGATCAGGGCGCCGGCCAACAATGGCGAGATCACCGGCACCCGGTAGCGTGTGCCCGCGTAGGAAAAGCACATGCAATAGTGGCGCAGCACTTTGTCGGTGACCCCGCCGTGGTAGGGCTGCATCGGCGGCGTCGTACCGGCCTTGCACGCCCGGACATGGCGCCAGAGCTTCCAGCCGATCTGCCCCGCGACCGCGAGGGTGAGCAACCCGAACAGCGGCCGGAAGGTGGCCATGTCGGCAAGGTAGAGCGAGGAGACCGTGCTACCCACCCAGGCCCCGACCACGCCGCCGAGCCCGAGCAGCAGCCCGAGCGCCGGCACGATGGCGCCCCGCCTCAGATAGCCCGGCACGTAGACGAGCGCGGTCGCGAGCACCACGATCTGGGTCATCGGCTTGACCGCGTTTGGGTCGGCCACGGCAAACAGGGTGATGAGGCCGAAGGAGGTGAGAATCCCGCCCGCGGCGCCGATGGCCGAGAACACGACACCGACGAGCGCGCCCCAGCCCAGAACGGTCACCAACATAGGCATATCCATGATGCGCTCTCCCGCAAGTTAGGTCGGGCGAGGCTAGAAGACGCGCGGGGCCGGTCCAATGGCGCGGGTTGCCGCACCCTTTGGCCCCGGCATATCCACAGCCTTACCGCCCTTATTCCCCGTCTCCGCCCGATTGGTGCCGAATTCGAGGACGACAAAGGAGCGGAAATTCACGCAGTCACAACGAGGCATCCGATGGGTCGTCTGTTCGTTCTGTTTTTTGTGTTGCCCTGGTGGGCCTATGTCCCGGCGTCAATCGGCGTGCTCTGGCTGGGGGAACGTGTCTACGAGCAGGCGCTGGAGATCGAGGCCGAGAAGGTGGCAGCGTTGGAGACGGCCGTGCCGGATCCGGTCGATATTGCCGAATTCGACCGCGACCGCGACATCCATGCCGCCGACGAGGTGCATGTGTCCGGCCGGATCAACACTGACCTCAACTACAACTTGACGGAGGGGATCAATGGCATCCCTATCAAAACCCGCCACATGTATATGATGTTCGGCGCGTCGGACCCGTCCGAAGCGCCCGAGGTCCGCGCCGCTCTGGTGCTGAGCGCGGCGGAACGCGACG
>DQCI01000264.1:5332-8927 GCA_003545125.1 Paracoccaceae bacterium
ATTTATCTTTGCGTTCAACGGGTTTGCCGACACCACCAGCAGCATGGACAGAATGGCCGCCGAGGTGATCAAGGAACAGGGCCTCACCAAAGCCGAGGATTTCATCTATATCGAACCGTTCTTCGAGGGCCGCGAGGCCGCCCTCTCCCGGCGCGGCATTCCCCCCGATCAATCCCGTTACATCGGCTGGGCAATCGCCGCCGTCGTGGCGCTGATCGGGGTGGTGAAGCGGGTGCGTTCGGTGCGCGCGCGCGCGTCGGAGAGCGCGCAAGAGGCGTTGGAACCGGTCGAGGTGGAACCGTACACACCGGTCCCGGCTCAGACCTTCACGGTGCCCGAGGACGTTTCCGAGGACACGCCGCTCGGTCGGCTCGCCCGCAGGAATGCAAGCGGCGCGGCCCCCGCGCACGACGAGGAGCCCGGCTACGCGAACTTCAACGAACCGGACCCCGAAACAGTCTGTGGCACGCATGATTTGGATATGGACCCGCCTGACGCCCAGCCAGCGCGCGCGCTTGCACATGCCAGCGGCGCGACCCTGACCGGCGATGCGGAGAGCCCCTTTCCGCCGGTCGGCGACGTCGGCGACATACCGGCCCCGGCACGGCAATCGTCGTTGCTGGCCTATTACGTGAAGCTCGGCCTTGCCATGCTGGTGGTGGGCGGGATTGCCTACGACCCGTCGCTGATCGCCACGACCCTGCCGGTCGGCGGGGTCGCCCTGTTCTGGCTGGGGGTCTACGCGGTCTTCCGCAAGTTTCGCAGCGGCCGCGCGCAGACCTTTGGCGCCGATGACACCGCGCCGCAGCACACGCGCCGGCCCGATGGCGCGGCGCAGCCTGTTGCGGTTGGGGTCCCGGGCACAGCATCGACCTGACCGCGCCGGTGCGCAGTTCCCGACGCGAACGCGGCGTCATCTGAGTTGGGGCTTCCCGGATCGCGAAAACGCCGGTACCCCGCCGTGTGATGCACGCCGGCGGGGTTCTTGCGTGCAGGGGCCACTTCGCACACGGGGTCATTGCGCGCCAAGGGGTCAGGGCCCTTGAAATGCCCCCCCACATCCCGTAAGTGCCCCTTGTTCCGCGAAAGGCAGCATGATGGCGAAGACGAACCCGTTCCAGTACATCCAGCAGGTGCGCTCCGAGGTCTCCAAGGTCGTCTGGCCGACCCGGCGCGAGGTTCTGCTGACCACGGGCATGGTTGTCGCCCTCGCTGCGTTGACGGCGCTGTTTTTCTCGTTGGTCGACCTCGTGATCCGCTTCGGGCTGACCAACGCGCTCTCGGCCTTCGGCTGAGTTCCCGCAGGAAACACCTTGAACCGATGGGGGTTCGGGGCTAATCCGGGCGCCAACCCTTATCGGCGTGCATGGTCACGCCGGTTTTCTGTTGTGGGAGGGGCGCAAGACGCCACCCGCGAAATCCTGAATGCCGGGCGCCCTCGCGTGCCCACCAGAGACGAGGCTGAAACGAAATGGCGAAACGGTGGTACTCGGTGAGCGTGCTCTCGAATTTCGAGAAGAAAATCGCCGAACAGATCAAGCAAGCCGTTGCCGAGAACGGCCTTGAGGACGAGATCGACGAGATTCTGGTTCCGACCGAAGAGGTCATCGAGGTGCGCCGCGGCAAGAAGGTGACCACCGAACGCCGCTTCATGCCAGGTTACGTGCTCGTCCACATGGAAATGTCCGACGAGGGCTATCACCTGATCAACTCGATCAACCGGGTTACCGGCTTCCTGGGGCCGCAGGGCCGGCCGATGCCGATGCGCGACGCCGAGGTGCAGGGCATTCTCGGCCGGGTCGAGGAAGGCGTGGAAGCGCCGCGCACGCTGATTCACTTCGAGGTGGGCGAGACGGTTTCGGTCACCGACGGGCCGTTCGAGGGCTTCGATGGCCAGGTCGAGGGTGTCGATGACGACAACCAGCGCCTCAAGGTCTCGGTCTCGATCTTCGGCCGGGCAACCCCGGTCGAACTCGAGTTTACCCAGGTGACGAAGCAGGGCTGATCCGTTTCGGGCCACCTTAGACCCGATGGTGAACCGGAGGTTGCTTGCAAATGGAAGAGCCGGGTGTAACCGCCTGGTGGATTGAAGCACGCCCCCTGCCGGTCACTTTCTTCCTGATGGCCTCGCTGGCCTGGTTTGTGATCCTGATCCGCAAGGAAGGGCTGCCCGTCGGTCAAGCACTGCAGACACTCATCGGCGTGCGACGACCCAAACTGACGAGATGGGTTGCCGCCTTCCCGATCGCGATGATGATCCTGACGCTGTCGATTTGGGACTGGCTGTTCGAGACCTGCAGAGCGTCGCTCACATGATGGCATCGAAGCCATTGGCCGCATACCCGGGCAATGTCACCCCTTCCTGACGATCCGCGCTGGCACGCCGACCGCGACGGCGCCTTCGGGGATGTCTTTCAGCACCACCGCATTGGCGCCGATCTTCGCGCCGCGCCCGACATCGACCCGTCCGAGGATGGCCGCGCCCACGCCGATGTCGGCGCCATCGCCGATCACCGGCCATTCGCGCAACCGGTCCGCGCGCGCGATCCCGAAGGTGGTGTTCTGGCGGATGGTCACGTCGTCGCCGATCGCCCGCGCGACCAGGACCATGCCGCCGAAATGCTCCAGCCGCACCCGGCGACCGACATTGACCGTGTAGGGCAGGTCGATCCCGGCAAACCATTGGGTGAGCTTGGCGCCGATCTTGTAGATCAGGCTGAGCGGCGCGCGCAGGGGTTTGGGTTCCACCGACATCCGCCAATTGCCGAAACGGTGCCAGAACAGGGCCCAGAACCCTTGCGAGAAGAAACCGTCCCCTTGGGTGCGGTAGTCTTCGGCGACGAGCGCCATCAGGCCCAAGCCGTCCGGGTTGCGGTTGGCAATGCCGGAATTGTGGACTTCCTCGTGAAGCGACGGGGTGTCGATGATGCGCTGGGCATAGCTTACCGAGGCGTGTGCGCCCGGACGCGGTCCGGGTTTGGCGACCGGCCCCGCAGGTACCGCGTCGTCCAACATGATGTCGATCTTGTTCACTGCCACCCGCCTGGTTGTTTTTTGTTTTGGCCCCCAAACAACGCACTACGCCGACCCGCCGGCATGTCAAGAGCGCCGTAAAGTATTGTGTTTGAATAAGGAAACAGACCTTAACACGGGCTACATTTTGTAAACGATTTACGCCCGGGTCGGCGAGGGACCGCCGATCTGTCGCCGGTTGACACGGCGCGTGTGGCGCCGGCCGGCGCCGACGGGGTTACCGCTCGGTTGCGCCCTTGCCGGCGATGATCTTGTCGCGGAACCGGACGGTGCGGGCAGTGCGGGTCGCCGATTTCTTGGCGGAATTGAGGTTGATCACATAGCTTTTCTGCCGCCCGGGCGTGAGCGCGTGGAAGGCCTCGGCAAGCTCCGGATCGGCATCGAGCGCTTCGACGAGTTCGCCGGGCAAGTCCAATTCGGTTTCGACTTTGGGCGGCGTGATCCCCGCCTCGGCATAGCCCATCGCCTCCGCCAGATCGGCCCGGATGACCGGTTCCATTCTTTCCGGGCCCGCCGGATCGGTGAAGCGCAGCATCCCGGCGGTGCGGGTGTTCGGGCCGTT
>DQCI01000264.1:9007-11248 GCA_003545125.1 Paracoccaceae bacterium
AGGGATGCGCCCATTTGACGTGTTCACTGAGCCTGGCGTCGAGGCAGATCCGGCGCAGCGCGTTGAGGCCGAGGATCCATCGGCGGGTGGAGCAATCGGGCGTCGCATGGCGGTCGCAGCGGCCGCAGCCGAGGGTGAAGATGTCTTCGATATCGGTGATCGAGCGCGCGCCTCCTGTGCCACCCTCGAGACGACACGATCCCGGGTTTGGATGGCGTCCGGACTCAGGCTTCCTTCAACTTGTTGTACGTGATCCCGGTCAGCCCGGCTGCTTGAAGGCGCTCGGCATATGGGTCGGAAATCGTGTGGCCATGGGAGAATTTGTCGATCTACGCGTGGTGACCACCAATCGCCTCCTTTGAAAGGACGATCGAATTGGGCCCGCCTTTGACGGGTTTTTAAATCCCCGTTCATTGCGCGGGTAGGTCAACTCGGGGTGATACTCGTCCAACCGGGTGCACAGGTTCAGCCAGAAATTGTCGGCGATCTTCTCGCCCGCCCAATAAACCGCCATGGGGAAGAACTGGTGCACCCCGGGCTCGAGCTCTTCCAGGATGTCCTTGAAGACCTTTGTGACCATGAAACTTCCGTAAACGTTGTTCACGTCGAGCATCGGGGCGACCTTGAGGCTCCACCCGCCTCATTTGACTGCTGTCGGCACGTAATCGGGCTTGATCGGGCGGCCACAACCCATCCCTACGATGAGCCCCACTCCGTCGGGCGTCGGATCTGCGACATCGGTTCTCATAGGATCGCCGTCCATTGCCAGAAAGTACGGCTCTGCACCCTGGTGGTATTCCCCGACATATCCGGGTTTGATCGAATGGGCCAATTCCTCGCTCCTTCGTACACACGCATTGGGCTGGCGAGGATGGCATCAAGACGCCAGCGAAGAGAGGCCCCGGGACCTTCAATCCTTGCCAAGTCCGTGCTGAAGGCGTACAGACGCGCCGTTCAGGGCCGCCCTTCGGGATTCGGGCCCATGAGCTTCATGCGTGGGAGGCGAGGGCGCGCGCGTCCGGACCTGACCACGTCAACAAAGGCCTGCCACGCGTGCGCGGGCTGTTGATCAAAGGAGACACCAGATGGCCAAGAAGGTCGCTGGCACCATGAAGCTGCAGATCCCTGCAGGTCAAGCCAACCCCTCGCCGCCCGTCGGCCCCGCGCTCGGTCAGCGTGGCATCAACATCATGGAATTCTGCAAGGCGTTCAACGCCAAGACGCAGGACATGGAACAGGGTGCGCCCTGCCCGACCCAGATCACCTATTACCAGGACAAGTCCTTCGCGATGGAGATCAAGACTCCGCCGGCGTCGTACTACCTGAAGAAAGCCGCCGGCCTGCCGTCGGTGGGCAAGCGCAACCGTCCGCGCGGCGCCGAGAACCCGGGCCGCGAGGTGGTTGCCTCCGTGACCGTCAAGCAGGTTCGCGAGATCGCCGAAGCGAAGATGAAAGATTTGAACGCTACCGATATCGAAGGCGCGATGAAGATCATCGTCGGCTCGGCATCGTCGATGGGTATCGAGGTGAAAGGGTAAATCATGGCCAAGCTTGGAAAACGCACCCGCGCCGCCCGTGAAGCCTTTGCCGGCAAAGACGACGTGACCGTCGAGGAAGCCGTCGCGCTCGTGAAGGCCAACGCCAAGGCGAAGTTCGACGAAACCGTCGAGATCGCCGTCAACCTCGGCGTCGACCCGCGCCACGCCGACCAGATGGTCCGCGGCAAGGT
Source organism: Paracoccaceae bacterium (assembly GCA_003545125.1). Lineage (GTDB taxonomy): Bacteria > Pseudomonadota > Alphaproteobacteria > Rhodobacterales > Rhodobacteraceae > Sinisalibacter. The sequence continues at coordinate 10,737 of DQCI01000264.1, forward strand.
CAACCTGCCCAACGGCACCGGTAAGACCATGCGCGTCGCCGTGTTCGCCCGTGGCGACAAGGCGGAAGAGGCCACCAAGGCCGGCGCCGACATCGTGGGCGCGGAAGACCTGATGGAAACCATCCAGGGCGGCAAGATCGACTTCGATCGCTGCATCGCGACCCCGGACATGATGCCGGTCGTCGGCCGTCTCGGCAAGATCCTGGGCCCGCGCAACCTGATGCCGAACCCGAAGGTCGGCACCGTGACCATGGACGTGAAAGAGGCCGTCGAAGCCGCCAAGGGCGGTGAGGTCCAATTCAAGGTCGAGAAGGCGGGCGTGGTCCACGCCGGCGTCGGCAAGGCCTCGTTCGACGAGGGCAAGCTGACCGAAAACGTCCGCGCCTTCATCGACGCGGTGCAGAAGGCCAAGCCTGCGGGGGCGAAAGGCGCTTACATGCAGAAAGTGTCGATCAGCTCGACCATGGGCCCGGGCGTCTCGATCAATATCGACAGCGCCACCGGCAACTGAG
>DQCI01000316.1:0-12130 GCA_003545125.1 Paracoccaceae bacterium
GTCTAGTTCGACGCGGTGCGGATCACCGGGCCCGGCATCGGGCCGTCGGTGTTGAGCAGGTAAGCGTAGCGGCTCGAGGCCAGCAGATCGTCGAGCGACACCGCCTTGCCGTTCAGGTAGGCCGTCTTGCTCACCAGCCGGATGCCGTGGCTGTAATCGGCGTAGTTGGCGCCGTGCACGGTGCTGACCGGCTGGATCGGCGCGCCGCCCTTCTGGTGCCAGCCGTAGATCGCGACGCGGCCCGGGGCCGAGGCCATCCGGCTCGCCATCACCACGTCTTTCTTGTGGCCGCCGACCAGGCCGCGGCGGCCCTGGAGCTGCCCCTCGATCGTCGCGTTGTGGGTCACGAAATACCCCGTAGTCGACATCTGCGATCCCGGCGTCATCGGCGCGGGCGAGAGCTTCACGCCCGCCTGGGCATAGATCGCGTCGACCATCCTGGGCGTCGGCAGGGTCATGTCGAAGGCCCCGGCGATCCGCGCCGCCGCGGGCAGGCCCAGGGGCACGCGGACGTAGTCCTTGTCGGACCCGAGCGCGAGGTAGTCCGGCGTCACGCAGATGGTGATCTCGACATTGGCCCCGCGCGCGTCCTGGCCCTTGAAGGTGACTGGTTGCAGCTCGCGCAGGAAGGACGGCATGTTGCCGCGCGCGAGCTCGGCGATGGCCCGGGCGTCGCGGTCGGGGCCGGAGACATTGCTGAGGCCGCCGAAGAAGGCGGACCCGGTGGCGCCGCCGCGCCGCAAGGGGATCGCGCGGGCGAGCGACCGGCCGCAATCCGATGAGCCGCCGGAGAGGAAGCCGCCGGACCCTTGCCGGGCTGCAACTTCGACAACGTTGGTCGGCGCGGCAATCTCGGTGCGGGCGGTTGCCGGTGTCGCGGCCGGCGCCGATGCGGCGGCGAGCTGGACATCGGGGCGCGGCGCGGGCCGGATTGAGCTGGCCGGTGCGGCGCTTGTCAGCGGCGCTGCGATGGCCGCGACCTGGTCGGCAAACCCTTCGGGGCGCCGGGCGGGGCGCGCCGGCGCGGTCACGGCCGGGGTCTCGACGGCGGTTTCGGCGGCGGTCTCGGCGGGTGTATTCGAAGGCCCCGCGCGATCCGTGAAGAGGCCGGCACCGGCGCGGGCCGTGGCGTCGTCATCGGCGAGCATCGCGAAGGCCTCGGGTCCGGTCGCTGTCGGGGCTGTCGGGGCTGTCGGGGCCGGCGCGGTCGCAGTTGGCAGCGCGGCGATCCGCGGGCCATAGCCCGAGGTATCGATCCCGGCGGTGCCAGGGTCGGCGGGTGCCGCGCTCTTGGTTGCGATCACCGGACCGGTTTTGGGGGCCTGGGCGGGGGCCGAGGCGGGCGCTGCGCTGCGGTCATCGAGTGTCGCAACGGAGGATGCCGCGGCAGGGTGGGGCGTGACCGGGGCGGCCTTGGCCGGGGGCTCAAACGCCGCAACTTGCCGGTCGACGGGCAGGTCGGGCACCGTCAGGGTGGGCATGGTCGGGGCGGGCACGGTCGGGGCGGGTGCGTTGGCCGTCTCGGACAGGGAGGCCGGGGCGACGGCGGCCGGAACCGGGGTCGGTTCGATCCGGGCCATCCGGGTTTCGGGCATCACCGTCACCGATACCGGCATGTAGGCAGCCGCGGTCAGTGGCGCGCCGCCCGTCCCGGGCAGCCCGGCATTGGGAAACATCAGGCCAACGAGGCCGAAACCGGCGAGCGCCGATGCCACGAGCCCGGTGGCGGCACCGCCGGCAAGCAGGGCGGAGCGCGCAAGGAAAGATCTCTGGTGGGTCGCCTCGGCACGGTTCGGCATGGGCGTATCATTCACTGTCATGAAGCGGGGCGTATCGATTCAATTTTAATATGACAATAATCCTACTTTCCGTGCCCCGAAATCCGCCGAAGCTGCGCGGGTTTCCGCCGGATTCTCACTTTTCGAACCCCGACTCATGGGCGCTCCGCGGCGGGATGTCGCATTTCTGCAAGCGAGACGCAGTCCTTGCGCCGGACGCCTTCGCGCCTGGACCGACTCAGTCGAGAATCGCCGCGATGAAGATCAGCCCGATGCACAGCGCCGTGAGCCGGCTGATCCGGTCGGTCAGCGCGAAAACCACCGGATCCTGGTCCACGAGGCCTCGGTGCGCGAGCAACACGGTCCGGCTGATCCAGTACAGCAGCCCAAGCCCCAACCCCCAGAGGATCTGCGGGCGGGCGTAGAGAGCAGCCACCTCCGGGCTATCGATGTAGAGCGCCAGCACGAGCACGGAGAGAAAGCCCGCACTGGTGGCGATCATCGCGATGACGGGACGATCCTCGACCGTATAGGCCCGTCCCGCGGCCCGGCCGCGCGCGCCTTCGGTCTCGATATAGACAAGCTCGGACAGCCGTTTGACGGCGGCCAGCGACAGAAACAGGAAAACCGAGAAACTCAAGAGCCACATCGACAACGCGATGCCGGTGACCGCGGCACCGGCAATGATCCTGAGCGTATAGAGCAGGGCGAGCACGATGATGTCGGCGCCCAGGGTGCCCTTGAGTTTCATCGAATAGGCGGTGGTGGTGATCGCATAGAGGATCATGACCGCGAACAGGCCGGGGCCGCCAACGGCGGCAAGGCCGAGGCCGGCGCCGAGGAAACCCGGCAGCATCCAGCGCCCGGCCGAGAGCGGGAGCGCGCCCGAAGCGAAGGGCCGTTTGCGCTTGGTTGGATGCAGCCGGTCGGCGGGCAAATCGATCAGATCGTTGAGCACGTAGACAGCCGAGGCGACGAGACCGAAGGCGAAGAAAGCGAGCAGGGTCCAGCCGATATTGGCGAGCGTCAGGCCGTGGTCGGCGATCATCGGCAGGAACACCAGCACGTTCTTCACCCATTGGTGTGGGCGCATCTCCCGGACAATGGTGACCAAACGCGACAGGCCGGCGGCGGGGCCGGTGCGCACCATTGGCGACACATGGTGTGTCTCGGTCACGGTTTGGACCGCATCGATGCAATCGAGGTGCCGGGCCACCTGTTCGGCGAAATCGGGCGCGCCGGTGGTGGTCAGCACCACGCGACGGCCCTCTGCGCGCGCCGCATGCAGCCGGTCGATCACCAGGGCGTTGAAGGGCAGGGTGTCGATCCGAGGCCCGGTGCTGCCGGTCAGGATCGTCGCCGCCGCGCCCGGCAGGCCGGAGAAGGCGGCGGGGGCATGGCGCAGGGTGCGCCAGTCTTCTCGCAGGGCCTGCCAGAAGGCTTCGAGCGCCAGGGTCCCGTTCAGCAGGTCGCGATCGAGCGAGACTCTCAGGTCCGACGCGGCGGTCGGCGGGCTTTCAACGCGTGATGACAAACGGACACCTTCCGGACCGGGGCAACATCAGACCCGGTCAGGCTACTGGCAGGGTTCCGCACAGGCAACGCCGAATGACCGCCGATTGCCGTCTTTTCATGGACATAGGCGATTTCGCGGGCTACCCATGACATGCGCAAACCAAAAGGGGATCGCTCGTGAAGGTCTACCAGCTCGTGATCGCATCGGCGGCGGTGGCTTGGCCGTCGCTCGTGACGGCGCAGGAGGCATCCGGCGCCGGCGGAGGTCTGCTCGGAGCAACAATCGACAAGGGCACCGTGAGCGCGCCGGAAAAGGCGCCTGTCGAGGTTGCCGGGCCGAAGACGGCCGGTACGGATCCGAAGACGGGCGAGCCCGGCGACATCGCGCTGCCCGTACCCGAAGTCGCGGAGGTGCCCGCCGCGTCCGCGAGCACCCAGGTCGCGGATGACGGCCCGGCTGTGGCCGAGGCCGCCGGAGCGGCCCAGGGCCCCGTCGAGGCTCCGCCCGTGAGCGGGTTGGCCGATGTGGTGCTCGAGACGTCGGAGGTGGTGCCGGAGCCGGCCGCGGAAGCGCCCGCGCCGCGCCCCGAGGTCGAGATTGGCGCCGATCCTGTGCAGGTCCCCGTGGACGCGATTCCCGACCCGGATGTGGCGGTCGCCACGGCCGATCTCGGCGACGGGTCCGCGTCCGACGAGGATGCGCCGGGCGAGGAGTTCGTCCGCCTCACCCGCGAAGACACCAGTGCTTTGCCTCGTCCCACGCGCCCGGAATTGCTCGAGGCATTGGCGGCGGCGGTGCTGACACCCCCGTCGACGACGGAATTGGTGGGCGGAGATATCGGCCCGGACGATCTCGTGACGGTCGCCTTGCCCGGCGAGGCCGAAGAGCCGCGCGAGACCGATCTTGCGGCGTTCGTGCGCAGGACCGGCGCGGCCAACGCGGTGCTCGAAGCGGCGGCGGCGGGTGAATTCGTGGCCCCCGACCTGGAATTTGCCGATGTCACCGAAGAGGTCGTGACCGGTGAAGAGGCGGCCGTACTCGCGGCGCTGGCCGATGACCCGCAGGCGGAATTCGAAGAAAAGTCGATGACCGACCCGAACCAGATCGTCTGTCTCGAGGCGCTTGGAGAGCCGTTCGCGGGCGTGCCGGTCAACGAGGCCGAAAAGGCCGCGGCGCGCGCGCGTCTGGTCGAGGCGGCCCCGGCTTGCGTGGCGGCCTCCGAAGGACCGCGCGCCGCTCCGGACGTGTTGTTCTTCGCAGGCGAGGTTGCGCTGGCGAGGGGCGATTTTCCCGGCGCATTCGCGCTTTATGAACGCGCGGCTGGCGACGGCGTAGGCGCCGCCGAAACCCGTCTCGCCGATTTCTATGTCTACGGGGCGCCGCCAGTGCAGGCGGACAGCGCCAAGGCGGCCGCGCGTCTCGAAAGCGGCGCAGCCCTCGGCGACACCCAGGCGATGACCGTGCTGGCGTTGATGCATGGCGAGGGCAGCAGCGTGCCGCAGAATTCGGCGCGCATGGTCGAGCTGCTCACCGAGGCGGCCAACGACGGCTACCATTTTGCACAATACCGGCTGGCGAAGGCCTATCTTGACGGCGAAGGCATCCCGGGGCGGGCCGATCCAGGGCTCGGCATTCCAAACCCGAACCAGGCCGTGACCTGGTTTACCCGGGCCGCGGACGCCGGCAATTTCGAAGCGGCGCTGGAACTCGCCGGGCTCTATGGCGATCCCGATAGCGGTCTGCCGGAAAACCCGGGCGAACAGGCACGGCTCACGCTGATGGCGGCCGATGCCGGCCTGCCGTCGGCGAAAGCGGCCCTGGGTGTGCTCTATGAGCTCGGCCGCGGTGTCGAGCGCCTGCCCAGTCGTGCCGCCGCTCTCTACATCGAAGCGTTGGAATCGGGCGACGTACCGTTCGAGGAGCTGCGCCGGGACGCCCCCTTCGATTGGGACTACGATACCGCGACGGCCTTCCAGGACGCGCTGACGTTGCGCGGCGTCTACAATGGCATCGTCGACGGGATCGTCGGTCCCGGCACCCGCGCGGCTGCCGAACAGCTCATCGGCGGCTGACGCGCGCGTCGTCCCGAGCGCGGCCCCGCGGGCGCGCCCGGATGTGCCAGTGCGTTGGGCAAACCGCCCGAATGCCGGGGACACGGGCCGGTTTCGGCCCACCGGTTCTGGACCTTCCCCGCATCGCCGGTTTAACGTCGGGAAACGACATCCCGGAAAGTTCCGTGGAGTCTCAAAAGTTTGTCAGGGATCATGACACACAACTCGTATTCTTTCGGCGCCCGGCTCACCGGGCTCCTCGACCGGATCTACCCCGATCTTGATACTGATATTCTCGCGTCGCAGGTGATCGACGCCTATTGGCCGGAGGACGCCCACCGGCGGATCCGTCGGCGCCGGCCCGGCAACAACATGTGGTCGGAACGCGACGCTCTCTTGATCGCCTACGGCGACAGCCTGATCGATGGCGCGCACAAGCCGCTCGCGCTCCTGCACGACTTCCTGCTGAGACACATGAAAGGGGTGGTGAACGGGGTGCATATCCTGCCGTTCTTCCCCTGGACCTCCGATGACGGCTTCGCGGTCACCGACTACCGCAAGGTCGACGGCAAGCTCGGCGACTGGGCCGACATCACCCGGATCGGCACCGATTTCCACCTGATGTCCGACCTCGTGCTCAACCACGTCTCGTCGCAATCGGGCTGGTTCAACGCGTTCTTGCAGGACCACGCCCCCTACAACCGCTTCTTCGTGACGGCCGACCCCGACGACGATCTCTCCGCCGTGGTCCGGCCGCGCGTTTCGCCGCTGCTGCGCGAAGTCGAAACAGCAGCGGGCCCCAAGCACGTCTGGTGCACCTTCGGTCCCGACCAGGTGGATCTCGATTTCTCCAACCCGGAGGTTCTGCTCGAGATGCTCCGGGTAATCCGGCTGCATGTCGATATGGGGGTGCGGATCATCCGGCTCGATGCGGTGGCGTTCCTGTGGAAGGAGATCGGCAGCCCCTCGATCCACCTGCCTGAAACCCATGCGGTGGTGAAACTGCTGCGCCTGCTGGCCGACTTCTCGACCGAAAGCGTCGTGATCCTGACCGAGACCAACGTGCCGAAGGCGGAGAATCTGTCCTATTTCGGCCACCGCGACGAAGCGCATGTGGTCTACAATTTCCCGCTGCCGCCGCTGGTGCTGCACGCGGTGCTCGCGGGCACGGCGGTGCATCTGCTGAAGTGGCAGCGCGGGATGCCGCCCGCACCGCTCGGCTGCGCCTATCTCAACTTCACTGCCAGCCATGACGGCATCGGCATGCGCCCCGCCGAAGGGTTGCTGCCGGAGGCGGAGATCGACCGGATGATCGAGACGGTGAAATCCGCCGGGGGGCTCGCCTCGATGCGGGCGCTGCCTGGCGGGGGCGAGGCGGTCTACGAGCTCAACACCTCCTATTTCGATGCCACGGGCCACACCTTCAAAGGCGCGGACGACCACAAGATCGACCGGTTCCTCTGCTCGCAGACCATCGTGATGTCGCTTGAGGGCATCCCGGCGTTTTACATCCACTCGCTGCTGGCCACGCCCAACGATCTCGATGCGGTCGAACGGCGGGGCATGAACCGGGCAATCAACCGCCACCGCTGGGACTATCCGCAGCTGCTGGACCTGCTGGCCGATCCGGACAGCGACCAGGCCCAAGTGCTCCGGCGGCTGTCGGCGCGGCTGAAACTGCGCGCCCGACAACCGGCCTTCCACCCCAACGCGACCCAGTTCACCCTCAGTCTCGACGAGCGGGTGTTCGGCATCTGGCGCCAATCTCTCGACAGGACGCAATCGCTGTTCGCCCTGCACAACGTCTCGGACGAGGCGGTCGAGATCCCGGCGATCCAGCTCAACCTGATCGAGGACGAGGTCTGGGCCGACCTGATTTCCGGCGACCTTGTGCGGCCGGGCGAGGGGTCCGTCACGCTCGCCCCCTACCAGTGCCGCTGGATCGCGAATTCTCACTGAGCGCGGCGGTGCCGGCGCGGCGTTGCAGCCGGCACGCCGGGTCGCAGGTTGCGCCAACGGTGCGGTCCGGGCCCAAGCGGTTTCGAAACCGCTTGCAACGCGATTAAGCAATCGCGTTTCACCGCCGTTCGAACGGCGGTCCCCCCGCGTCACCCTGCCGCGAACTCCGCTTCGTCGGCCGCCGCCGCTGCCTTGAGGTCGGCAATGATAGTGGGATCTGCCGCGTTCACCCGGTTCCAATTCGGGATGAACGGGCTTTCATGCGGGTTTTCGAGAAATGCCTTGCCGGCGATCACGATGTTGCCCGCAAACAGCTCGATGGCCTCCTCCTCCGCATGCCGGTCCAGGCTGAGGCCATTCATCCGGGCATCGTTGGCATAGGCCTCCAGAAGATCGAGCGCGGTCCGGTAGTAGGTCGCGCGCAAGGTCCGGAACGTGTTCGAGGTGAACACCGTGCCATCGGCGGCGAGCTTGCGGAAGATCGCTTTCGAGATATCGATCGACATCCGGTTCAGCCCGGTCTTCGCGTCCTCGGCGCTCACCTCCTGGTGCTTGTGGTCGTAGCGGTCGGCGATCTCCACCTGACACACCGCCTGCGGCGCGAGGTTGCGCCAGGCCTCGCTGAGCACCCCGATCTCCAGCCCCCAGTCCGAGGGGATGCGCAGGTCGGGCAGCATCGCGGTGCGCATCGCGAACTCACCCGAGAGCGGGTAGCGGAAGGCGCGCAGATACTCGATGTAATCGCGGTCGCCGATCACCTTCTTGAGCGCGATCAGCAGCGGCGACACCAAGAGCCGCGTGACCCGTCCATTGAGCTTGCCTTCGCCGACGCGCGGGTAATAGCCCTTGGAAAGTTGATACGAGAACCCCGGATGCGCCACCGGGTAGACGAGGCGGGCCAACATCTCTTGGGAATAGGTGAGAATGTCGCAATCGTGGATCGCCATCACCGCGCTGTCGGCGCAGGCGAGGAGATAACCGATCGAGCTCCAGACGTTTTTGCCCTTGCCGGGTTCTCGCGGCGCGAGCCCCATCTCTTCGAGCCGCGCGCCGATCTCCTTCATCCGCGGGCTGTCGTTCCACAGCACGACGTGTTCCTGCGGCAGCCGGGCGAAGAACTTGCGCGCCGCGCGGTACTGGGCCTCGTCGGCCCGGTCGAGCCCGATGATGATGCGGTGCAGGTAGGGCACCTTGCCAAGCTCGTCGAGGATCGCCGGCAAAGCCTCGCCCTCCAGCTCCGCGTAGAGCGAGGGCAGGATCAGGCTGATCTTGCGGGTCTGGCTGAAGGCCTCGATCTCGTAGACCAGTTCTTCGAGCGGGCGGGTGCGCAGGTTGTGAAACTGGGCGATGTTACCGTTCTGGTGGAAGTCAGCCATGCGGGGGTCGGGGCTCCGTCTGAGGGGTATCGGTGGGGTGTCGGTTCAATCGCGTCATAGAGAAAAAACGGATCAGCCGGAAACAGCCCGATCCCGCGACAATTCTCAAACCCTTGAATCCGGATCAAAATCAATGTTCGGATTGCGTCAATCCGAAACGGTTTTGATCCAGCGCACCGAGCCAGTCAAGGACAGCGAGGTTCCAGCCCGCGGGCCCCGGGGCTTCGGTCCGGGTGATCCGGCCGGCGTCCTCGCCGGTGAGCCGGGGCAGGGGGGGGGCATGGTCATTCTTCACGATCACGCCGGTGTCGGCGGCCTCGAGCATCTCGACATCGTTTGGCGCATCCCCCAGCGCGAGCGACGTGGTGGCGCCGAGCGCGGTCGCGATCTCCGCCATCCGGTCGGCCTTGGTGGCGCCAAACGAGAGCGTGAGAAACCGCCCGCCGCGCCGGGCGGCGATGCCCTGCGCGCCGAGGGCCGCGACGAAGGCCTCGAGCGTTGCCGCATCGCCGGCCCAAAGGCCGGGCTCGGAATGCTGCCGGGTGCGCGCCAGCGCCGCGGCGTCGCGCGACAGCCCGGTGATGTCTGCCACTTCGAAGGCACTCATGTCACCAAACCCCCGAAAAAACACCCGCAGCTCCTTCGGCAGCACCTCGAGGGCGCGGCGCAGGCTCCGATAGGCGTTGTCGTCGTCCTCCTCCTCTCCGGGGCGGAACAATCCCGCGCCATTCTCGACGATGGCGGGGATCTCGGCGAGCCCCAGGTCCGCGTGCAGGTCGGCAATCTCGGCGGCCGTCTTCGAGCTTGCGAGCACCAAAGGCACGCCAGCCGCCTTCAACGCTTCGAGCGCCGGGACGGCGGCGTCCCAAGAATAGCTTTCGTGGTCGAGAAGCGTTCCGTCCAGGTCGGTGAACACGACCGCCCGGGCGCGGTCCAAAAGAGCTAACGTCATGGGCCGATCATAGCCGCCCGCGGGCGGCAGCGGAACCGGCGGCGGGCGCGGGCGCGGTGAAAACCGGGGGCATCGCCCGATCCCGCGACGGGTTGCCGCCTTGATGGGCGCTCGCGGGAAACACGCGCGTCGAGGCGGCCACATCTTCAAACGCCCCGGCCCCGCGCCTATTTCCTAAACAACCCTTTGCCTTGACCGGAAACCGGATGAGCGTCGTCTTCACCTTCCTGGCTGTCACGGTCGGCGTGCTCCTGATCGGCACCGCCCTGATCTGGGTGTTGCAACAGCGCCGCTCGCCGCAATCGGCGCTCGCGTGGATCCTGTTCATCGTGACGGTGCCTTACCTCGGGGTGCCGTTGTTCTTCGCGCTCGGCGTGCGCAAACGCGGCACCCGCTACGAATACATCCCCTTCTCGCCGGAGCCGGACGACCCCGGCCCCCCCATCCATGACCTCGATGGCATGTTCCGCCGGCTCAAGCTGCCCGCCGCCCGTGCCGGCCACTGCATGGTGCTCGAAACCGATCCGAAAGCGGCGCGGGTCGCGCTTCAGGACATGGTCGCCGAGGCCCGTACAAGCCTCGACATCGCGCTCTACCGGCTCGATCCCGATCCTTACAGCGAGGCCTTCATGGCGTCGCTCATCGAGGCATTGGCGCGCGGTGTCCGGGTCCGGCTGATCCTCGACCACTTGGGCACGATCATCAAGCGGCCGCGCGCGGCGCTCAAGGCCTTCGTCGACGCCGGCGGCGAGCTGAGAATTTTCTCGCCCTTCCCGAAATTCCTCGCAACCGGGCGGCTCAACCTGCGCAACCACCGCAAGATGGTCATCATGGACGGGCGGCTGGTCTGGTCGGGCGGGCGCAACGTTGGCCTCACCTATCTCGGCGCGCCGAGCGACCCCGCCACCTGGCACGACCTGTCCTACACGATCGAAGGGCCGGTGGTGCGGCGTTTCGCCGAGGTGTTCGAGGCCGACTGGCGCAAGGAAGGCGAGCCGGAGGCGGCGTCAATCATCCCGACCGGGCCGGTAACCGGCGATACCGTGGCACAGCTTGTTCCATCCGGTCCCGATCTGCCACACGACGGGCTGCACGACGCACTGGTGCATGCGATCCACACGGCCCATGACCGGATCTGGATCGCCACGCCCTATTTCCTGCCCTCCGACCAGCTCCTGCACGCGCTCGCGACGGCGGGTCGGCTCGGGCGCGACGTGCGCCTGCTGGTACCGGCCCGGTCGAACCAGCGGATCGCCGACTTCGCCCGCGGCGCCTATCTGCGCGATCTCGAAGAGGCGGGCGTGCGGGTGCTGCGCTATGGCCCCCGGATGATGCATGCGAAAGCCGTGGTGTTCGACGACCTCGCCATCGTCGGCTCGGCCAATATCGACGTCCGCTCGATGCTGCTCAATTTCGAGACCGCGCTGGTGGTCTATGACGAAGCCACGGTGGCGGCGCTGGCGACGTGGTTCTTGGGGCTCGCGCGGACCGCGAAAGAAGGCACCAAACCCGCGACCCTCCCCCGCCGCCTGGCCGAAGCGACCTTCCGGCTCGGCGCGCCGATCCTGTAGCGCGGGTGTCGACCGACAGGCCCCCCCCAAGAACGTCCAGAAATCCGGCGCATGTGTGGGCTTCCATCCACGCCGCAACAGATCTGAAAGGTTGGAAATGTACATTCCCGCCGGGCCCCTGTAGCTAAAACCTGCCCGGGGTCGCGCGCGCCCGCGCCGAGGCGCCCGGCCAGAGGAGGGTGACGTGGGATCCGACCGAAAGAACCTCGTTCTCGTCAGTTTCGACGACATGGTCGCGGTCTGGAAATACCGCACAGCTTTCGGGCCGACCCTGCAGACCCCCAACCTCGACCGGATCTGCGCCGGGTCCACCGCCTTTCACAGCGCCTATGCGCAGGTGCCGGTCTGCAGCCCGTCGCGGGCGAGTTTCATGTCGGGGCGTTCGCCGCATCAAACCGGGGTGCTGAATTCCGACGCGACGTATTTCGACAAGATGCCGGCAAGTGCGATGTGGCCGCACCGGTTGCGGCAGGCGGGGTATTTCACCTCGTCGGGCGGCAAGGTGATGCGTGGCTACGCACCTTTGCCAGAGACGGTGCACCGCGAGATATTCTCCGACGACCCCAAGGCGTTCAAACTCGAACGCCGCAAGCGGATCTACCTCAAACGCGGGATGCCGGGCCGGGTCGAGATGGGCGGCTATCGCGGCGGCATGGCAACCGTCGAGGACTGGGCCGACAAGCGCCTCTACGACCACCAGGTCGCCACCTCGGCCGAGGAATTCTTTCGGACATACAACGACGACGCCCCGTTCTACCGCGAGATCGGCTTCAACGGCACCCACGGCCCCTGGACGACGCCGCTCCGGTTCAAGGAGATGTACGACCCGAAGGATTTCAAGAAGCCTGCCGCCTGGCGCAATGGGTTCGATGCCTGTCCGGTCATGGACCAAGACGCGCCGCCGAATATCGACGCGCGAAACTACCG
>DQCI01000316.1:12233-12421 GCA_003545125.1 Paracoccaceae bacterium
CACCTCGGCGAACGCGACCGTTTCCGCAAGCATACCTTGTGGGAGCAGGTCGCCAATGTCCCGCTCATCCTCCACGACCCGACCCGGCCCGTCGCAAAGGTGGTGACCGACCCGGTCGCGCTTTTGGATATCGCCCCGACGGTCGCCGACTACCTGTCCCTGCCGCCGCGCGAAAACTACATCGGCCA
>DQCI01000237.1:0-7057 GCA_003545125.1 Paracoccaceae bacterium
TGCCCGGCCTCGTTTTGCCCGGCCCCGCCCACCGACGTTATGTGCTATGCTTGGATCGAAGGGGAGGAATTCATGAACCGAAGAGCCTTTCTTGCCACCGCGTTTTCTATCGCGGCCAGCCTGGCCGTCGGGCCAGCGTGGGCAGACGCTCTGGTCATCAATTCACCGGGCGACGGGTTCGTTGATCTGCGAACCGGCCCGGGCTCCGGCTTCGATACCATCTACGCAATGCCGCACGGCTCCGAAGTCCATACCCTCGAATGGTCCGGACCCTGGGTGCGCGTGCGTCACGAATCCGGCCACACAGGCTGGTGCTCGGCGCAATACCTTGCCCGCACCGGCCCGGCGGCTCTCACCGTCCATTCGGTCGGCGACAGCTAGCGCAACCGCGTGCACCGGACCGGGAACGCGCGATGCGATCCTCCTGAAGACGTACAACGACGAGGTCATGGAAGGGCCTCGGATTTCCGGCAACTTTCGTGAGTTGCGTCACGAATCGGGCGACGGCTGCCCGGCGCGCCGGCATGATCCTGTCGATAGATCTGCACACGGGCAAGGGGGGCTTGCGAACCGCCTTGGCATCGCGCAATTTCTGCGTTGACACCGTACCCACCGGCAGCTATCTGCCCCCTCACGGTGAGAGGCGTGGTAGCTCAGCTGGTTAGAGCACAGCACTCATAATGCTGGGGTCGGCGGTTCAAGTCCGCCCCACGCTACCACCGGCCAATCGATTTCGACGAACCCCAGACCGGACGACCGGTCAGGGCGCCCAGCAGGCGCAGCCGGGGCCCACAGTGCAGGAATAGTCCCGTGAGATGCAGGTGTCGCCGCAGGGCTGACCCTTGCTGCAAAACTTGCAACAGGCGGCGTTGATCGTGGGCACTTCTGGATTCAATAATTCGAAGAGACGATCCGGCAACGTGCCTGTACCGGCAATTCAGGCAGCCGGAACCGGCGATATGTTCGTGGCCAAGGCCGGCAGTGCAATAAGTGACAGAATGAGTGCGAGAAACTGCGTCCGCATGATCTCCCCCGAAATCCAACCAACGACACAGGGAGCGTATTGCGGAAACAATCGCATTGCCATGCGGCCATTGTTCGCTCCGTGACGTGGCCCCATGCGGGGGAATCGTGGCGTTTGTTTCGATTGTCGAAACAAACCGCATGATTCCGGCGAATCATCCCGTTACGTGACACAACGTGTGACACAGAATCAGTGATCGAGCACTTTCTTGTGTCTCAAAGCTTCAGCGCAAGGTGCGGCGACAGCACATCAATCTCCTGCGCCCGGCCGACCGGGTAGCAGGTGAGATGACCCGCGTGGGTATTGAGCCCGTCGAGCAGGTGCGGGTCGTCCTCACAGGCCTGCCGCCAGCCCTTGTCGGCGAGCGCCAGCAGGAAGGGCAGGGTGGCGTTGCCGAGCGCCAGCGTCGAGCTGCGCGGCACCGCACCCGGCATGTTGGCCACGCAATAATGCATGATCCCGTCTTCCTCGTAGACCGGATCCTGGTGGGTGGTGGCCCGCGAGGTCTCGAAACAGCCGCCCTGATCGATGGCGACGTCGACCAGCGCCGCCCCTGGCTTCATCGTCGCCAGCATGTCCTTCGAGACGACCTTCGGTGCGGCGGCGCCGGGCACCAGGACCGCGCCGATCACCATGTCGGCCTCGGCCACCATCTCGCCGGTTCGCGCGGCGGAGGCGTACCCGGTGCGGAACTCGGACCGGAAAAGATCGTCGAGCTGGCGCAGGCGCGGCAGCGAGGTGTCGAGCACGGTCACATCCGCGCCCATGCCCGCGGCCACCCGCGCTCCTTGCGTGCCGACCACACCGCCGCCGATCACCACCACCTGTGCCGGCCCCACGCCGGGCACGCCGCCGAGCAGCACGCCGCGTCCACCATTGGCCTTTTGCAGGGTCCAGGCGCCGGTCTGCGGCGCGAGCTTGCCGGCCACTTCCGACATCGGGGCCAGCAGCGGCAGGCGCCCGGCGGCGTCGGTGACCGTCTCGTAGGCGATGGCGGTCACGCCGCTTTGGAGGAGATCGGCTGTTTGCGCCCGGTCGGGCGCGAGGTGAAGGTAGGTGAATAGCACCTGGCCCTCGCGCAGCATCGCGCGCTCGCCGGCTTGCGGTTCCTTGACCTTGACGATCAGCTCGGCCCGGTCGAACACCTCTGTGGCCGTGTCCACCACCTGCGCCCCGGCGGCGCGGTAATCCTCGTCCGGAAATCCGGCGCCGACGCCGGTCCCCGCCTCGACGATGACCGAATGGCCATGGGCGATCGCTTCCGCCGCCGCACGCGGCGTGAGCCCGGTACGGAACTCCTGGGGTTTGATTTCTTTCGGACAACCGATCAGCATGCGCATTCCTCCCTGTTTCCCCGAGCTTGCCGGGGATGCCTCGCGAATGCATTGAATTCTTGGCGGTCTGGGATAGGCTTGGCAGCAGAACCTGCGAATTCTCCTGCGTTTCAAGCAAGGATCTACACCGACATGGCACTGGACAGCACGGATCGCCGTATCCTCACGGTATTGCAGAAGAACGGGCGCATTTCCAATGCCGACCTCAGCGAGCGGATCAACCTCTCGCCCTCGGCCTGCCATCGCCGTGTGCAGCGGCTGGAACAGGACGGCTACATCCGCGGCTACGTCGCGATGTGCGACCCCAAGCGCGTGGGCAAGGCGACGACCGTCTTTGTCGAGATCACCCTCGCAGGCCAGGCCGACGAGCTGCTTGAGGCCTTCGAGCGCGAGGTTGCGCTGGTGCCGGAGATACTGGAATGTCACCTGATGGCTGGGAAATCCGACTACATCCTCAAGGTGGTCGCAGAAGACACCGAGGATTTCGCCCGCATCCACCGCCAGAAACTCGCCCGCCTGCCCGGTGTCCAGGGAATGCAATCGAGCTTTGCGCTGAGGACGGTGTTCAAGACGACCGCGCTGCCGGTGTGAGGCAGGCCCATCGGACCCTTCTGGCCCTCTTCGCCCGCGAGAACGGTCCGAAGGATCGGAAGAGCGCCACCTTTTCATCCCGGTCGCGGCCGATTATTCACAGCGAATGACCGACAAGCTTCAAGACGTCTATCGCACCCGCGTCGCCGAGGGATTGCTCAACCCCGACCCGGCGCAGCTAGCCGTACTGCCGATGCTCGAAGACGTCCGCCACCATCTCGAAGCCACCCATCTCAAGCGCCGTGGCATCCTCGGCGGGCTTTTCCACAAGCCCGAGGACGTGCCGATGGGGCTTTATCTCTGGGGCGGGGTCGGGCGCGGCAAGTCGATGCTGATGGACCTGTTCGTCAGCCATCTTGGCATCAAGCGCAAGCGGCGGGTTCATTTTCATGCCTTCATGCAGGAGGTGCATGAGGGGATGCACAAAGCGCGCCAGGCGGGGGCCGAAGATGCGCTCGAGCCGGTCGCGCAAGCGCTCACCGACGATATTCGGTTGCTGGCGCTCGACGAGATGCAGATCACCGACATTACCGACGCGATGATCGTCGGGCGGCTGTTCGAGAAGCTGTTCGCGGCGAACGTCGTGGTCGTGACGACGGGGAACCGACCGCCCGAAGACCTCTACAAGGACGGGCTCAACCGACAGCTCTTCCTGCCCTTCATCGGCATGCTGCGTGAGCGCCTCGTGGTGCATGAGCTCGTCAGCCCGACCGATTACCGGCTCGATCGTCTGGTGGCCGCGCAAACCTATTTCACACCGCTCGGGCCGACCGCGCGCGACGGGGTCGAGGCGATTTGGCGCAGCTTCATCGCCCAGGGACAGGTGCCGCAACAGATGGTGCTGCGGGTGAAAGGCCGCGATGTCGTGCTGCCGCAGGTCTGCTCCGGTGTCGCGCGGGCGACGTTCTTCGATCTTTGTGCCAAAGCCCTCGGGCCCGGCGATTATCTCGCGATTGCCGAAGCCGTTCGGGTGCTCATTCTCGAGAACATTCCGCAGCTCGGACGTGGCAATTTCAACGAGGCGCGCCGCTTCGTGACCCTGATCGATGCGCTCTACGAGGCGCATGTGAAACTGATCGCCTCAGCGGCTGCGGAGCCTGAGTTCCTCTACCTGGAAGGCGAAGGCAGCTTCGAATTCGAGCGCACCGCGTCACGGCTCAGGGAGATGCAGGCGGCCGACTGGGGCGGGTGAGCCCGGCCCCGCCAGAAAAAAAGCCGCCCCGGTGAGGGACACCGGGGCGGAAGAATGCACCTTTGAACACGAGCACCGGAGGTGGGTGGTAATTACCCGGACCGGGCCCTGTTCGGGTTGGAGATCGTTTGGCCGATCACTTCATTGGATTTGCAGGCGGCTCGGCCAGCACCGGATCCAGTGCCGGACGGAATGCGCCCTGTGTGACAACAGTAGATGCCGGTTCCCTCAACGCCATACTCGGGAATTTTTCCACCTGAGCCCAGAGCGACCGGCGGCTGTCGACATGCAACTTGGAGCCGGTTGTCGCCGCGGCCATCCTGTAGGCGAGCACCTCACGTTCACCGACCGTCGCCTGACCGGGCGAAGTGACCCGGCGCGGGGCGCAAAACTCGGGACAGAGCGGCGCCGCCTTGTCCTGTCCGATCAGCACAGCGCCGCCAACGTCGGAAACGAGACCGGCGATCTGGACCTCGGTTTCGATCCCGGTCATGGCGCCGGCGGATAGCGGCCCTGTCTGCACATCCTGTGCAGTCGCCGCTGTAGATGTGATCATGAATGCCAAATAGGCGCAGTTTCTCAGCCGTGTCATCAGCCGTCCCCTGTACCCTGTCCTGCTCGACAGGTCGTTGCTGTTATGCCCGGTTTTCCCCGGCTCGTTCACTTGCTCAACATGTAGCCGATTGACGACGTTTCGGTCAATATGGAGGGTTGACCTCAATAGATTTCGCGCTAAAGGCCAAAAACCGAGTCGCACCAATAGGTTGCCGCGCCTGCACGTGCCGGCGGGGTTGGATCTCCGACATCTTTTTTTGTGATCACGTCGTCAAACGACATTTTTCCGGCCCGGTTCGGCCGGTTTCAGCCGTTGTCGCGAAGCACCTGTCCGGCGAGGTAGAGCGAGCCGCAGATCAGGATCCGCGCGGTGGTCTCCCGGGCCGCGGCGGCGCGAACGGCGGTGTCCAGGTCCGGCGCGGTGCGCGCGTCGTGCCCGGTCTCGCAGGCAATCCGGGCCGTCTCTTCAGCCGGAAGCGTGGCCGGTTCACCGGGAATGGAGACGGCGGTGAGGCTTGTCGCCACCTCGGCAAGCGGGCGCAGATAGCCCGCGACATCCTTGGTGTTCAGCATGCCGCAGACGAGGTGGGTCGGACGCGGCGGGAGCGCGCCGAGCAGCTCGGCGATCTTCTCTCCAGCGGCCGGGTTGTGGCCGCCATCGAGCCAGAGCTCGGCCGGGCCCGCAGCGTCGACCAGCGGGCCGTGCCGGAGACGTTGCATCCGGGCGGGCCAACGCACCTGCGTCATCGCGGCCGCGCAAGCGTCTTCGCCGAACCCGAGGTGCCTCAGGGCCGCAAGCGCCGCGCCGGCGTTCTCGACCTGGTGCTTGCCCCTCAGCGCCGGCATCGGCAGGTCGAGCAACCCGGTCTCGTCCTGGAACACGAGGCGTCCGCGTTCCTCCCAGACATGCCAGTGTTGCCCATGCGCGATCACCGGTGCGCCCACCCGGGCGGCCACGTCCTCGATCACCTCGAGCGCGTCGTCCGGCTGCGGCCCGACCACGACCGGGACCCCGCGTTTGATGATCCCGGCCTTTTCGCGAGCGATCCGGGCGATCGTGTCGCCGAGAAACTGGGTGTGGTCGATGGAGACCGGCGTGATGATCGTGAGCGCGGGTCTTTCGATCACGTTGGTCGCATCGAGCCGGCCGCCGAGCCCGACCTCCAGCAAGGTCCAGTCGGCGCGCGTTTCGGCGAACGCGAGCAAGGCCGCCACGGTGGTGATCTCGAAATAGGTGATACTTTCGCTACCATTCGCGGCCTCGCAGCGGTCGAGCACCTGCGCGAGGTGATCCTCGGTGATGAGGTCGCCCGCCAAGCGGATGCGTTCGTGGAACCGCGCGAGATGTGGGCTTGTGTAGGCGTGGACGCTTTGCCCCGCCGCTTCGAGCCCGGCGCGGATCATCGCCTGGGTCGAGCCCTTGCCGTTGGTGCCCGCGATATGGATCACCGGCGGCAGGCGCCGCTCCGGGTGATCGACGGCCGCGAGCAACCGCCAGACCCGGTCAAGCGTCAGGTCGATGATCTTGGGATGGAGCGCCATCATCCTTTCGAGGATGCGGTCAGACCCGGCGCGGTTCACTCTTTCGCGGCCCCGGCTTCCGGCTTCGCTTTCGCGTCCGGCTTGGAGGGAGCCTCCCCTTTGGGGACAGGTGCGGTCTCCTTCGGCGCCGGCAGATCGCCCTTCACCGCCGGGCTCTGGCCGGTGAGCAGGCGCAGGATCGTCACCAGCTCGTCTTTCAGCGCCTTGCGGTGCGTCACCCGGTCGAGCATTCCGTGGTCGAGCAGGTACTCCGCCCGCTGGAACCCTTCGGGCAGTTTCTCGCGGATGGTCTGTTCGATCACCCGGGGACCGGCGAAACAGATCAGCGCGTTCGGCTCGGAGATGTGCACATCTCCCAGCATCGCGTAGGAGGCGGTGACGCCCCCGGTCGTCGGGTGGGTGAGCACGACAATGTACGGAAGGCCTGCGTCTTTCAGCATCTCGACCGCCACGGTGGTCCGCGGCATCTGCATGAGGCTGAGAATACCCTCCTGCATCCGCGCACCGCCCGCGGCGGAGAACAGCACAAGCGGGCGTTTCATTGCCACGGCACGCTCGGCTGCGGCAATGATCGCATTGCCGACATACATGCCCATCGAGCCGCCCATGAACGAGAAATCCTGCGCTGCGGCGACGATNNACCAGCATCGCCTCGCGTTCGCCAGTGGACTTCTGCGCCGCCTTCATCCGGTCGGGATAGCGCTTCTGGTCCTTGAAATGCAGGGGATCGGCGAGCGGGGCCGGGACTTCGACCTCGGCGAAGATGCCGCCGTCGAACAGGAAATGGAACCGTTCGCGCGGGCCGATCGCCATGTGGTG
>DQCI01000237.1:7114-9573 GCA_003545125.1 Paracoccaceae bacterium
GAGTTGATCCTGGGTCGGACGTAATTCGAGATCCAGTTCATCGGGGCTCCCCCATGGCTTTGTGGCCCTACCTAAGCGGGGCGCGGCGGATTTGCAATCGGACGGTGGCGGTTCATCCAGCGCCACCAGACCACGAAGATCGCCAACGCCGCGAGGGTCTGGGCGACAATGGAATAGGTGGCATAACCCGAGGCCGGGTCCATCGCCACGCCGTAGAGCGAAAAGCCCGAAAGCTCACCTTCGAGACCGAAAAGCGTGAGCGCGGCGTTGTTGCCGAAATGCAGCCCGATCGCCGCCCCAAGATTGCCGGTGCGCATGGTCACGAAGGCGGCGAGGGTGCCCATCGTGGCCGCGTTGGCGACATAGGCGCTGGCGTTGAGATAGCCGTAGGTGAGCGGGTCGAAATGCAGGCCGCCGAAGACCAGCGCCGGCAGCACCGCCCAGACCAGCGGCGAGCGGAATCGGGCGCGCAGCTGTTGCAAGAGGTAGCCCCGGAACGCGACCTCCTCGGCCGACACCTGCAGGAGAATGAGCGCGAGCGCCGGGGCGAGGCCCATCAGCCATTCGCCGGTGGGGCGCAGTCGCGCGACCTCGGGCGAAATGCCCTCCGGCAACACCAGGTGCTCGACCGCCATCAATGCATAGAGCCCGGCGGCAAGCGCCAGCATGGCCCAGAGGCCATTGAGGAAATGCGTCCCGTTGAGCCGGTTGTCCGGTCCGAAAAGGCTGGAAAACCCGCGCCGGTGCAGGAGCGGCAGCGTCACGGCGAGGCCGAGGTGCAGCCCGGTGAAGGTGAGGAAGAACATCGCAGCACCGACCCAGCGAGTGGTGTCCATCACCATCCCGGGCGGCAGGCCGCTGATGCGGCCCGCGAGCCAGACCAGGCCGAGACCGGCGGCCATCCAGATGGCCACGGTCAGCACGCTGCCGACAGCGGTGCGCCAAAGCTGCGGCCGGGCGGCGGCCGGCGTCCAGAATTTCGGGTCGGTCATGGGCTCTCTCTGTCTTCCTGCTCTGCTTGCCTGCTCTGTCAGCCTGCTCTGTCAGCCTCGTGCCGGTTTAACATCCCCCCTGCGCCCGTCCAGTTCGACCTTCCGCAAACGGCCGGTGCCCGGGGTGTTCGCACGCGGCTTCCATGCAACAGGCGCGGGATCGGTCCGGGGTCCGGGATGTCGCGAGAGTGCCAACGGTTTGCTCATTGGAAACATTTTGTTCTAAGTATGGCGACAATCGCAATGCGAAGGCGAATCCTCAGGACATGGCCAGGGCCCCTTCCAGCCTGCTCGAACACCTCCTCCACCGGCGCGGACTGCACCGTTGGGAGCGCGTTGCCGCGCAGGCTCAGAAGATGCCGCTTTCCCAGCTCAGGCATCTGCGCCAGCGCGCGCTTCAGATGCGGTCGCGGATCGACCGGGTGCTGTTCATCGCCGACGAACGGCTGACCCTGCCGCGAATCGGGTCCAAGGCCTTTCACAAACCGCTGCACAGCGACTGGGCCTGGCGGCCGGAGCTTTGGCGCGGCCCGATCACGCCGCCCGGGGTTGCCGCCGCGACGACCAAGCAGGGGTTCGGCGAAGAGGTGACCCTGTTTCACGATTGCCGGATCTCGGAGCTCACCGTGCGACAGGTCCGCAATACCCGCGAGGCCGATGTCGCGCCGTTCGGGCTCCGGATGGACGTGTTCAACTTCGACGGCTCGTTCCTGTCGCTGGTGGTCAACCTGCCCGAGGGCGCCGTGCAGGGGTTGAAGCGCCGGCACCTCATGCGGATGACGGCCGTGGTCGAGACCGAACGGCCATTGGAGATCTTCGCCCGGCTCAACGTCCGCCACGGCCCCAACACCGAGCAACTGGTGCGCGAGCTGCCTCTCGGCCAGGGGGAAATCGTCGTCGAGTTCGACCTGGCCTATTCCAACCTCAACGAAAAGCGGGTCGAGCGGGCCTGGGTCGATCTGATCTTCGAACAACCGTCGATGAACCAGGTGATCCTGCGCGACGTCACCTTTTCACGCCGCCCCAGGGCGGATCTTTAATGGCGGATCTCTAGGAGCCGGGTATGGACGAGCTGCAACTGACCAGAACACGGATCGTCGAAGGGGTCTGGGAAGGCGTGCTGACCGGGTCGCCGAAGGCACCGGAGATCGCGGTGAGCCACCTTGGCCAATCAATAGACGGCGCGACGGTCGGGCAAGACCCGAGCCATCCCGGCCAGTTCCTCGTGCGGGTGCCGGTTCCGGTCGAGCTGTTGAGCGAAGGCACGCAGACCTTCGTGATAACGGATGCGGCGACCGAAGCGCGGCTTGCCAGTTTCACCGTGGTGATGGGCCAGCCGCTCGACGACGACATCCGCGCCGAGATGGCCCTGCTCAGGGCGGAGCTCGACATGCTCAAGCGCGCGTTCCGCCGCCATTGCGTCGAGACGATGTGAGGGGGGGGGGCGTCGGGCGCGCCCTCTCGGTT
>DQCI01000237.1:9605-10654 GCA_003545125.1 Paracoccaceae bacterium
CGCACCGTCGACGTTTTCGGTTCAGGCGCGCGGATCAATCCAGCCGGAAGACCTTGTCGCGGCTGGCGGCGCCGCGCACGAGGGTGAGACGCGACTTCGCGACGCCCAGCGCATCGGCAAGCAGACGCGTCACCGCCTTGTTGGCCTTGCCGTCTTCCGGGACGGTTGTGACCCACACCCGCAACCCTGCGGGCGTTTCTTCCACCGCGTTGCGCGATGCCTTCGGGGTCACCCGCAAGACGAGCTCCGCACCCGGGGTGGCGAGATGGGCAAGGGCGCCCTTTTTCATCGCGCCGCCCCCGAGGTTGCGCCCGCGAGGCGACGCACGCCGGGCGGGCGGCGACGGTTTGCGGCACGGAAGGCGGGAAACCGGTACATGCCCTCAGCGTAAGGCGTTTCGACCTCGCGGTGAATCGCCAATCGCTGCCTCTCTGTTTGCGACCGAAGCGATAGCGGATCCACCTTGTTGCAAGGAAAAGCTGAAGCGCTCTTGGGGCCGGACCGGCAAACGCAAGGCTTGCTTCCCGGGTTGATTTCCATCGTCCGGGGGGCGACATGAAAGGCGACCAAACGGAGAGTGACATGCCCGAGAGAAACCAAGCCGCGCTCGACTTCCTGCTCACCCGCCGCTCGCGCCCGGCCAAGACGCTGACCACACCGGTGCCAGGCCGCGAAGAGCTCCTTGCGATCCTGACCGCGGGCGCGCGCACGCCCGACCACGGCAAGCTGGAACCCTGGCGTTTCATCGTGTTGGAGCGCGCGGCGCTTGAGCGGCTCGCGGGCGAGGTCATGGCGCGGGGGGCGGCCCGCGGTGAAGCGCCGGACCGGATCGACAAGGTCTACCGCCAGTTCGCGGACTCGCACCTGGCCGTTGCGGTCATCGCCGCGCCGAAACCCTCCGACAAGGTGCCTCAGATCGAGCAGCTCTATTCCGCCGGTGCCGTGTGCCTGTCGCTCCTCAACGCCGCGCTCGCCGCCGGTTGGGGCGCTAACTGGCTCTCGGGCTGGACCTGCCACGATCCCGAGTTTCTCACCGTTGCCCTTGGCAT
>DQCI01000237.1:10706-19731 GCA_003545125.1 Paracoccaceae bacterium
GAGCGCCCGCGCCCCGATCTCGATGCGATCACCACCTGGGTCTCGGCATGATCGGCGATTTCCTCAAAGCGCTCGCGCAGCTCACCGACCGCCGCTTCCGCCGGGTCCTGCTGCTCGGCGTCGGCCTCACCATCGCGCTGCTCGCAGCCCTCACGATCGTGCTGGCCTGGGTCGCCGGGCTCTTCATCCCCGAAACGGTGACCTTGCTGGGAATGGAAATCACCTGGCTCGACAGTGTGGCGAGTTGGGCCACCGTCGGCTTGATGATCGTGTTGTCGGTGGTGTTGATGGTGCCGGTCGCCGCCGCCTTCACCGGCATCTTCCTCGACGACGTCGCCGAGGCTGTGGAGGAGAAGCACTACCCGGGCCTGGCGGAGGTCGGCCACATCCCGGTGCTCGACACGCTGAGGGATTCGCTCAGCCTGATCCTTGTGACCGTCGGCGTGAACCTGGTGGCATTCATCCTGTTGTTCTTTGTCGGACCGCTCGCGCCGGTGCTGTTCTGGGCGGTAAACGGCTACCTTCTGGGGCGTGAATTCTTCCAGATGGCCGCAATGCGCCGCGAGGGACGCGAAGGGGCGACCCGGCTTCGCAAGCGCCACGCGGGCCAGGTCTGGCTTGCCGGAACGCTGATGGCGGTGCCGCTGTCGGTGCCGTTGGTCAACCTCCTGATCCCGGTCATTGGCGCCGCCAGCTTCACACATATGTACCACCGCCTGGCGGCGCGTTGACGCGGGCTCTGTCCTTGGGCGTTGAGGGCGGTGCGGCCCCCTGCTAGCCTTGATGGGCAAACACCGTTTTTCGCAGATTGGCCCCGGGGGAACCACATTCATGAAACCGACCACGACCCGCACCGCGCGCATCGGCGCGGCGCTTGCCTGCGCTGTTGCCATCCCGGCTGCGGTACACGCCGTCGACCTGCCCGAAGTGCCGACCGAGCCGCTCACCGTTACCTGCGCCGAGCTCGGCATCCCGGACCAGGCCTGCGATCCGCAGGTGGTTACCGAAGATCAGATCCGGGCCATGCTGGTCGCCGGGCCACTCACGGCTGCGGCAATGGCACCGCTGATGGAAGCACAAGTCTTCGGACGCCGCGGCGCGCTGCCGACCCCGCCAGAGGTGGAGCCGCCCGCAGAGGGTGAAATGCCGCCCGTGTTCGTACCGGTGTTCAATGTCGAGGCCTACGGCGAGATGATGGCCGCGGGCGTGAGCCGGACCGTGGTGGTCGAAGATCTCGGCGTCGAGGTGACCGTGCCGGTGATCGACTGCCGCTACGCGATCTGCCTGCCGGCCGGCATGACCGGCGGCCCGGGATTCGTTGACTGGGAACAGGTCGAAATGCCCGAGATGCCGCCGATGCCTGAAATGCATGACGCCCCGGCTGCGGAGTAAGAGGGCCCCGCGCGGTCTCCGCCCGTTCCGGCGAGGGCCCTGGGTAACTGTCCGACGTCCGTGGACGCAGGGGGTCAGCCTTGCTTTGCAGGGCCATGAACGTCTGAACGATCCAGACCGGGCCGCGGCACCGCGTGCCGAGGCTGGACGGCCCCGGGCCGGGTGGCGCTGCGCGATCAGTTCGGGATCCGCTCGCCCAGCACGCCCCAGGTATCGAGATCCTCGATCGAGATCATCCCGGAAACGATGATCCAGACCACCGCGCCCCAGATCACCACCGTCACCGCCGTCACGATCAAGAGCGTGCGCCCGAGCCGGAAATCCGCCGGCGCCCCTTCATGGGTGCCCGGCACCACCTCGCCCGCTTCGCCTTGCGTGCGCAGGATGATCGGCAGGGTGACGAACATGGTCAGGAACCAGATCACCACGAACACGACGGCACCGGCGGTGATCGACATCAGACCTGCTCCAGCTCGACCAGGGTGCCGGTGAAATCCTTCGGGTGCAGGAACAGCACCGGCTTGCCGTGCGCGCCGATCTTGGGCTCGCCGGTGCCGAGCACCCGGGCGCCCGCGGCCTGCAACTGGTCGCGCGCGGCGAGGATGTCGTCCACCTCGTAGCAGACGTGGTGGATGCCGCCCGACGGGTTCTTCTCGAGGAAACCGGTGATCGGCGAGTTTTCACCCAGCGGAAAAAGCAGTTCGATCTTGGTGTTCGGCAGGGTGATGAACACCACGGTGACGCCGTGGTCCGGCTCGTCCTGCGGCGCGCCGACATCGGCGCCCAGCGTATCGCGGTATTGCGCAGCCGCGGCCTCGAGGTCGGGCACCGCGATGGCCACATGGTTCAACCGTCCGATCATGTCTCTCTCCCTCATCCCCGGGCGCACCCAAGCACCTGTGCCGCCCGGGTGTAGCCCGCCCGCTCAACGCGATGCAAGTATGGTGGCGTTAACTGGTTGTTAGTTACTTTCATGTTTGGCTTTGACGGAAAGGATCACAGCCATGGATGACGACCTTCACCGTTTTCAGCAGCACCCCACCCCGGAGCGCCCGCTTAACGGGCTCAAGGTTCTGGTGGTGGAAGACAGCCGCTGCGCCGCCCAGGCCGTGCGTTTGCTCGCGCTGTACTCGGGAGCACGGCTGAGACGGGCCGACAGTATTGCCGCCGCGCACCGGCATCTGGCGGTTTACCGGCCGAGCATCGTGATCGCCGACATGGGGCTGCCGGACGGCAATGGGGCCGATCTCATCGCGGAGCTGGCCACGGCCGAACCCCGCGTGCCGGTGTTGGTGGGCACCAGCGGCGACCCCGGTGCAGAGGAGATGGCCATGGCTGCGGGTGCCGACGGCTTTCTCGCAAAACCGCTCGAAAGCCTTGCCGCGTTCCAGCAGGTGTTGATCGGGCTCCTGCCGGCCTCGGAGGTGCCGCGGGGGCCGCGGGCGCTGCCCAACCAGGTGGTCGCACCCGATGCCGGATCGCTTGCCGAGGATCTCGAACTCGCGGCGGACATCATGCAGCAGGGCGCGGCCCCCGGGCTCGCGTATGCGGCGCAATTTCTGGGTACGGTGGCACAGGCCGTGCATGACCCCGTGCTTGAAGCCGCCGCACGGCGCCTCGCCGGTGCCCCGGCGCAGGCGCCCCAGGTGGCGCGGCTGGTGGCCGACCGGCTCGCCGAAATGCGCGCCTCGGCCTGACCGGTGTTGTCCCCCGGGGATCGGGAAAACCCGCCGCGTTGCCGGCGCGCAAGCTCGGCCCACACTGCGCAACTCGCCCGGTCCGGCGCTGTCGGCCCGGGCCCCGTTAACACCTGTTTCAACCCTGTGGAAACTGCCCCGGTAAATCCCCCAAACGGTCCCGGAGGTTCCGCAATCCCGCCCCATTTGAGCGCGAAAAACGATACCCAAGGCACCGCAGCAAACGGAGCTGATGCCGGGTTCGGGAGAGGACGAAATTGAAGCGTTTTTTTACTCACCCGCCGGCGGGTGACACCGGCAGTTCCCTGGTCGATTGGACCGTTCTGCTGACAGGCGTATTGATGCTGGCTCTTTCGGTGGCCCCTGCGGTGACCGTGAAAGCCGAAAAGATCTCCGATGACACGTTGGACCGCGTGGCGACGGAGGAGGATTGGCTCCCCAGCTGATCCAGGTTCCCCGAGGACCGTTCTGAGCGGCGCGCCTGGCAGGGCGCGCCGCCTACCTTTTGTCGCCTGCTTCTCGTCGAAAGAAAATCCGGCCCGTTAGGCGTGGATCGCGTCGCAATCTGCCTTGCCCAGCACATGCCCCGCACCCTTGAGGCCCACATAGGCCGCGGTGAGATGGAAGATCATGTTCGGCAGCGCGAAGCGCAGCGGGTAGTCCTCGGCCGGTTGGGTCACATCGGCGAAACCGGCACGATGGGTGATCTCGCGCACCCCGATATCCGCTGTCTGCACAGCGTCGAGCGCGGCGGCCATCTCGGTCGCATAGCGGACAAGACGCGTACGATTGATCGGCACGGGCCAGTCCGGCGCGTCCCGCCCCGCCAGCGGCAAGACGGCGCGCCCGGCAAAGCCGATCGCGATCGCAAGCTGCTCGCCCACCGGCAGCGTGTCGGGCGCCTGGCAGAGCCCGAGATCCGCCTCGTCGGCGCGTTCGGCAAGCGCCCTGGCCCGGCGCAGGTAGTGCCGCACAGCGCCGAGCGCCGCGTCCATCAAGCCTCCGGCTCGACAATCCGCACGTGCAGATCCCGCAGCTGCGCATTGTCGGGCGTCGACGGCGCGCCCATCATCAGGTCTTCCGCCCGCTGGGTCATCGGGAACAGCATGACTTCGCGGATCGTCTCTTCCTCGGCCAGCAGCATCACGATCCGGTCGATCCCGGCAGCACACCCCCCGTGTGGCGGCGCGCCGAAGTGGAAGGCGTTGACCATGCCGCCGAAGCGCCGGCGCACCTCGGCCTCATCGTAGCCGGCGATCTCGAACGCCTTGAACATGATGTCGAGCTTGTGGTTGCGGATCGCGCCCGAGAGGATCTCGGCACCGTTGCACGAAAGGTCGTACTGGTAGCCGAGCACGGCGAGTGGATCGCCCTCCAGCGCCGCCATGCCGCCTTGTGGCATCGAGAACGGGTTGTGCTCGAAGTCGATCTTGCCGGTCTCCTCGTCCTGCTCGAAGATCGGGAAATCGACGATCCAGGCAAACGCGAAGCGGGCGCGCCAGTTCTCGTCCTCCGGCGCTTTCGGCGTCTCGGCCCAGATCGTGTCGCGCGCGAGCCCCGCGACCCGCTGGAACGCCTTCGGCTTGCCGCCGAGGAAGAAGGCGGCGTCGCCGACGCCAAGGCCCAGCTGCTGGCGGATCGCTTCGGTGCGCTCGGGGCCGATGTTCTTGGCCAG
The DNA here is from genome assembly GCA_003545125.1 of Paracoccaceae bacterium. Taxonomy (GTDB): domain Bacteria; phylum Pseudomonadota; class Alphaproteobacteria; order Rhodobacterales; family Rhodobacteraceae; genus Sinisalibacter. Next base: position 15,471 of record DQCI01000237.1, read on the forward strand.
CGGGCCGGCGGCTTCCATCCCGCCCTCGACCTCGCCCGATTTCAGCTTGGCTTGGGCCTCCTTCACCGGGATGCCGAGCTCCTGTGCCACGGCATCGGCGGTCTTGTCGCGCCAGAAGATATACCCCATCCCCGGCAGCCCTTCTTTCTGGGCAAACGCATTCATCCGGTCGCAGAACTTGCGGCTGCCGCCTTTCGGTGCCGGGATCGCGCGCACCGAGGTGCCGTCCTGTTCCAGCAATTTCGCGAAGATCGCGAAGCCCGAGCCGCGGAAGTGCTCCGAGACGTCCTGCATCTTGATCGGGTTGCGCAGATCGGGCTTGTCGGTGCCGTACCACAGCGCCGCGTCGCGGTAGGAGATCTGCGGCCAGTCGGCGTATTTGTCGACACTGCGGTCGCCCGCGAACTCGGCCATTGCCCCTTCGATCACCGGGCCCACGGTATCGAAGATCTCCTGCTGCTCGACGAAGCTCATTTCCACGTCGAGCTGGTAGAAATCGGTCGGGCTGCGGTCGGAACGCGGGTCTTCGTCGCGAAAGCACGGCGCGATCTGGAAATACTTGTCGAAGCCAGACACCATCAACAGCTGCTTGAACTGCTGCGGCGCCTGCGGCAGCGCGTAGAACTTGCCCGGATGCAAGCGAGACGGCACCAGGAAGTCGCGCGCCCCCTCGGGCGACGAGGCGGTGATGATCGGCGTCTGGTATTCGCGGAAATCCTGCGCCCACATCCGCTTGCGCATGCTCGCCACCACGTCGGACCGCAGTTTCATGTTCCCCTGCATCTTCTCGCGGCGCAGGTCGAGATAGCGGTACTTGAGCCGGGTTTCCTCCGGGTATTCCTGGTCGCCGAACACCTGCAGCGGCAGCTCGTCGGCCGCGCCCAGCACTTCCATGTCCTGAATGAACACCTCGACCGCACCGGTCGGCAGCTTCGGGTTCACCAGGCCATCATCCCTCGCGAGGACCTTGCCGTCGATCCGGATCACCCATTCCGCGCGCAGCTTGTCGACCTCGGCGAACACCGGGCTGTCGGGATCGGCGAGCACCTGGGTCACGCCGTAATGGTCGCGCAAATCTATGAACAGCACGCCGCCGTGGTCGCGGACCCGGTGGACCCAGCCCGAAAGGCGGACGATGTCGCCGACGTTGTCTTTGCGCAGATCGGCGCAGGTGTGGCTGCGGTAAAGGTGCATGGGGCTGGCCTCGTTTTGCGTTCGCGCCGATACAGCGCGCGAAAGGGCGGAAGTCAAGCCCACGCCTTGGGCACAATCCGCCGTTCCGGGGGGCGCGCGGCAAAATTCCTTTACAGAACGGTCCGATCCTGCAAACAATACCCGCCGTGGCCAGACATCGTGCGCTCACAGGCGCATGTGTCGTCATTGAGGGCAGGCGGCAGGATCCCGCGAGCAGCAACCAGACCGCCGGCCCCGAGGCGCGGGGCGGGAAGAAAGGGGGTTCGCATGTGGACGGTTCTCCTGGAGCGTATGCTCCACCACATCGTGCGGAAGGGAACAATCCGCGTCACAATGCCGGACGGGAGCCGGAAGGTTTACGGTCAGGGCACGCCGGAGCTCGGCGTGACGTTGAAAGACCCCGATGTGGCGCGCAAGCTGATCCTGAATCCGACGCTGGCCGCGGGCGAGGCCTACATGGACGGCACGCTGGAGATCGAAAACGACGACCTGCGCGGGTTCTTCGCGTTATTCGTCCCCAATATCAACGCCGCCGGGGCCGCGTGGTTTCAAAAGCCGCTGGTCTGGCTGCGTCGCAGCCTGCGTCCCCTGCGCCAGTTCGCCCCCGTCGGCAAGGCCCAGGCCAACGTGGCGCACCACTACGATCTCGCGCACGAGCTCTACGATCTCTTCCTCGACGCCGACCGGCAATACTCCTGCGGCTACTGGGCCGAGGAGGTGGAAACGCTGGAACAGGCGCAGATCGCCAAGAAGCGCCACATCGCGGCCAAGCTCCGCCTCGCCCCGGGCCAGCGCGTGCTCGACATCGGCTGCGGCTGGGGCGGCTTGGCGCTCACCCTCGCGCGCGACTATGGCGTGCATGTCGTGGGCGTGACCCTGTCAAAGGAACAATACGCGGTGGCGGTGGAACGGGTGCGCGAGGAGGGGCTCGAATCCCGGGTCGACATCCGGTTCATCGACTACCGCGAGGTCCCCGAGACCTTCGACCGGATCGTCTCGGTGGGCATGTTCGAACATGTCGGCGTGCCGCAATACAACGAGTTTTTCGGCTTCGTGCGCGACCATCTGACCGAGGATGGCCTCGCGCTCATCCACACCATCGGCCACACCGGCCCGCCCAACGACGGCGACCCGTGGCTCGACAGGTACATCTTCCCGGGCGGCTATTCGCCGACGTTGGGCGAGATCATGAAGGCGGTCGACCGCCATTCCCTGGTGCCGGGCGACATCGAAGCGCTGCGTGTCCATTACGCCAAGACCCTCGCCGCCTGGTACGACCGGTTCATGGCTCAGGCCGACAAGGTCTGCGCGCTCTACGACGACCGCTTCGTGCGGATGTGGCGCTACTATCTGCTCGCCGCCGAATCGACCTTCCTCAAGGGCGGGCGCTGCCTGGTCTACCAGCTCCAACTCGCAAAGCACGTCGAGGCGGTGCCGATCACCCGCGACTACCTCTACCGGGGCGAGTCGGACGCGGGCGCGACGGAAGGTGCCCACCCCGTGACCGACGCGGTACAGCAGCGCGCGGCCGAATAGACCGCGATTGCGATCCCGGCGTTGGCCGCTAGACTTGCCGCAAACAAAAGAGGGCAGGGCATGCGCGCAGGCAACGTCGCCGCGGAGGGCGAGGGCGGTACGACCGCTACAGGCACCGTGCCCTGGCGCGATCCGCGCCTTCTCGCCGCGATCCTGCTGCTCGTGCCCGTTGTCATTGCCGCGGTCTGGCTGGCGCGCCCGCTCGGGGTGCCGGCCGACCTGCTCGCGGTCTGGACCGCGGGCGAGTTCTGGCAGATGGGCCGGACGGGCGAGATCTACCCGCCCCCGGGCGAGCTGTTCACCATGCTGCCGCCTGCCGGCTGGGTCGAATGGCTCGCGGTCAACGAGGGTTACGAGGGCGCCGTCTATCCGTTCCTGTATCCGCCGCTCTGGGCGGTGGTCATGGGCACGCTCGCACCGGCGGATTTTGCACCGGTCGCCACCGTTGCGCTGTGGGTAAACGCCAGCTTGCTCGCCGCCACCGTGGTTCTGGCGATCCGCGCCACCGGGGCGCTGCTGCACCCGGTGCTCCATGTCGTCTTCGTCCTCGTCATCTTCAGCACGACGCATATCGCCTCGGTCGGGTTCCTGCAGGGACAGCCGCACATCCTTGTTGCCTTCCTGATCGTGCTGGCGATCGAACGCAGCCGCGCCGGGGCCGGTACCGCCGCTGGCGTGGCGCTCGCCGTCGCCGCTTCGATCAAGCTGTTCCCCGCGGTTTATGCGGTGATCTGGCTGGCCCGGGGCGAACGGCGCGCGCTCACCGCCTTCGTCGCGGTTGGAGGCGCACTTGCGGCGACCTCGGTCCTGCTCGCCGGCTGGCCGTTGCACCAGGCATTTCTCGACAACGTCAGCCAGATCGGCCGCACACTTCTGTTGACCACGAAAAACGTCAGCTTCGATGCGGTTCTGGCCGAGCTATTGCCCCCGGACGCGGTGCAAACGGTCCGCAAGCCGACCCTCGATGGACTGGACCAGGTCAGCGGGACATGGACGGTGGCCGCGCGGCCCGGGCTCTGGGCCGTGTTCGCCAACGCAGGCGCGCTGCTGGTGCTGGTCGGTTCCGCCTATGCCGCGCGCCGGATGCGCGCGCGGGCGCTCTACGCCGGGCTCTGGCCGTTCCTTCTCACCCTGTCGGTCCTGTTCCTGCCGACCGGTTGGATCTACTACATCATTCCCGCCGCCGTCTTTGCCCCGGCGCTGCTCGTCGGCCTGCCGTCGGCACGCGGCGCGTCGTTGTTCCTCGTCGGGCTCCTGTTGTTTTTCTCTGCACGTCTCGAGGTGTTCAAGACCCCAGGCTTGGTCCCGATCGCCGAAGTCTACCTGTATGTCGCAGGCGCGCTTGTCTGGGGTTTGGGCTTCGCGCTCGTGGCCCGAAACATGGGCAATGAATAGCGGGCATCAAGCCTTGCACCTGTCGGCCTCATCTCTATAACCCACGACAATTTCGGCGGACCCAGGTCGCGCCCACAATACCTGCTGCCACGCCTGCATCCTCGGGGGGGACACGATGCCGAAGAGAACCGATATC
>DQCI01000218.1:0-4844 GCA_003545125.1 Paracoccaceae bacterium
GAAGGAAGGGCAGGGCGGTCCGGGCCGCCATGATCCCGGCACCGACCGGTTGGGTCGGGTCGCAGGCGATCCGTTCCATCTCGGTGAGTAGCGTGTGGCCGCGCTTGTGGATGGCGCCCGCAAGCATATGCGGATCGTCGACGTCGAGGATTTCGGCGATCGCCTCGCGGGCGTTGGTCGCTTTGTTTCGTGAGCCTTTGGGGCGTCCTGCGCCCCGACGCGGGCCGCCGCGATTGTCCTTGGCCACGGGCACCTCCAGCAGCTGCCAGTTTCGGAATACCAAATCAAAACGCTCGCCCCCTGAAGCTGGATTTCCGTAGCTGCCCGACAGAGGCCTTTGACCTCTACGATTTCCCGCTAGGCTCACTGGGTCCAGTTTGCCTCTGCGCCCCAGGAACCGGCGGATCCTTGAGCTGCAAGTGCGTGGTGCCACCCTTTCTGCGGCGCACGTCGACCACACCCTGCCGCTGCAAGGCGGCCACGGCACGGCGGCGGACGCACCTGTCCGTGAGGCCGAAGCGCCGGGTCAAACCCCGCCCCAGTTTCGTCCAGCCCCCAGGGGCGTCCTCGCCGAACACGTCGCGTGCGAAGATGAGGCCAAGGAGCAGTCGGCTTGCCGGCGGGAACAGGTCGTACAAGGCCGACAGCACGCGTGTGTATTCTGCAGGACGGTTGCTCGCCGGCAGCCCGAGGTTTCGAAGGTCGACGCGCTCGACCGGGATTTCATCGGCCGACATGTCGTCGCGGTAGATAAAGTCATCTGGCGATGTGTGGCTCATGTCGCGGCCCCCCGAGTACAAATCTTGGAAGGAACATGATTGAAGTAACTATCAATACAAAGACCGGGTGGGCGGATGGCGCCCCTGTTTCGTGCGGGAGCCGCCCGGTTTGGCTGGGCGGAAGCCGCCCGGGTCCGGGGCAGCAAAAAAGGTGTCATATTTCAACTCCAAACTCGCCAAGGTCGACTGACCGCATGACCGTGTTCCACATCTCCAGACCACGCTTCGTGTCCATGTATCTGTCGGGGGATTTGATGAGATCCGCGTCCACCCGGCAGGACCGTCCGCCCAATACGTCCCGGCATGCCTGTTCCATGAGCTGCCGGGCCAATTCCACTTGTGCGTCCAGCCGATCGAGCGGGGCCTCCATCAAAATCGCATCATGCACGGGCGCGCAAATCTTCACGCCCGCGTCCATCAAGCGCACGCAGGCAAGGCGCAGAATGTCGGCTCCTGTGCTTTGCATCGGCCAGTTCAGGATCGAGCGTGGGTTTGGGTCTGTTCCAAAACCTTGCCTGACTTGCCAGCCCAATGGGGTAGAGATGGTCCCGCCCGCCTATACGTTTTCCACGTTTCGGTCGGCCCAGGTCCGGAAGGTACGGTAGTGCTCGCGGCGCCGCCGCAGCAGTTCACACGCCTCGACCACCAGGATACCGGCGCGCTGTGCCATGCCGTGGGCGGACATGCCGTACTGGACACCACGCACAATGGCTTTGCAGCGGTCGCGGATGGCCTCGTGACTGAGCCTTGTTGCGTCTTGTGGGGCCAGACCGGCATCCTTGGCAAATTGCAGGTACGGATTGCTGCTCTCGTATGCCCTCCACATCTTCTCGTCGCCAGAAAGGGCGGCCGCGATCGCAAATTCCTGGCTAGCAAAATCCAGATCGGCCAGCCCGGTGCCGGGCTCCGGTTTGATGAGGCCACGCACCCAGACTGCAGCACCAAAAATGGCCTTGCTGTTGCTGGGCTGGTTTCGCCCTGTCTTTGAGCGGAATGGGCTGAGGAGGGCGCGGTTCCGGCCGTCTTCGCCGACGGCCAAGGAGTTGAGACGTTATTCGGCGCGCGTGCCTGAGTTCCCGCAGTGCGGAGGCTTGTGGATAGGCGCGGGCCATATTGCGGAAAGTACCATCGTTTAGCGCCAGCCTTCCGCTATCCAGCCGGGGCCAGGGGAGACCGTTGGAAGCCAGCTAACCAGTGAAGCGGTCCTCTTTGAATGTCCGCCCGTCATAAACCCCATACGCCTGATCCACGTCGGCGATGAGCGTGTCTTGGATGTCCAACCACGCCGCGTTGAAGGCATCCAGGGTGTCAGTGTCGACCGGCACGCCGTTGTGTTCCATCGTCGCAACGGCACCCATGTAACGGCCTCTCCAGACCGCGTGCCCCAGCCGCTGCGGGGTCGAAACCAGTTCAGCGGCCATCGCGTTCAGAAGCGGCCTCAACAACTCCACATCACAGGCACAGTAGTCGAGGATGGCCGCGCGTTGGTCTGCCGCCCATGGACCGCCAGACAGAATGAGTTCACGCATGGTCTCTTTTTTATCTGAGCCCATAGTGTCGATACCATACCGACGGGCCGCGCCCAACAAGCTGTTCCGGTGCGGCAGACGGGTGCCGTTCGTCATCACCCGGTGCTCGGCGAAGAGGTCCAGTGTGTTCACCGGAAACGGCCACCCGAGGGCGCGGAAACACCCCAGTTCAGCATTGGCGAAATAGGCGACGAAGCAGGCGTTTGGCCCGGTATTGAAGGGCGCGGCGCTGTGCCGCTTGAGTTCATCCTCCCAGAGCCTGATTTGGCGTCTTTCATCTCACCGAGTCCTTTGATCGGGGCGAGACCGCGTGTTCCGGCAAGAAGAACTCTCGGTCAAATGCAACTCGCCGGGTTTGCGGCGCTCTATCGGCGAGAGGCCTATTGGTCGGTGTCTTGCACAACGCCGCCTTCGACACTGATGTCGCCGCCGCGGGTGCCCTCGCCGGCACCTGCGCGGGTGCCAATGCCTTCCGTGATGAATTCTGGATGTTCATTCCGCGCCCTCCGCCAATTGAGGCACGAGCGCGTTCAGCGCCAGGTCGACCTCTTCCACCCCCAATAGTTCCTCGCGGACTGCGATCTGCTGAATTTCTTCGGCTGCGGCAGCAGCCCCTTCTCGATGTCTGAATAAGTGGTGTTCCGTGACCGCCCTGCGAGCTTTTTGAGGAGTTGTTCAAGTGTGATGAGTCGCATGAGAGCCTCGTCAATCGGTTGTGATTGAGGACGGCGTAAACAATCAAGTTACGTCTGGCTTCAGGGGCAAACCCTGAGATTCAGGCTATTTCTTTTGCAATGCGGACCACTCGTGCCACATCCCCAGGACGTCGGGGAATTCGGAGTCGTTCGGTCGTTGGGCGCGCAGCACCTTGGAGCTGGTTCTCACGATGTCGTTCAGGCTTTCGATATCGACACCAAAATCTTCAGAACCGCGTTCCACGCGCTCCTCGGCAGACAATGACGGCTCGAGACGACGAAGTTCCTTGTAGCGTCCCTGGAAAAGAGACTTTCGCAAAAGCTCCAGAACCGCTTCGATCCACGATTTCGCCGGTCGCCCCCTCTTTGGCGCGGGTGGCAGTCGGCCTTCTCGCCATGCATTGATCGCAAACTTGTCGTACAGCGTCCCCGTAGGGTACTCGTCGTGCGATCCGGCGATTAGGCCCAACAGCCCTTCAATCGCCACCTTCCATTTTACCAGTTGCAGGTCTTTTGAACCGGTCTTTTTGAGTGCGCCAATTGCGGCGAAGATCTCGGACGGGAGCCAGTCACGCGCTTCGTGGGTGCGCTCTTCGTTGCTCAGAGCAGGTCTGTTGCTTTCGGGTTTGTCCTCGCCGATCAACGCTTGGTCCTCTCCCTGATTTGCTCGTCACGTGGTCGGCCCACCGCTCCATAAGCTCGCGGCGCCGTTCCAGGTAGTCCGTGCGCCGGTAGGCCAACTCCACGGACCTCCCGGATACATGGGCCAGCGCAGTTTCTGCGAATTCGCGCGGCACATTTGTCGCCTCCGCACACCAGGTGCGAAATGAATTCCGAAACCCGTGCGGGCGGGCCACCAGGCCGCGGTGTTTCATGAACATCGAGAGCGTCATGTCTGAGATCGGCCTACCACTGCGGCCAATGAAGATGTGGCCCCCGGTTTCAAACTGGCAAGCAGCCTGAAAAACCGCCAGCGCCTCTTCAGACAGCGGCAACCGGTGTTCCTTTCCTGCCTTCATGCGTTCGCCCGGGATGACCCAATGATCAGCTAACAACTCGGCGACCCGCACCAGCCGAACCTCCGAGGATCTCGCGGCAGTGAGGATCAAAAACCGTAGCGCGAGGTGGGATGCCGACTCTTCGTGCAAAGACGCGTAGAAATCCGGCACATCCATCCAAGGCATTGAAAGCGTGTGACGCACTTGGTGCCGCTGGGCCCCGAGCAGAGCCTTCGCCTTGGCGGTAGCCTGAATACCTACATCCAACCCCATCGCCGCCGCATGGGTGATCACAATACCCAGTCGGTCGATAGCCTTTCGGGCGACGGCGGGTTTCTCCTGCGATATCGGCGCCAACACGGCTTTGATGTCGTCTTGATCAATCTCGACTACAGGCACCAACCCGATTTCTGGCAACACGTGGCTTTCGAGTGGACCATTCCAGCGGGCCGCTTTTTGCGTCGTTTTTCAGCTGTGCCTTCCTGGCTTCAAAGCATTCGGCCGTAACGTCGGCCAAAGTGTGTGCCACTGTGGCCGCTTCTCTTCGGCGTTTCGCCCTCTCCTTGATTGGGTCTTTTCCTTGACGGATCAAAGCACGTGCTGCCTCCGAAAGACGGCGTGCCTCCTTCAAGGAAACGTCCTGCAAGCTATCCAAGGCCATTTCACGACGGCGGCCGTGGACAGTTACACGCTGCACCCACTGCCCGCCCCCATCATCACGTTTGACGAGCCACAGGCCACCACCATCATCGTACTTCCCTGTCGAAACATTCCACACTTTCAGGGCAGTCAATTCGTGCAAGGCGCGAGAAACAGAAGCTTCCAACAATCTCTATCCCCCTC
>DQCI01000218.1:4864-6006 GCA_003545125.1 Paracoccaceae bacterium
GCAATGAATACGACTGCACAAGCCTGAACCCTTGTTATGGGCGCGCCGCCCGCTCCAATCCTTCTCACAAGCTGCCCGGAAACCGCCGCGCCGCGTTGAAACTGCGCCCGCGGGCATGAACCGATAGGGCGCGATAGCCCTGGCCTTGAGGCGCGACACGGCGGTGTTCGCGGGTCCGAGAGAGAGCTTGTCCGAGGCCTTATGAGGGACGGTGCTGACGCGGGTCAGATCGAGCGCGGCGCGACCCGGTCGGAGCACGCTTGTTTCTCGGTAGAGGCGACCCCGAAGGCGCCGATGCGGGTGAGGATGGATGTCTGTCGGCCGGTGCGGGCGGTGTTGGCCCGGGGCCGTTGGCATCTGGAAACCCCCGCAGTCGATGCGGTGTTTCTTCTCGGGTCTTCAGGCATTGCGACGGTGTGCCGCACAGGAAGTCATTTGTGCAGCCCGGCTATGGGGTCGCCCGGACCCAGCGGGCCTACCCAATTTCTCCCGTTAAAACCGGACCCGCGCCGCGCGCACGGGGCGCAGTGGGTGCACCGAGCGCACGGGGCGCAGACAAATTCGGTCAGGACCTCAAAGGCACACGCTCGGCGTCAGGGAAGCGCCCGGATCTCGGTATAGGGATAGGTCGCTTCGCCGGTCGGATCGACATAGGCGTAGAGATAGGAAAGCCCGAGCGCGGGCAGGTAGTGGTAGGTCTCGACCACGTCCGGTGCGGTGGAATACTCGGTCGTGACCGGAATCACCTCGTAGGCGCAGTCGCCGTAGCGGTGCTCCTCTACCGTGCCGTAGGTATACACCTGCCGTTCGAACACGTTGTTCTTCCCGTCCGAGACCGAAACCAGCACATCCCAGGTTTCGCCGGCCTGCGGCAGTTGGATGTCATTGAGTGCCAAGGGAAACTCATATGACGTGCGGGATTCTTCCTCGGTCCCCACAAGGTCCAGAAGGTCGACGAGAAAGACCCCGTGGGCCAGCAGCGCTTCGGCGGAAAAGCCGTCTTGCGTGCGATAGGAAGCGGTGACCATGCCGTCGCCGAGATCGGTGAACACCTCGCGCTCACCCTGTGCGCCGGTGAAGGCGATGCCGGCGGCGAGATCGTCGCTGGTCGGGCATTGCGCGCTGAGCGTGCCCGGCAGCAC
>DQCI01000218.1:6059-8718 GCA_003545125.1 Paracoccaceae bacterium
CAAAGTCAATTTTTTCGCCGGCCAGGCGGCGGGTCGCAAGATCGCACCCGGGGACGGCACCACGACCCGCGCGACTTCAAGACTTGAACCGGTCGTCCACGGGCACCTGCATCGCAGTGGCGAGCGCATTCGTCTGCGCCGCCAAGCCGATCACCGCGAGAAGCTCGGCGTGCATCTCGGCGCTCATGCCCTTGGCCGCCGCCGACGCGGTGTGGGAATGCACGCAGTATTCGCACCCGTTGGCCACCGAGACGGCGATGTAGATCATTTCCTTCATCAGCGGGTCGAGGCTGCCGGGCCCCATGACCTGCTTCAGCCGGTCCCAACAGGCCGTCATTGTGGCCGGGTCGTTCGCCATCGCCCGCCAGAAATTGTTGACGTAGTCGGTTTGCCGGGTCGCACGGATGTCGTCGAACACGGCGCACGCCTCCGGCGTGGCATTCTCGTCTGTCAGCAACTCGATTGTGGCCATTGGTTCTCTCCCGTTCCACGCCTCTCCCCCGTGGCCCGGGGGGGTGTTGCGTTCAGTGATCGTAATAGTCGGATTTGTATGTACCGTAAGCGCCGTATTTTCCGGCGTATCCGTATTTTTTCATGCCTTTCGGGTCGATCTGAGTGAGGACGAGGCCGGTGATTTTGGTGCCGGCGAGTTCGAACTGGCGGATGGCTTCGGCGACCTGGGCGCGGGAGGTGTGGTCCCATTTGACGGCGAAGAGGACGGCGTCGGCGCGCGGGGCGACGATGCGGGCGTCGGGAACGAGCAGGACCGGGGGCATGTCGATGATGATGATGTCGTAGCGCTGGCGCAGGCCCTTGATGAGGGTGGCGAAGCGGTCGGAGGTGAAGAGGTCGGCGGCGTTGGTGGCGCTCTTGCCGCCGGTGAGCACGTCGGCGCCGAGTGCTGCGACCGGCTGAACCACCGCCTCGAAGCTGTTCTCGGCGCCGAGCACCGCGCGCAAGCCGTTGTTCTGGGCGAGGGCGAAGTATTCGCCGAACACCCGGCGGCGCAGATCGCCCTCGACCAGCAGCACCTTGCGGCCGAGCCGGGCGTAGTTCTGGGCGAGCGCGATGGCCAGGGTGGTCTTGCCTTCGCCGGGCATGGCGGAGGTGGAGAGGATCACCTGCGGCGGGCGGTCGACGTTGGAGAGCATCAGCGAGGTGCGCAGGTTGCGCACCGCTTCCGCGGCGGCGGAGGTGGGGTTCTCGACCAGGTGCGCGAGCACCTCGGCGCGGGCGCGCGCGGGGATCTTCGGGACCTGGCCGAAGACGGCGTGGCCGGTTTCGGCCTCGAGCGCCTCGGCGGTGCGCACGCCGGTGTTGAGCATCTCGCGCAGGGCGATGAGCGTGGCGGCCGCGACGCCGCCGAGAAGCATCATCAGCACGAGCGTGCGCCGGGTGCGCGGCGCCGAGGGGCCGAGCGGCGGGGCGGCCTCGGAGAGCACCCGGGCGTCGGCCTGCTGGATCCCCTGCTGGACCGCGGTCTCCTTCAGCCGGGTCAGGAAGTATTCGTAGAGCGCGCGCGAGGCCTCGGCTTCGCGCTTCATCTGCTCGAGCCGGACCAGGTCGGCCGACTGCGCCTGATAGGCCGCCGCCAGCCCCTCGGCGGCCGCGGCGAGCGCGGTGATCCGGGCTTCGGCGCCGGCGCGCCGGTCTTCGAGACGCGCCGCGACCGTTTCGGCGCGGGCGGCAATCCGGGCCGGCCCGGCGCCGTCCGCGACCAGCTGGGCGAGCGTGGCGTCCCCGGCCGCCGCCAGCGCCGCGCCGTCGCCCGTCCCGAGCCCCGTCCCGAGCCCTGCCGTCAGCGCCGCGCGCAGCGCCGCCAGCTCCGCAGCGGCGGCGTCGCGCGTCCGGGCGAGGTCCGCGCGCCTTGCGCGGTTGTCCTTCAGCTGCCGGCCGAGGGCCGCCAGCGCTTCCGGCGAGACCAGGTCGGTGCCGGCGGTGAAGGCCTGGACCGCGGTCTCGCTCGCCTCGAGCTCGCGCTTGAGCGCCGCCACCCGCTCGGTGAGCCAGCCGGTCGCGGCCTCGGTGGCGTCGAACTTCACCTGCAGCCGGTCGGCGACATAGACCTCGGCCAGCGCGCTGGCCAGCGCCGCCGACTTCGCCGGATCGGTGGTGACCGCGGTGATCTCGAAGACGTAGCTCGCCTTGAGGTTGGCGACCGAGATGGCGGCGGCGACCGCGCGCAGCGTGGTGTCGTGCTGGACCGCGGGCGGCGGCAGGATCTCGGCCCCGAGCCAGCGGTTGAACTCGGGGTCGGCGGTGAGGTCGAGCCGTCCGGTGAGCCGCTCCATCAGCCGGCGCGAGGTCAGCACCTCGGCCTCGGTGTTGATGCTGAGCTGGTCGGTGCCGAGCCCCGCGACCACGCTGTCGAGATTGACCACGCTGGCCTGGCTCGGCTCCAGCACCACCGTGGCTTGCGCGGTGTAATAGGGCACCGCGACGCGGGTCGCCCACAGCCAGCCGGCGGTGGCGAACAGCACTGCCGCGGCCGCGATCCAGAGCTTGCCGCGCCACAGCACGCGCGCCAGCGCGACGAGGTCGATCTCCTCCGCCTCCGGCGCGGCGGCGAGCCCCGGCAGGAACCGCGCGCGGCTGCCGGACGGGCCGGACGGGCCGAGCCGGCCGAGGGTGTTCGACGACATGTGGGCGGTCAAGGCTC
>DQCI01000113.1:0-4591 GCA_003545125.1 Paracoccaceae bacterium
GGGGTCTCACCTCGCTCGGGCTCATCAAGTGGGCCAGTTGGGCGCTGGCCGCGGGCGGCGCGTCGATGCTCTGGGCCTCGGTGCAGCGGGCGCGGTTCCATGGCGGCAGCGGCGGGCTGGGGGTCGTCGAGGTGGACGAGCGCCAGATCGTCTACCTGGCCCCGGTCGGCGGCGGGTTCCTCTCGCTCGACGGGCTCAGCGAGGTCGCCATCATTCCCGACCGCGCCGGCCTGCCTGTCTGGCGGTTCACCGGCGGCGGCGAGCGGCTGAGCGTGCCGACCTCGGCGGCCGGCACCGAGGCGCTGTTCGACGCGCTCACGGCCCTGCCTGGCGCCGACATGGAAGCGGCGATCCGCGCGAGCCAGGGGCGGCCCCGCGAGACAATCGTGATCTGGCGGCGGTAGGGCGTGCGGTAGCACGACACAGCTGGGGCGTTCGCAATTCGGGGCCTTGGACACCCTCAAGACGGGTTTCGGGACCCGTCTGCCGTTCTGCTCATTGAAATAAAACAATGGCTTGGAGGAATTCCGAGGCCCCGGACTCTCACCCGCCGATGGCGCCTCCCCCGCAACGCATTGAGATTGACACCGCCCCGCACTTCCCACAGGAATCCGGGGAACGCGAACAGACCAGCTCCGGAGGCCCCCCATGTCCATTCCCCAGTCCGGCGGCGGACCGATCGAACGGCCCGAACAACTTGCCGAATATCTCGCTTCCGGGTGCAAACCCATTGAAGAATGGCGCATCGGCACCGAGCACGAGAAGTTTGGTTATTGCAAAGATACCCTGAAACCGCTCCCCTATGAAGGCCCGCGCTCGATCAAGGCGATGCTCGAAGGCTTGCGCGACACCTTTGGCTGGTCGCCGATCCACGAGGGCGAATACATCATCGGACTGGAGCTCAAGGGCGCGAATATCTCGCTCGAGCCCGGCGGCCAGCTCGAGCTGTCCGGCGCGCCGTTGGGGACGATCCACCAGACCTGCGACGAGGTGAACGAACACCTGCGCGAGGTGAAGACCGTGGCCGATCAGATCGGCGCGCGCTTCATCGGCCTCGGCACAGCGCCCATCTGGTCGCATGACGACATGCCGATGATGCCCAAGGGCCGCTACAAGCTGATGACCGACTACATGGACAAGGTCGGCACCCACGGCAAACAGATGATGTACCGCACCTGCACCGTGCAGGTGAACCTCGACTTCGGCTCCGAAGCCGACATGGTGAAAAAGTTCCGCGTCGGTCTCGCGCTGCAGCCGGTGGCGACCGCGCTGTTCGCCAACTCACCGTTTCTTGACGGCAAGCCCAACGGCCACAAATCCTGGCGCTCGCGGATCTGGCGCGATCTCGATCCGGCGCGCACCGGCATGCTGCCCTTCGTGTTCGAAGACGGCTTCGGGTTCCAGCGCTACGTCGACTACGCGCTCGATGTGCCGATGTATTTCGTCTACCGGAACGGGACCTACGTCGACGCCCGCGGCCAGTCGTTCCGCGATTTCATGAACGGACGCCTCCCCGCGCTCCCTGGCGAGATCCCGACGCTCAGCGACTGGGCCGACCACCTCACCACGATCTTCCCCGAGGTGCGGATCAAGCAATTCATGGAAATGCGCGGGGCGGACGGCGGGCCCTGGCGGCGGATCTGCGCCTTGCCGGCCTTCTGGGTCGGGCTGCTCTACGACGCGTCCGCACTCGATGCCGCCTGGGATCTGGTGAAGGATTGGGATGCGGAAACCCGCGAAGCGCTCCGCGTGGCCGCTTCGGTCGACGGGCTCCAGGGCCAGGTCGGCAACCTGCACATGCGGGTCCTGGCCGAAAACGTGCTCGACATCGCCCGCGGCGGGCTTCGGCGCCGCGCCCGGCCCGGTTTCGGCGGCATGGTGCCCGACGAGCGCCATTTCCTCACCGCGCTCGAAGACAGCGTGGAAGACGGGATGACCCCGGCCGACGAACTGCTCGCGCATTACTACGGCGACTGGAACGGCGATCTCAGCCGGATCTACGCCGAATACAGCTACTGATCGCGACACGCCCGGGGATTGACCGCACCGGTCGCTCAATGGAGAATTGCCGCGTGACGACGTGGACGCGGCACCTGAAAGGACCAGACATGCGCGACTTTTTCATCAAGTCATTCGAAAGCCTGATCGCAATCATCATCATCATATCGGCGGTCGGCACCGTGATCGCGGGTTTCGCGACCATGTTCTCCGAAGGCTTTTTCCAGGGCATCGCCGTGCTCATTTTCGGCGCGCTCTACACCGTCGTCCTGGGCGGCGGGCTCTACCTCGCCTTCGGAATCTACCACAACACCAAGCGCACCGCCGATGCGGTCGAGCGTATGGCCCAGAAATAGGGAATATGGTGGCCCGCCGTCCGCGCCCACCCGGATTTCGCCCGGGCGACGCGCGGGTTGCAGAACGCCGTTCCCTGCCGCGCGCGTCGCACCCTCAGTCTCTGGGCACATCGGGCAGCGAGGATTTGGTGAGCCCCTCGCCGCCATATCCGCCATATCCGCCGCCGGCGCCCGGGTTCAGCCGGTCGTCACCGAAACGGTTCGGGCCCTCGGTGCCACGCAGCGCCAAGAGCACCAGCAAGATGATCCCCCCGATGAGCGGGATCAGCGCGATCAGGATCCACCAAGCCGAGCGGTTGGTGTCGTGCAGCCGCCGCCCCGTGAGGACCGTCAACGGAATAGTCATGACAACTGAGTAGATCCACACGACAAAATAGACGACAAACACGAGGATCACCGGTCCCGTGGCGCCGGGTGCGAGTTGCCCGTCCCCGTCGGCCATGGGCATCACCGCTCCCATTAGGGAGAAGATCAAGATGTAGCCCACGAGCATCGGCAAAACCGGCCACCAGTATTCCGACCGCGACGCGCGGCCTTCAAAAATGCTGTAATAGACCGAGATCGCGTTGGCCAACGCTTGCGTGAATGTCATGACTCCAATTTCCTTCGAGGTGTTCCACTTGGCCGAATCTGCGCCCAAAACTGTGTCGAATCAATGACGAAGGCTGCAGCCCCGGAAGAGGTGTTGCGCGCTGAATTCACACTCGACCCAGGCCGGACTGTCCCTGCGGACCTATTTCTTCCCGATCTTCGGTTCCGCGCCGCGCAGCAAACGGCGGATGTTCTGGTGATGGCGCTGGAAGATCAGCGCGCCGAGCAGGAGCGCGATCACCACCGCCTCCGGCCGCCCGAGCACCAGCGCCCAGACCGGGCCCAGCGCGGCGGCGGTCAGACCTGCGAGCGAGGAAATCCGGAACAAGGCCGCCACCAGAAGCCAGGTCCCGGCGCATGCCAGCCCGACCGGCCAGGCAAGGGCTACGAGCGTGCCGAGCCAGGTTGCCACCCCCTTGCCGCCCTTGAAGCCGATGTAGACCGGGAACAGATGGCCGAGATAGGCGCCGAGCCCCGCTGCCTGCGCCGCGTCTTCGCCGATGAGGAAACGCGCGACCAGCACGGCGGCGGCCCCCTTGCCGATGTCGCCGACCAGCGTCAGGGAGGCGGCGAGCTTGTTGCCGGTCCGCAAGACGTTGGTCGCGCCGATATTGCCCGAGCCGATCGCCCGGATATCGCCTAATCCGAACAGCTTCGCCCAGACCAGGCCGAAAGGGACCGAGCCGAGCAGGTAGCCGGCAAGGAAGGTGAGGGTGAGCAGGGCGAGGGGCGTGGTGAATTCGGGCATGGCTCATCTATCTCCCACCGGGCGCGGTGATCGCAAGGAAAAACGCCGCGCCGGCCCCCTCGGCACCGCTCGGCGCAGGGGAGCGCGGGTGGGTGGCGCCGGACCGGGGCTCAGCTCCGGACCCCGAGGTATTTCGAAACCGAAGAAAGCGGGGCGCGCGGCCCACTGTGTGAGTTTTCTTCGCGTTGAGCGAGAGGTGGGCGAGGGGTGGGCGAGGGGTGGGCGAACTCGGACAGGGGGTCAACATATTGATATTATTGATGTTAGCGGTAACTGCAACTTCGCCCGGGCGAAGTCCGGACACGGGTGGCCCGGTTCAGCCGAAAACTCGCTCACCACCCACCCAGGTGCCCAGCACCCGGCCCTGCATGCGTGCCTCATCGAAGGGCGTGTTCTTCGACTTGGAGCGCAGGTCGAACCGGCTCAGCACGAACGGCGCATCGGCGTCGAACAGCACCAGATCGGCGGGCGCCCCCGCAGCCAGTGTCCCGCCCGGCAGCCCGAACCGGCGAGCGGGGTTCAGCGACAGCGCCCGCCACAGCACCGCAAGCTCGATGCTGCCGGCATGGACGAGGCGCAACGCCGCCGGCAGCAGGGTTTCGAGCCCGACCGCGCCGGAGGCCGCCTCCTCGAACGGCAGGCGTTTGGATTCCTCGTCCTGCGGCGTGTGCATCGACGAGATCACATCGATCAGCCCCGCCGCCACGGCCTCGACCATCGCCGACCGGTCGTCTTCCGAGCGCAGCGGCGGTTTCAGTTTGAAAAATGTCCGGTAGGCGCCGACGTCGAGCTCATTGAGCGTGAGATGGTGGACGTTGACCCCCGCGGTCACGTCGATCCCGGCGGCTTTCGCCCGCTCCAGCACCGGCAGCGCCACCCGGGCGGAGAGATTGTCGGC
>DQCI01000113.1:4656-5862 GCA_003545125.1 Paracoccaceae bacterium
TTCGAGAGCCCCGGCTCCTGTGGATGGGCCATCACCAGCGCGCCAAGGCCCCCGGCATAGGTGAGCGCGCGCGAGAACACCCGTGCGTCGGTCACCACCCGGTCGCAATCGGTGAAAGCGACGGCGCCGGCGTCCATCAGGAACCCCACCTCGACCATCTCGCGGCCGTCGCGGCCCTTGGTGAGCGCGGCCATCGAATGGACCCGGACCGGGGCGACCTCACGGGCACGGCGGGTGACGAAATCGAGCGTCTCGGGGGTGTCGATCGCGGGGGTCGTGTCGGGCCGGGTGACCATCGTCGTTACCCCGCCCGCCGCGGCGGCCGCGCCGGCGGTGCGGAAGCTTTCCTTGTGGCGCTCGCCGGGCTCGCCGATCTTGACGCCGATGTCGACGAGGCCCGGGGCGAGGTGCTTGCCGCCGCAATCGACAATCTCGCCTTGCGGTGCGTGCCCCGGCATCATGTCGCGGCCAACAATCAGGCCACCCCGAATGGTGAGACTTCCCAGGGTCTCGGTCCCGGTGTCGGGATCGACGAGGCGCGCGTTGGTGAAGGTGGTGGTTGTCATCCTTGTCCCCCGATCTCGGCCAAGAGAATGCCCTGCGCCGCTTTGGCGTCCTTGAGCCGGTCGAGGCGGATCTTCGCCCCGGGCCCCTCCACGTTCACCCCGCCCGCCTTGAGCTCAGCGCGTACCCCGGGGCCCAGTGAAACCTCGGCGGTATAGGGACCTGCCAGAGCCAGCACCCGCCGGTCGGTGATCGCGTAGGCGGTGCGCGCATCGCGGGCGCGGGCGCGACGCCGGTCGAGCAGGGTCACCCTGAGCCCGACGAAGGCGAGGAAGGCCGCCGTCCCGATCACTCCGTAGATGGACAGGCGCACACCCGGCAGGTGCCCTTTGTAGATCTCCAGCCACCAGGCGAACAGAAGCAGCGCGATGGTGCCGGAATAGAACAGCACACCGATCAGGCTGGCCCGGTGCGAGACCGGCCGGCCGGGTTTCGGGTGGCCCTGCCAGCGCAATTGCTCGCCCTCGGCAAGGGCGGCGGTTATGTCCGGGCGTTCGCTCATGTGTCTCCCTCCCCGCGCTGGGCCTGACGCAAGAGCGCGAGCACCTTCTGGCCATCCGCGATGCGTTCGAAACCGATGGGCACGGAATAGCTGCGTCCCTTGTCGCCTTTGCGGCGTTCACGGGCGAAATGGATCGTGGC
>DQCI01000113.1:5972-6321 GCA_003545125.1 Paracoccaceae bacterium
CGGCGGCGCTGGGTGGCGCCGAAGAGAGACTTCCAGAAGATTCCGAGACCGACCGAGAAATGGATCAGGCCGAACATCCAGAACGGCCCCCCGGACTCAGCCGCCTTGGTCATCCAGAACACCGCGAAGCCGGCAAAGAACAGCGCGAAGATGGCGCTCGGGATCTCGCGGGCGGCGATATTGAACTGCTGGTCGGGCCGGCCTTGCCAGACGATCCTCTCGCCCGGGTCGAGGATGCCCTCCCAACCCGGAAATGCGGCTTGCGCGTTGGTGGCGGTGAAACCGGTCATCTGCGGCCCGTCGGCGTCCATGCGCCCGGTATAGGCGGGGCGGCGGCGGGGAGCAACAT
>DQCI01000113.1:6361-8265 GCA_003545125.1 Paracoccaceae bacterium
GACGGACGGTGGCTTGGGCCCGGCAGCACCGTACTCCGTTTTCGGTGTCTTCCGTCTCATCTGGGCTGCGACAGGGGCGGCCGGCGGGTCAGGTCCGGCCGGTCTTGATCGTCTCGGCCACCCCCTTCGGGTCGGGTTGGTACTTGATGAGGTATTTGTCGCCCGTGTGGGTCACCACCTGGGCGGCCGAGATGATGGTCCGTACATCGGCGATGTCGCTCAGCCGGATCGCCATTCCGGTGGGCGAAAGCAGCCGTTTGTCGGTGAGCTGCCAGGTCTGGCCGACCGCTTCGGAATAGACATAGACCCCACGGATCGCGATCGCGAGCAACGCGCCGACCGCCCCGGTCCAGTAATGCGGCTCCCCCATCGCGATCAGAACACCGGTTGCGCCGACGGCCCCGACAGCGGCGAGCATCATATGTTCCTTGATGTAAGTCGCCGGGTTGCCGCTGAAACGGGCGATCAAGGTCTCGCCGTCGGCGAGGGTGGGAAAGGGCGTTGGCATGGCGGGCTCCGGTCTGGCATCGGCAGCGGGGTCATTGGTCTGGGTCACTGGGCGGGATAGCCCGTTTCTCACGTTCACGCCAGCGCCAGAACGAGAACAGCGAGCACGACGAGCATGCCCAGCGTAATCAGCAGGGGACGGCGCATCAGCCCAGGGTCCGGGTCGGGGCCGGCAGGTCCGGAGAGATGGCCCCTGGTGCTTTCGCGGGGCGCGTTCGGCGCGGCCGGGGCGAGCGAATAGGGCGCGTCGTAGCGGCCAACGAAAGCGAGCGGGGGGACCGGATCGATCCTGGTCGCGCCGTCCGGCAAGCCGCGCGAGAACAGCAGCACGACCGGCCCGGTGACCGCGGCGAGGCGGTCCGCGTCCGGGGCGACCGAGGCGGGATCCATGCCGTGGGCCTCGGTGAGGTAGCGTTCGAGCCCGTATTCCTCGAGATCGTCGGCCAGAAAGGTCTCGACCGAGGCGGGGCTGAGGCCCTCGAGGCCGAGCGCCTCGGCCAGCGGCCAGGTGCCCGCGACCTTGGCGAAGGCCGCGAAAGCAGGGGCATCGAGTGCGGCGGTGAACACCCAGATCGCACGGGCATCGTCGCGGTCGGGGAGCGTGAGATCGTGGCTCATACCAGCACGCCATCGGGCTCGGCTTGCGCCGGCAGATTGCGCGCGAGCAGGTCCATCGCTGCCATGCGCACCGCGACCCCATTCTCGACCTGCTCCTGGATCACCGAGCGGTTGATGTCGTCGGCTATGGTGCCGTCGATCTCGACACCGCGGTTCATCGGCCCCGGGTGCATGACGATGGCGTCGGGTTTGGCGTAGCCGAGCTTTTCACTGTCGAGCCCGTAGCGGTGATAGTATTCGCGTTCGGAAGGGATGAACCCGCCGTCCATCCGTTCCTTCTGGAGCCTCAGCATCATCACCACGTCTGCGTCCGCGAGACCGGCGCGCATGTCGTCGTAGACCTCGACGCCAAACTCGCCGATACCGCCTGGCATCAGGGTCGGAGGGCCGACGAGGCGCACCCGGTTTTCCATCTTTCCGAGCAGGATCAGGTTGGAGCGGGCGACCCGGCTATGGGCGATATCGCCGCAGATCGCGATGGTGAGCCGGTGCAGGCGCCCTTTCTCGCGGCGGATGGTGAGCGCGTCGAGCAGCGCCTGGGTCGGGTGCTCGTGCTTGCCGTCGCCGGCGTTCAGCACCGCCGCGTTAACCTTCTCGGCCAAAAGGTTCACCGCGCCCGAATTGGGGTGACGCACCACGAGGAGATCGGGGCGCATCGCGTTGAGGGTCAGCGCCGTGTCGATCAGGGTCTCGCCCTTTTTTATCGACGAGGCCTGCATCGCCATATTCATCACATCCGCCCCGAGCCGCTTGCCGGCAATTTCGAACGACGCCTGGGT
>DQCI01000113.1:8420-9669 GCA_003545125.1 Paracoccaceae bacterium
GGCAAGGGCGGGAACCGATCGGGGACCCGGCATTGCTTCGGGCAGGCCACCCTGACGCAAACGCTTGGGCAATCCTACAACCGACCGGGTGAGTCTCGCGATTTGGAATTCGCGCACTCGTCACAATCACTTTCATGTCATCCGAATTTGCAGGTGAAATTTCGCCGCTTGGCTCGATGAGCGTATCGTTGGCCCTCGGGAACCTGGCCCTTGCGGGAATGCCTGGTGAGAGTGCCGCCGAGACCGCCTTGCCGGTGGACCTGGTCACCGCGCAGGCGCCGGGGGGTGGATTTGCGGCTGGTGGGCACGGTCGAAGTTGCCATTTCCTGCCCCGGGGCGTTCCGGCCGAGCGGGCGGATCGCCACGTTCCCGGTCGCGGTGTGCGAAAATGTCGCCCCGGGCGCAACGTTTGCAACCCTCGACCAATTGACGCCGGAACGAGATCTTGCCGCAGCCCGCGCTGCACTGACTGCAACTGAACCGCCCAATGACTTCCGGATCGGCCGCCTGGTCGAGGCGAGACCCGCGCCCGCGAGCGCGCCGGTGATGCCCGCGCCGCGCGTCGCCACCGTCGAAGGCGACGGCAGCCCGCAGGTCTGGCGCGGTGACGGGACGGACCGGATCGCGCAAAAGCAGCAGGAGTTCGACGAGCTCGACGCGACAAGGTCGGTGGCCTGTGCGGGCCCGACCCTCGTCTATGTCGATATCGGCGACAGCGTGATGAACGCCGCACCCGGGTCGGGCTCCAACGCCGCGAGCGGATATGCCAGCGGCTGATTGAGGCCGCCACGCTGGTGTTCGCCAAATTGGGCCGGAGGTCGCGCAGATCGCCGACGTGATCCGCCAGGCAAGCGTGTCGCGGGGACTTTCTCCCACCTTTTCCGCGCGACCGACGCGTTGTTGCGCACCGCTGTTGACGCGCTCTCGGGCGAGTTGGTGACGCTGGTCCAAGGTGCTGGCGCCGACACAGCGCAACTGGCCGAGCGGTGCGCGGACGGGATCAAGGCCTTCATGGACCTGGCCACCCGGCATTCGCTGCTTCTCGACTTCGTCAATCGGCTGGGGGTGAACACGCTGGGGTCGGATGCGCTGACGCCTGCGCTCGCCGCCGAGGGCATGGCAGAGGTCATCGCCCCGGGGGCCGCGGGAGATCTGTCGCCGAACCTCGCGCGTGGCATTGCCGAGGCGGCAACGCTCGCCCTGCTCTTGCGTGTGAAGGTGGGCGCGCCGGTCGATATTGGCGGTCTCG
>DQCI01000113.1:9720-16825 GCA_003545125.1 Paracoccaceae bacterium
TCCGCGCGGCCCCGGGGACTGAGCCGGGTCGCAAACCCGGGTAACAGGCGCGCGGCAGGCCCCGGCCAAAGCGAACCGCCCTGCAAAAACCAGCATGAAGAGGCATGGTCGGGGGCCCGGGCATCGGGTAGCGTGCCGCCATGGATTCGGCGGTCGACTGGTACGGCGCAAAGGCGCTTTTGGAATGGTACGTGGAGCTCGGCGTCGTGGACGCGGTGGGCGACAAAGCCATCGACCGTTACGCGCTTGCCGACAGCAGCCCGAAACCCGCCCGCAAGGCTGTGCCGGACCCTGTCGCGACCCCGGTGGAACCGGTCCGGCGGAACCATGGCGCCGAGGCCCTGACCCGCGCAGAGGCGGCGGACAGCCTCGAGGCGTTGGCCGAGGCGATGCGCGGTTTCGACGGGCTCGAACTCAAGCGTGGCGCGCGAAATTTCGTCTTCGCCGAGGGCAACCCGGAGGCGCGGGTGATGATCGTCGGCGAGGCCCCGGGAGCGGACGAGGACCGCGTCGGGCGGCCATTCGTCGGGCGGGCCGGTCAGTTGCTCGACCGGATGCTCGCCGCGATCGGCCTATCGCGTGACCACCCGGACCCGGGCCGGTCCGTCTACATCACCAACGTGCTGCCCTGGAGGCCACCTGCGAACCGGACCCCGACACCGGACGAAGCGGCGATCATGCTGCCCTTCGTGCGCCGCCACATCGCGCTGGTGGACCCGGATGTGCTCATCCTGATGGGTAACACACCCTGCGGCGCACTCCTGGGGCGCACCGGCATCCTGCGTATGCGCGGCACCTGGACGATAGCCGAGGACCGCGCGGTCATGCCGATGACCCATCCGGCATACCTGCTGCGCAATCCTGCCGCGAAGCGCGAGGCCTGGGCGGACCTTCTGGAAATCCAGGCGAAACTGAGGGAGACAGCATGAAGATCCTCGCCTTTTCCGACCTTCACCTGGCGCGCGCCCGGGCCGAGGAAATCGTCGCCGCCTCGCGGGTGGCCGACCTGGTGATCGGCGCGGGAGACTTTGGCAACATGCGCAGGGGTGTCGCAGAGGCGATGCGGCTTCTGGCCGGAATAGAGACACCTCTGGTCCTGGTGCCGGGCAACAACGAGAGCCTCGAGGAACTGCGCATGGCCGCGCCCGAGGGCGCATTTGTGCTACACGGTGACACAATTACGATGGACGGTGTCACGCTTTTCGGGATCGGCGGCGGCGTGCCGGTCACGCCCTTCGGCGCCTGGAGCTGGGATCTGACCGAGGCCGAAGCAGAGGACCTGCTGAAGACTGCGGACGGGGCGGATGTGATCATCTCGCATTCCCCGCCCAAGGGCATCGCCGACCGGACCTCGACCGGCGTTTCGGTCGGCTCGACGGCGGTGTACGCGGCCGCCGAGCGGGTGCAACCGAAACTCCTGCTGTGCGGCCATATCCACGATTGCTGGGGCGAAGAGGGGTTGATCGGGCAAACCCGGGTGAAAAACCTCGGACCGCGTGTGAACTGGTTCGAGATGTGAGACTAATGCAGGGAAACAGACATGAACCAGATAACCGACGCCGAGACGCGAGACTTCATCCCCGTGCGCATCGCCGTGCTCACCGTATCGGATACGCGGGGTCTCGACCAGGACCGCTCCGGTGACACGCTGGTCAAACGGCTGGAAGCGGCAGGGCACGTGCTGGCCGCGCGCGATATCGTCAGGGACGATCGCGCCGCGATTGCCGACAAGCTCAGGGCTTGGAGCCTGGACCCGGAGATCGACGTGGTGATTTCCACCGGCGGCACCGGGCTCACCGGGCGCGACGTGAGTGTCGAGGCGCACCGCGATGTCTACGAAAAGGAGATCGACGCCTTCGGGACGGTCTTCGCGCTGGTCTCCTTCCAGAAGATCGGCACCAGCGCGGTGCAGTCGCGCGCTACCGGCGGCGTGGCGAACGGCACCTATCTCTTCGCGCTGCCGGGTTCCACCGGCGCCTGCAAGGACGCCTGGGACGAGATTCTCGCCCCTCAGCTCGACTACCGGCACCCGCCCTGCAACTTCGTCGAGATTTTTTCCCGTCTCGACGAACACAAACGACGGAAATGATCCCGGCGCCCGTAAAGGGCGTAACGGCCTTGTCAACTTTGCCCAATTGCCCCCCAGGCGGCGGCGCGCAAATGTGGATCGGGTAAAGTAACAAGGGACAGATCTCATGCGTTTCCTGCGCCGCAGCCTGACCGGGCTCTTCCTCGTCGCTGTGACCTTCGCGCTGCTTGCGCTCGCCGCCCAGACCGTTCGCTCGGCCATCGAGGAACGCATGGCGCAAGAGAGCTTCTCTCGCCCGGCCCGCGAACGGGTCTATGCGGTCAACGTCGCCCGCATTGCCCCCGAACGCATCGAGCCCGTGCTGGAGGCCTTCGGCGAGGTGCGGGCGCGGCGTGAGCTGGAGATCCGCAGTCAGACCGGCGGAATGGTCGTGGAGCTCGGGGCCGGTTTCGAGGAGGGCGGCAGGGTCGAGGCCGGGCAGCTTCTGGTGCGGGTCGATCCGTCCGATCTCGAAGATACGCTGGCGCTGGCGGAAACCGACCTGGCGGAGGCCGAAGCGGAGGTCCGCGACGCGTCCGCGGCGCTGGAAATCGCCGAGGACGACCTGGCCTCGGCCCGTGCCCAGGTGGAATTGCGCGCCCAAGCGCTGGCGCGGCAAAGGGACCTCGCCTCACGCGGCGTCGGAACCGAGGCGGCGGTGGAGACCGCCGCCCTTGCCGAAGCCGCGGCGGCCCAGGCGGTGCTCTCGCGCCGCTCGTCGCTCGCCAGCGCCGAGGCCCGTGTGGCGACCGCCGCCAACACGCTGGCGCGGCGCGGGATCGCCCTTGAAGAAGCGCGCCGCAGGCTGGCCGAAACGGACGTGCGCGCACCCTTCGCCGGTACCTTATCGGGCGTCACGCTCGTCGAGGGACGGCTGATCACCGCGAACGAACAGATCGCGACCCTGGTCGACCCGCGGGCGCTGGAAGTGTCGTTCCGCCTCTCGACCGCGCAATATGCGCGTCTGGTCGATGCCTCGGGCGGGCTCACTCAAGCCGACGTGACCGTGCGGCTCGCGGTCTCGGGTGTCGATCTCGTCGCGACCGGCCGGATCGACCGCGAGAGCGCCGAGGTGGGCGAGGGGTTGACCGGCCGGTTGCTGTTCGCCCGGCTCGACGCGGCACCGGGGTTCCGGCCCGGCGATTTCGTCACCGTCGAGATCCGCGAGCCCGCGCTCGACGACGTGGCGTCTCTGCCCGCGGCGGCGGTGGATTCCGCCTCCACCGTGCTGGTGCTCGGTGAGGAGAACCGGCTCGAAGAACGCCCCGTGGAGGTGCTGCGACGCCAGGGCGACAACGTGCTGGTGCGCGCGGGCGACCTGGCGGGCCGCGAGGTGGTGGCCCAGCGCACGCCGCTGCTCGGCGTCGGCATCGCGGTGCGGCCTTTCCGCGAAGACGGTGAGGTCGAGACGGCGCAAGCCGGCACAGGAGCGGGTGGCGGCGGCATGGGCGGCGGTGGTGGGGCTGGTGACGGTAACGGTGACGGCGAGATGATCACCCTTGAGGCGGAGCGCCGTGACGCGCTGATCGCCTTTGTGAAGAAAAACCCGATGATGCCCGACGACGCCAAGGCGCGGATCCTCAAGCAACTCGAAGCCGACGAGGTTCCGGCCTCGCTGGTCGAGCGGCTCGAAGACCGGATGGGGGGCTGACCCGTGATCCGCAACCCTGCCACCGCCGCGCACGGACTACTGAGCTATTTCACCCGCCACGCCACCGTGGCCAACCTGCTGCTGGTGGTGCTGATCGCCGTCGGCATATCCACCCTGCCGCGGATGCGGGCGCAGTTCTTTCCCGACGTGGTCGTCGATGATGTGACCGTCAGCGTGCGCTGGGACGGCGCCGGGGCCGACGACGTCGATGCCGGGATCGTCCAGGCGCTGGAACCAGCCCTTCTGGCCGTCGAAGGGGTGACTTCGAGCACCGCGCGCTCGACCGAGGGCCGCGCCCGGATCACACTTGAATTCGAGCCGGGGTGGGACATGTCGCGCGCCGCCGCAGATGTCGAGGAGGCCGCGAGCGGGATCAGCACCCTGCCCGACGACGCCGAAGACCCCGACGTGACCCGCGGCGCCTGGCGCGACCCGGTGACCGATGTGGTCATCTCCGGCCCCGTCGGCGTCGATCAACTTGCGCGGTTCGCCGACGAGATGATTGCCCGGCTGTTCACCGAAGGGGTGACGCGCACCAGCATTCGCGGGGTCGCCGCGCCACAGACCGTGGTTGAAGCCACCTCGGCCTCGCTGATCCTCAACGACGTCACCATGAGCGAGATCGCCAGCGCCATCGCCGAAGAGGCGGCGACCGACCCGGCGGGCAACGTTGCCTCGGGCTCGGCCCGGGTCCGCACCGGCGTGGCGAAGCGTACGAAGGACGACATTCTCGGCATCGTGCTGCGTTCCAACGCCGACGGCTCCAAGCTGACCATCGGCGATGTCGCGGATGTCTATGTCGAGGGGATCGACCGCAACACCGCCTATTTCGTGGGCGATGCGCGGGCGGTGTCGATCAATGTCAGCCGATCGGCCCAGGGTGACGCGGTGCGGATGCAGGGGATCGTCGAGGATGTCGCCGAAGAGATGCTGCTGACGCTGCCCGAGGGTGTGGAGATCGAGCTTGTCCGCACAAGGGCCGAGATCATCACCGACCGGCTCGATCTGCTCTTGGAGAACGGCGCGATGGGCCTCGGGCTGGTGCTGATGCTGCTGTTTCTGTTTCTCAACGCGCGCACCGCCTTCTGGGTGGCGGTCGGCATCCCGGTCTCGATGCTCACGGCAATCTCGGTGATGTACGCGTTCGGGCTCACCCTCAACATGATCTCGATCTTCGCGCTTATCATCACTCTCGGCATCGTGGTCGACGATGCCATCGTTGTCGGCGAACATGCCGACTTCCGGGCCCGCCACCGCGGCGAGGATCCGGTGACCGCCTCCGAGAACGCCGCCCGGCGGATGTTCCCGCCGGTGTTCTCGGCCACGCTCACGACGGTGATCGCCTTTTTCGGGCTCACCGCCATCGGCGGGCGGTTCGGCGATCTGATCGCCGATATTCCCTTCACCGTGATCGCGGTGCTGCTCGCCTCGCTGGTGGAATGCTTCCTGATCCTGCCCAACCACATGGCGCATGCGATCACCCATTCGGCAAAGGAGCACTGGTACGACTGGCCTTCGCGGCAGGTGAACAAGGGCTTCCGATTCGTGCGCGCAAAGCTGTTCCGGCCGCTGATCCGGTTCGTGATCTGGGCCCGCTATCCGGTGCTGGCGGGCGCGATCCTGGTGCTCGCGACCCAGGTGGCGCTGTTCACCCGGGGCGATGTGACCTTCCGGTTCTTCAACGCACCCGAGCGGTCGGACGTGACCGTCAATTTCTCGATGGCCCCGGGCGCGACCCGTGACGACACGATCGAGATGCTGACGAGCCTGCAGACGGCCGTGGTCGACTACGCCGAGGAATTGGCCGAGGAACATGGCGCCAACCCGGTCACCCATGCGCTCGGCCAGGTCGGCGGCGGCGCGGGCCGCGGGCTGGCCTCGGCCGAGGACAAGGACGCCGATCAACTGGGCGCCGTCTCGATCTCGCTGATCGACGCCGACCTCAGACCCTATTCCTCCTTCACCTTCGTCAGCGATCTGCAGGACCGGGTGCCACGCCACCCGCTGCTCGAGGAGCTGAGCGCGCGCGGCGGCCGGTTCGGCCCCGGCGGCGACGCGCTCGACGTGGAGCTTACCGGCGCGGACGCGGAGACGCTGAAGGAGGCTGCGGAGGCCCTGAAGACGGCCGTCGCCCAGTTCCCCGAGGTGTCGGCGGTGGAAGACAGCCTCGCTTATGACAAGATCGAGCTGGTGCTGGACCTGACCGCGCAGGGCAAGGCGCTCGGCTTCTCCATTGATGCGGTCGGCCGCGAGCTGCGCAACCGGCTCGGCGGGATCGAAGCCGCCACCTACCCCGTCGGCATGCGCTCGGCCTCGATCATGGTGCAACTTCCGGAAGACGAATTGACCGCGGATTTCCTCGACACCACGCGGATGCGCACAGGCTCGGGCGACTACGTACCGCTTGCCGACATCGTGACGGTGACGTCGCGGACCGGGTTCTCGACGGTGAACCGCGAAAACGGTCTGCGGGTGGTCGAGGTCACCGGCGATATCGACGAGAGCAATCCCGACCGCGCCACCGAGATCACCACCGCGATCGAGGAGGAGATCCTGCCCAAGCTCGCCGAGGACTTCGGCATCGACTACCGGATCAGCGGGCTCTCTGAGCAGCAGGCGGAGTTTCTGGGCGATGCCCGGTTCGGCCTGATCATGGCGCTGATCGGGATCTTCATCACATTGGCCTGGATCTTCTCGAGCTGGACCCGGCCGCTGGTGGTGATGGCGATCATCCCGTTCGGCCTGGTCGGTGCGATCTGGGGGCACTACATGTGGAGCATGCCGATGAGCATGTTCTCGGTCGTCGGCCTGATCGGCATGACCGGGATCATCATCAACGATTCGATCGTGCTGGTCTCGACCATCGACGAATACGCCCGCGACCGTGGCTTCATTCCTGCGATCGTGGATGCGGTGGCCGACCGGTTGCGGCCGGTGTTCCTGACCACGGCGACCACGGTGCTGGGCCTCGCGCCGCTGCTCTACGAGGGCTCCAGCCAGGCGCAGTTCCTGAAACCCACGGTGATTACCCTGGTCTACGGCCTCGGGTTCGGCTTCGTGCTGGTGCTCCTGGTGGTGCCGGCACTGGTGGCGCTGCAGGAAGACATTGCACGACAACTCCGCGCGCTGCGCCGGGTCGGCCGGATGCGCCACAGAGGCGCGTGGGGCGCCGCGCTGGGCACCGGTTTCGCGGGTTTGATGCTGGCCGGGCTGTTCGTGGCGACGCTGGGCTGGGTCGCGGTGACGGGCGCGTTGCCAATGGGGCTCCTGCCCGAGGCCGGCCCGGTTCTCGCGACCGGTCTGTTCGTCGCCGGAGCCGCGGTGATCGTGCTTGCGGTCTGGATCGCGGCTTCGCTGGGGCATTGGATCTGGTTGCGCAAGCGGGC
>DQCI01000113.1:16835-19377 GCA_003545125.1 Paracoccaceae bacterium
CCCTGGCAGGTGTGCGTTCGCTTTGCCGAAGCGAGCCTTTTGGCGATCCCTCCGAACAAGATTGGCGCTCGGTAACTCCAACCAACTCGACCGGGATCGAATCGACAACCTATGGAATGCTCACACCCTGGGGCAGAGGTTTCAGAGGCTGGTGAGATCTCGAATTCATTTTGGGATTCTGAGAGGTTTCGGGACGGGCCTTGGCCCGGGACCGTGCCTGGCGCGTCTTGCAATGTGTGGCCCGGCGCCCTCGCTCGGCCCGACCTCACTCGGCTACTGGGCTTCGTCGCAGCCCTGGATGTCGACCCCCCGCCCCTCGGCCAGAACGGTGATCCGGAGGGTTTCGGTGTCGAGGTCGAAGGGCTTCGCCGCGGGCGGAACAAGGTCGGCCTCGGCGATGAGGATGTCGCCCTCACGCTCAACGACCGCTTGCGACACCCATACCGATTTGTCCGCCGCTTCGACGACCAGAAACTCGTCGGGCCCTACTTCGGGCATGTCGAGGCGCGCAGTCACACGCAGCCCGTCGGCAATCGGCTCGACCGTGCAGTTGGCGGACACTACGGCGGCCTCCGCAGCCGGGACCGCACGCGCCGCCAATGCAGCGATGATGCGCGGATCCTGGTCCGCCGCCGCCGCGGGCAACACCGCAGAGACCCGTGCTTCGAGCGGCATGCAGACATCTTCGCAGATGCCGAAAGCCAGCGCCCCTTCGATCGCGATGTCGGCGCCCGGATCGGCCGCGATCACCTCGACGGGCAGGATGAACTCGCCTTCGAAGCCAAGGGTCGTCACGCCGTTCGAGACGATGATCTGCGGCACCGGCCAAAGGAACCCGACCCGCCCGAGATTCTCCGATCCGCTCCAGTCGAAGTGCGGCGGGATACCGGCCTCGCCCGGCGCGCGCCAGTAGGTCTTCCACCCCTGGTCCAGGGTGATCCGCAGGGCCGCGATATGCGTCCCGTCCGCGGCGCGCCATCCGGGCAGGACGTCAACTTCGGCATGCAGGCTCGGGCCGGCCTGGGCAGCGCCGGGACCGGTCAGGGCAAGCGCGGTGAGGAAGACAAGTGCTGAACTTTTCATGTGCTCTCTCGTACAGGACCGACGGGGGTGGGCGGAAATCACATCTGCGGGAAATCGCTGAAAGATCGCATCCCTCTTGTGTGGGTTCGCTCCCGACCCCATCATCAGGGCATGACCACAGCCGACACCCCGCAGGATCTGACCGGCAAACTGCTGATCGCCATGCCCGGCATGGGCGATCCGCGGTTCGAGCACACGGTCGTGTTCCTCTGTGCGCATTCGGACGAGGGCGCCATGGGGCTGATCGTGAACAAGCGCGTGCCCGCGATTGCGCTCGACGATCTGCTCGGACAGCTCGAGATCGCCACCGGCGACGGCAGCCACGGCCATGCGGTGCATTTCGGCGGCCCGGTCGAAGGGGCGCGGGGGTTTGTGCTCCACAGCGGCGACGCGCCGGACTATCCCGGCACGCTCCAGGTCGACAAAGGCTTCGCGATGACCGCGACCCGCGACATTCTCGTCGACATCGCCCGTGGCGACGGTCCGGACAATACCCTCGCCGCGCTCGGGTATTCCGGCTGGGGACCGGGGCAGCTCGAAAACGAGCTGCGCCAGAACGCCTGGCTGACGGTCGATGCCGATACCGCCATCGTCTTCGATCCCGACGACAGGTCAAAATGGGTCCGGGCGCTCAAATCCCTCGGGATCGACCCGCTGGTGCTTTCCTCAGACGGTGGCAGCGCCTGATCGCGCGCTGTGCGTCCCTGGGTGCGAACACGCGGGCCATGCGGCGGCCCGGCGGTTTCCGCCCTGCTCCATTAGCGACGCACCCATTCGAGACGTGGCGCGATCCCACCCGGCTGGGTCGGATCTTGACCGCGGCGTGGCAGGCGGGGTGCGGTGCTGCACCGGGGGCCGTGTGGGTGATCGCAGGCCGTTGCGGCCCCGCTCAAGCGTCCCTTTCGCCGGTCTCGTCCGCTTCGAGCTGCCCCGCGAGCGCGCCGATCGTCGCCACGAATTCCTCCGCCCCGTCGCCGAGCGCGGTCATCAGCCGGGCCTGGTAGGCGGAGGCGATCGGAGCCAGTGTTTCGATCAGGTCTCTGCCCTGCCGGGTGAGCGAAAGCTCGACAAGGCGCCGGTCTTGCGGGTTGACCACCTTGGTGACGTACCCGGCTGCTTCGAGGCGGGTTGCCGCACGGCTCACCTTCGGCTTGTCCATCCCGACCCGGCGGTGGATCTCGCGCACTGACACGGCCTCCTGTTGGCTCAGATGCGCCATCACCCGCCACTCGGCAACCGAGATCCCGTAGGTGTCCCGGTAATGCCTGGAGAACCCGGCGCTGACCCGGCGCGACAGCTCGGAGAGCTGGTAGGGGAGGAAGTCATCGAGGTTGAAGTCGGTCATGGGACGGCTCCGTCATTCTGTTTGCAATGATATGACCTCAGTCGCCGAAAGAGCGCAAGAGATACCCGGGCTTGCGCGCAGGTGCCGGACCATGCCAACTGGCGCGACCGGGGG
>DQCI01000113.1:19395-23482 GCA_003545125.1 Paracoccaceae bacterium
CGGCCGCGGGAATGGACGGGGGAGAAACAGGGATGAAGGTCGGGATCGTCACGCTCATCGCCGGCTATGTGTTCAGCCAGTTCTACCGCGCCTTCCTGCCGGTGCTCTCGCCCGCACTGGAGGCCGAGCTCGGCGCGACGCCGGAGATCCTCGGGCGCGCCTCGGGGCTGTGGTTTCTCGCCTTCGCGGCGATGCAGATCCCCGTCGGCTGGGCGCTCGACCATATCGGCCCCCGGCGGACGGCGGCCCTCCTGCTCGGCGTTGCGGGCGCCGGTGCGGGCGTCTTCGCACTGGCGGCGACGCCGGGACACATCCTTTGGGCGATGGTACTCATGGGCATCGGCTGTTCGGCGGTGCTGATGGCGAGTTACTTCATCATCGCACGCGAATTTCCGGCACGCGTGTTCGGTACGCTCGCGGGCGTGGTGATCGGTGTCGGCTCGCTCGGCAATATCGCCGGTTCCCTGCCGATGGCCTGGGCCAGCGAAGCTTTCGGCTGGCGCGCGACGATGTGGGGCCTCGCGGTGCTGACCTTCGCAATTGCCGCTCTGATCTTCTTCCTGGTCCGCGACCCGGCAAAGCCCGAAGGCCACGCAGAGGCGAAAGGCTCGCTCCTGACCCTGCTCTCGATCCCGGCGCTTTGGCTGATCTTCCCGCTGATGTTCGTCAACTACGCACCTTCGGCGGGGCTGCGCGGCGCCTGGACAGGCCCTTTCCTGCGCGATGTCTATGGGCTGGACGCCGACGGCATCGGCATGGTCACGCTCGCCATGGGTCTCGCGATGATCCTCGGCAACCTCTCTTACGGCCCGCTTGACCGGATCTTCGGCACCCGAAAATGGGCGATCCTCGCGGGCAATGCCGGCTCTGCCATCGCGATCTTCGCGCTTTGGGCCTTTCCCTCCTCGGGGATCGTGACGGTGACGGCGCTGGTGGCGGCGGCCGGGTTTTTTGGCGCCTCTTTTCCGCTCATCATGGCCCATGGCCGCGCATATTTTCCGGCGCATCTCACCGGGCGGGGCGTGACGCTCCTGAACCTCATCGGGATCTCCGGCGTCGGCCTGTTCCAGTTCGCCTCAGGCTGGGTCTACGAAGGCGCAGCCATCGCCGGCGACCCGGTCGCGGGCTACCGCGCGGTGTTCTTGTTCTTCGCCGTGCCGGTGCTCATCGGCGGCTTCGTCTATCTGTTCAGCCGCGATCGGGTGGACTGACGGACTTGCGCCAGGTTAGGGACGTGACCCGGTCGTATCCCGGATGCGCCGTCCCGCCGACGCGTTGGAAGCCGAGCCGGGCGAATACGGCATGGTTGTCGGTAAGCTCGACCCGGGTCTGAAGCTCGAGCGCCGGTAGGCCCAGCGCCCGGGCCCGGTCCTCGGCCAGCGCCACCAGGCGGCGCGCGTGCCCCTGCCCCCGCGCGACACGCGCCACGGCAAGCTTGCCAAGGTAGAGCGCCCCCGGCTTCGGCGTGAGAAACAGACAGGCCAGCGGCGCCTGCGCCGGGCCGATCCCCCAGACTTCCCCCGTTCCCGCCTGGGCGACGACACCCGCTTCGGTCAGCCGGTGCATCGACGAGGGCGGGTCGATCCGCCCGTCCATATCGGCGAACTCGGCGCGAATGAGCGCAAGGATCGGGGCGGGGTCTTCGCTGGTGGTGAACCTTCTCGGGGTCATCTCATTGGACCAAAATGCTTGCCGAGTCGTTGTTCCAGAAGGGCTACGAGGTTTTCGTCCATGTAGCCGAACCGGTCAGGGATATCGAGGACGACCACTTTTCGCCCGCGCAGGGCCGCTCCGAACAAGGCGTTCAGCCGCGCGCGTTGACGACGCTCCATGACGAGAACCACATCGGCCCAGGCGATCTGTTCCTGTGACAGCTTCTCGTCGGCATCGTTCGAGAGGCCGGCGAAATCGGTCTCGATCCCCCAGCGCTCGCGGGCCACATCCGCCGCTGTCGGCGAGCGCATCCGTGCCTTTCCACAGATGAACAGGGCCCGCGTCATGCCAACCGGTCGATCAGCGCTCGTGCCGAGTTTGATTTCGGCTGCCAAAGCCCGCGCTCGATGGCTTCGCGCAGGCGCGCGGCGATCTCGGCGAGCGCCGGGGCGTTGTGCTCTTCGATGAAATCGCGGGTGTCTTCGTCTTCGAGGAAAGCGGCGTGCACCATGTCGAAATGATGGGTCTTCACGGCTCCCGTGGTGGCGGCGAAGGCGAAGAGATAATCGACCGTGGCGGCGATCTCGAAGGCGCCCTTGTAGCCGTGGCGCTTGACCCCTTCGATCCATTTCGGGTTCACCACGCGCGCGCGCACCACCCGGCCGATCTCGTCGTCGAGAGTGCGGATGACGGGGCGTTCGGGGCGGGAATGATCGTTGTGGTAGATCGGCCGGTCCTGCCCCTGAAGGGTGGCGACGGAAGCCGCCGCGCCGCCTTCGAACTGGTAGTAGTCATCCGAATCCAGGAGGTCGTGTTCACGGTTGTCCTGGTTCTGCACCACCGCTTCGACCTGGCCGAGGCGTTGTTCGAGCCCGTGCCGATCTCGCAGCCCTTCGCTGCCCGCCCCATAGGCATAGCCGCCCCATTCGAGATAGGCCTCGGCGAAATCGGCCTTCGACGACCAGATCCGCTCGTCGATCAGCGCCTGCAGACCGGCACCGTAGGCCCCGGGCTTGGATCCGTAGACCCTCGTTACGCTTTCGCCCGCCCGCCTGCGCATGGCGGCAGGGTTCGCGTCATCCGGCTCGTCCAGCGCCTGCACCGCGCGCGCGGCGCTGTCGACGAGGGCAATGAGGCCCGGGAAGGCATCGCGAAAGAAGCCGGAGACGCGCAAGGTGACATCGACCCGGGGGCGGCCAAGCACTGTGTGGGGCAGGATCTCGAACCCGGTCACACGCCGGTTCTGCGCGTCCCAGGTCGGCTTCACCCCCATCAGCGCCAGGGCTTGCGCGATATCGTCACCCCCGGTGCGCATGTTCGCCGTGCCCCAGGCCGTGAGCAACATGGCGCGCGGCCAGTCGCCTTCGCTTTGCAGGTGTTTCTCGATCATGAGGGTTGCCGATTTCCAGCCGAGCGCCCAGGCGGTCGGCGTGGGCACGGCGCGGGTGTCGACCGAATAGAAATTGCGCCCCGTGGGCAGCGTGTCGAGACGTCCGCGCGTGGGCGCGCCGGATGGCGCAGGGGCGACGAAGCGTCCTGAAAGGGCGATGAGGAGGCCCTCCCCTTCCCGCTCGCCGCAGGCGCGAACTGTCGGTCGGATGCGGGCCTCGATCTCGCCCAGAACGGCTGCGCTCATCGGCCCCGGCGAGGCCTCTTCGCCATCAATCAGCCGGGCGGCCAGCAACTCCAGCCTCTCGACCGTGTCGCCGGTGCTGCGCCAGGCATCGGGCCCTGTGAGCGGCGCGGGTCGCGGGCCCTCCCAAGGGGCCGCGAGGTCGCAGTCCAGCGGATCGAAATCCAATCCCAGATCCGCCGCCAACGCGCGCGGCAAAGATGCGTCGCCGCCTTGGCCCTGCCCCCGCGCGACCCGCACCAGCGCTTGCACGAGGTCGCGTTCCAACCGCCCCTCGGGGCTTAATCCGAAGACATGCAGCCCGTCGCGGATCTGTGCCTCTTTCAACTCGCAAAGATAGGCATCGAGCTTTGCGAGGTCGGTGTCGGCGTCCTCCCCGCCCATGCCGACATCCAAGTCGAGGCCGGTGGCCTGGCTCATCGTCAGGATCTCGCGCCGCAGCACCTCGATACGGCGAGGGTCGACGCCGGCGGCCTCGTAGTATTCGTCCACCAGCGCCTCGAGATCGCGCATCGGCCCGTAGCTTTCGGCGCGGGTGAGCGGCGGGGTGAGATGATCGACGATCACCGCCTGGGCCCGGCGCTTGGCTTGTGTGCCCTCGCCCGGGTCGTTGACGATGAACGGATAGACATGCGGCATCGGCCCGAGCACCGCTTCGGGCAGGCAGGCCTCGGAGAGCGCGACCGCCTTGCCCGGCAGCCATTCGAGGTTGCCGTGTTTGCCCATGTGCACGATGGCCTGGGCACCATACACGTGACGTAGCCAGACATAGAAGGCGAGGTAGTTATGCGGCGGCACAAG
>DQCI01000113.1:23625-24023 GCA_003545125.1 Paracoccaceae bacterium
TTCCGGTCGGCCCGGTCGGTGAGCCAGTTGGTCGGGCCGGCCATGATCGCGTCCATCAAGGCCTTGGCATCCTGCGGCGGGGTATCGACCCGGTAGCCCGTGGCTTTCAGCAGGTGCAGCGCATGGACGGTGGCTGCGGGCGTATCGAGCCCGACGCCATTGGCGAGACGGCCGTCCTTGTTCGGGTAGTTCGCAAGCACCAGAGCGACCTTGCGCTCCGGGGTGGGTGTGTGCCGCAACCGCGCCCAGTTGACCGCGAGATCGGCGACGAAAGCCACCCGGTCGACCCGCGCACGGTAGGCGGCGATGGGACACTGGGTTGCGTCATCGAAATAGGCCTCGTCCTTGAAGCTGATCGCCCGAGACAGCACCCGGCCATCCACTTCCGGCAAGGCCAC
>DQCI01000113.1:24063-26124 GCA_003545125.1 Paracoccaceae bacterium
GCTTCGGACCCGCCCGAGAGCACCACCTGGAATACCGGAGCGGCATTGGCCTCGGGGGCTGACAACGGATTGTCAGATGTAGCATCGCCCTGAGGCGACCCAACTGCGAAAGCGGTGGCGTTCAGGATCACCGACGGCGGAGCGGCGGTGAAGAGGTGCGATAGTGTCGCCGCGGAGACCGGATCCTTGAGCGAGGCGACAAAGACCGGAAGCGGGTTGAGCCCGCGCTTCAGGAGCGCTTTGGTCAGCCGGATCACCGGGTCCAACCCGGCGCCTTCGACGAGGGCGCGGTAGAAGACAAAGGGCACGACGGGTGCGCCTTCCGCCCAGACCCCATGCAGGGTGTCGAGGTCGGAAAACCCCTCACCCGGCCAATAGAGACCGGCGCGCAGCAAAGGGCGCGCGGGCGCGGGACGCGCGCTGCCGTCGAGCATCGCTCTTGCATATGACAGAAAGCCCGTCGCATTGTCGGGACCGCCTTCGACGAGATAGGCCCAGAGCGCGTCGTAGTCGGCATCCGCCACGGTAGAGAGGCGGCGCAGTTCCGGGTCGGGCTTGTCGTCGCCGGGCAGCAATGCCAGAGGAACGCCAGCCGCATGGAGGTGCGCGGCGTATTGCTCGACGCCGTAGCGCCAGTATCCGACCCCGCCGAGCACCCGGGCCACGACGAGCCGCGAGGCTCGGGCGCATCGCTCGATATGCAGATCGACCGACATCGGGTGCGCAAGATGGGTGAGGTTGGCGAGCCGAAGCTCCGGCGCATCGGCGCTTTCGGCCCGTGCGGCCGACAGCGCGGCGAGTTCGGTGTCGGCGGCGGAGATGAACACCACATCCGCCGGGGTCTGGCCGAGATCGACCGGTTCCTTGCCGTCGTCGATCTGCCCCGGGGTGGCGGCGAGCAGGTGCATCAGGCCGCTCCGGCTTGTTCATGCGCGGGTTTTCGGGCATGTGCCTTGGAGAGGTGGCGCAGCGACATGTGCCCGATGATGAGGGCGAACCCATGAACTCCAAAACTTCCGGCGCGCCGAAGAAGGGCGATAAGACGCCGCGCCATGCCGAGCACAACGCGCGCGGCACCGACAAGAACCCGTTCAGCAAACAGGGCACCAAGTCCGAGTTGCTGGCGCGGATGAAAGCCGCCGCCGCGGCGCGCAAGACGACCGACAAAAGCGGTTCGAGCCAAACCTGAAACAGGTTTTGCCTGAAACGCAACGCAACACCGGGAACCTTTCGAGCGCTTCAACAGAAACGCGTGAGTCAAGTTTTTCTCGAAACGCATGAAGCTCACAGCCGCTTTTCCATGAACAGCGACGAGTTGGCGTCGGGGTAGTCGCCAAACGGCCCGCGTTCGACGAAACCGGCGCGGGCGTAGAGCCTGTGTGCCGCATGCAGAACGTTGCCTGTTTCCAGCATCAGCACGGCCATGCGTTTTTGGCGTGCCTCGGCCTCGAGCCGGTCCAGCAAGGCCGCGCCCACGCCGAGGCCACGCGCCGTCTCGGCGACGAACATCGATTTCACCTCTCCATAGGCGCCCTTGTCGGCCAGCGCGGCGGTCCCGAGCGTCTCGCCCGCCTTCAACGCCACGAAGAAGGCGATGTGGGGGGCGGTGAGCGCGTCGATATCGAGATAGAAGTTGTCCTCGGCCGGAAACAGGCCCTCCATCAGGGCGTGGCTCTGTTTCAAGAGCGCGGCCGGGCCCGGCGCGCGCGGATCGCCCGGCTCGACGGTCACACTCATGCCACGAGCGCCGCCGAAATCGCGGCCCGGTCGAGCCCGGCCTGACCGATCACAACGAGCCGGGTGGTGCGCGGCGCGGCGCCAAAGGGTTGGTCGTAATAGGTGTCCACACGCGGGCCGACAGCCTGGAGGGTGAGACGCATCGGCTTGCCGGTGACAGCGACGAAGCCCTTGAGGCGCAGGATGTCATGGGCGCGGATCACGCCCGCAACCTGCTCAGTGAAGGCGGCCGGGTCGGTAACCTCGGCGCGTTCGACGACGAAGGTTTCGAAATCGTCGTGGTCATGGTGGTGGTGGTGATCGTGGTCGCCGCCGTGGTCGCCG
>DQCI01000113.1:26188-32222 GCA_003545125.1 Paracoccaceae bacterium
CGCACGACGTGAACGCCAGCGCGGGCCTCGCCACCCAGCTTCGCCACCAGCGCATCGGCCTGTTGCGCCCCGAGCAGGTCGGCCTTGTTGACCACGATCATGTCGGCGGCGGCGATCTGGTCTTCGAACAGCTCCGATAGCGGGGTCTCGTGATCGAGGTTTCCGTCGGCCTTTCGCTGGGCGTCGACCGCCTCGAGATTGGCCGCGAAGCGCCCCTCGGCGACGGCCTTGCCATCGACCACGGTGACCACACCGTCGACGGTGACCCGGGTCGAGATCTGCGGCCATTGGAAGGCGCGCACCAGCGGTTGCGGCAAGGCGAGGCCGGAGGTCTCGATCACGATATGGTCGGGCGCGTCGTCGCGGGCGAGCAGGGCTTCCATCGTCGGGATGAAATCCTCGGCCACGGTGCAGCAGATGCAGCCGTTCGACAGTTCGAAGATATCGTCTTCGGAACAGGTCTCGTCACCGCAGCCCTTGAGGATGTCGCCGTCAACGCCGAGATCACCAAACTCGTTGATGATGAGGGCAATGCGCTTGCCGTTCGCGTTGTCGAGCAGGTGGCGGATGAGGGTGGTCTTGCCGGCGCCGAGAAAGCCGGTGACGACGGTGGCGGGGATCTTCTTCATGGGAAGGCTCCGGAAACGGGGAAAGCCGGGGCCACGGGGCCCCGGCAGGAACGTTCAGCTGAAAAAAGCTCAGGCGTAGAGGCGCGGCGTGACCAGGCCGGTCTTGCCGAGGCCGCGCATCGTCTTGGCGGCCGCCAGCACACCAAGATCGACCAGCGGCTCGATCAGCACGACGAGCATGTAGGCGGCGCCAAAAGTCGCCACGGCTTCCCAGGCGGCAAACCCTTGCGCGTAGAAAGCCCAGAAGGCGACCCATGCGACGATACCGCCCTGGAACGTGGCCGAGAGCTTGGCCACTTGCGCGTAGCTGAGATCGACATACGCCGTACCCGGCGCGACGATGCGGCGCGCAAGCGCGGCCATCGCGTAGAGCGGCACCAGCAGCGTGGTCAGGTTGGCGAAGTATTGCGGCAGATCCCAGGGGGCGAAGGCGACCCCCTGCAGCAGCAGGCCGAGCGCGAGGCCCAGCGCGGCCGGACCGGCACCGAGGGTCAAAAACAGGGTCGAGCCGAGAATGAGGTGAACTTCCGAGACTCCGACCGGCGGATGCGGCAGGAGTTGGAAGAAGGCGAGCACGGCGCCGGTGGCGATAAGGCCGCGCGCGGCGAGGCCGGCCACACCGGATGTCTTGATGGTCTCCCAGGCGAGTTTCAGGCCGTAACCGCCCGCGACGGTGGCGGTGCCGATCGAGAGCGCCATTTTCGCGCCATCAATGATGCCAGGTTCGATATGCATGTGTCTACCTCCATTGCCCGTCTCCCCGACGGGTGGGTTTCATTGGCCATGGCAGGTCTCCTGGCTCGCGGGTCTCAGCTCCCACCGCCTTCCCGGGGGGCTCCCCAGTGGCATCCGGCGGTCGCTCTCCGCATACAGTCGCGGGGGCGGCTGCGGCGCGAGGGCCCCGATATGGGTCACCCGTTCCGCATTCCCTATTCTCCCTGGGGCGCTTCGCACCCCGATGGGAACCATGTGAAGAGTTTGTCACCCGCGAGGCGGGGTCGCGTCAAGCGCTGTTGACGGGGGGCGCGAAATCCGGTGCGGATTTCGGATCACATTCCGAAACGGAATGTGTCCCGGTTTCCGCACCGGAAACCGTTCGGGCCCATCCCGGAGGCACGTGGTCCCGGCCACATCTTGTGGAAAAGTCGACACGCCCCCCAACATGCGGCGCAGCTCGCGTTGACTCGTCCGGCTGGCCCCGAGATGATGCCGTCTCAACGAGAATCACATCGAGGGCAGGCCGCGTGCGGTTCACAAAACTCAGGCTCAATGGTTTCAAGAGCTTCGTCGATCCGACCGATCTGGTCATCGCCGAGGGTCTCACGGGCGTCGTCGGGCCCAACGGCTGCGGCAAGTCGAACCTGCTCGAAGCCTTGCGTTGGGTGATGGGCGAGAACCGGCCGACGGCAATGCGCGGCGGCGGCATGGAAGATGTGATCTTCGCCGGCGCCGCGACTCGGCCCGCGCGCAACTTCGCCGAGGTGTCGCTGCTTCTCGACAACCGGGACCGGTTGGCGCCGGCGACGTTCAACGACAGTGACATCCTCGACGTGGTGCGGCGGATCACCCGCGATGCCGGCTCCGCCTACAAGGTCAACGCCAAGGATGTGCGGGCGCGCGATGTGCAGATGCTGTTCGCCGACGCCTCGACCGGCTCGACCTCGCCCGCGCTGGTACGCCAGGGGCAGATCGCCGAGCTTATCAATGCCAAGCCCAAAAACCGGCGGCGGATCCTCGAAGAGGCCGCGGGGATCTCGGGCCTCTACCAGCGCCGCCACGAGGCGGAGCTGAAACTTAAAGGCACCGAGACCAATCTCGCGCGGGTCGACGATGTGATCGAACAGCTCGCCCACCAGCTCGCCCAGCTCGCCCGCCAGGCGAAGCAGGCGGCGCGTTACCGGGCCATCGGGGCCGAGCTGCGCCAGGCCGAGGGGCTGTTGCTCTATCGCCGCTGGAAAGAGGCCGACGAAACCCGGCTCGCCGCCGAACGAACGTTGACCGACAAGGCGACGGCGGCGGCGCAGGCCGAAGCGGCGGCACGGGCGGCGGCGAAGGCGCGCACCGAAGCAGAGGATCGTCTGCCGGCGCTGCGCGAGGAGGAGGCGATCGCCGCGGCCATCCTGCAACGGCTCCAGGTGGCGCGCGACCAGCTCAGCGACCAGCAGGCCCAGGCGGCAGAACGGATATCCACGCTGAAAGGCCGGATCGCCCAGTTGATGCGCGATTCCGAGCGCGAGGAAGCGCTGAACCGGGATGCGGGCGAGACGATCGAACGGCTGGAATGGGAAGCCCGCGAACTCGCGAGGGCTAGCGAGGGCCACGACGACCGGCTGGCGGATGCCACCGAAGAGGCCCGCGCCGCGCTGATGGCCGCAGAGGCGCGTGAAGATGCGCTGACCCGCCTCAACGAGGAGGTCGCGCGGCTCGCCGCACGGCACCACTCTGCCCAGCGGCTGCTTGAAGACAACCGCAAGACGTTGGCGCGCAGCGAGGCGGAGGAACAGCGGGCCGGGGTGGCGGTCGAAGAGGCCGGGGCGGCCTTGGAAGCGGCGCGGGCGGCGTTCGCGAGCGCCGAAGCCGCCCAGGCGGGGATTGCGGCCCGAGCCGAAGAGGCCGAGGCCGCGTTGATCGCCGCCGACGAGGCCCGCGGCCAGGCACAGGCCAGTGAAGCGGAAGCCCGCGCGGCCCGGTCCGAGACCGAAGGCGAGGTCACCGCGCTCCGGGCCGAGGTGACGGCGCTTGCCAACCTGCTTGATCGCGACACCCGCGCCGGCGACCAGGTGCTCGACATGGTCCGGGTCGATGCCGGCTATGAGAAAGCGCTCGGCGCGGCGCTCGCGGACGACCTACGCGCTCCGGCCGTCGATTCGGACGGCTCCGGTTGGGTGGCGTTGCCCGACTATGACGATCCGCAGCCCCTGCCTGCGGGGGCGACGTCCCTTGTGACACATGTGCGCGCGCCGGGCGTGTTGACCCGGCGCATGGCCCAGGTCGGCCTCGTCGAGCCCGAAGACGGGGCACGGTTGCAACCGGCGCTCCGGCCCGGCCAACGGCTGGTCACACAGTCCGGCGATCTGTGGCGG
This sequence comes from Paracoccaceae bacterium, assembly GCA_003545125.1. Classification (GTDB taxonomy): domain Bacteria; phylum Pseudomonadota; class Alphaproteobacteria; order Rhodobacterales; family Rhodobacteraceae; genus Sinisalibacter. Next base: position 29,901 of record DQCI01000113.1, read on the forward strand.
TGGGACGGGTTGCGCGCAGGCGCAGAGGATTCACCCTCGACCGCGGCGCTGCGGCTCGAACAGATGAACAGGCTCGACGGGCTGAAGCGCGATCTCGATGTGGCGGATACGCGCGCCGAAAACAGCCGCGCCGCCCATGAGGCGCTTCGCGCCGCCCTGGCCGAGGCCACCGAGGCGGACAAGCGGGCGCGCGACGCGCGGCGCGAGGCCGACCGGGCGATGGCCGAGGGCGCGCGAGCGCTATCGCGCGCCGAGGCCGACCGCAACCTCGCCGCTGGCAAGCTTGAAAACCTGTCGCTCGCGGTGACCCGCCACGCCGAGGAGGCCGAGGCCGCTCGCGACCGGCTCGCCGAGGCCGAGACGGCCGCGGCGGAACTGCCGGACCTCGACGCGGCGCGCGACAAGGTCGAGGACGAGAAACGCGTGGTCGAAGCGGCGCGAAGCGCGATGCTGGCGGCGCGTTCGGCGCACGAAGAACTCAAGCGCGAGGGCGAGGCCCGGACTAAGCGGGCGCAGGAGGTCACCAAGGAGATATCCGGCTGGCGGCACCGGCTGGAAAGCGCGGGCAAGCGAATCGGCGAGCTCGCCGAGCGCAAGGAAGAGAGCGAGGCCGAACTCAAGGAGGCGCAGGCCGCACCGGGCGAGCTCGAAGCCAAACGCGACGAGCTTGCGCGGGCGATCTCGGAATCGGAGGCGCGGCGCGCCCAGGCGCTCGACGCGCTGAGCGCCGCCGAAGGAGCCTTGCGTGAGGCCATGACCAGCGAACGCGACGCCGAGCGCATCGCCGGCGAAGGGCGCGAAGCCCGGGCCCGGGCCGAGGCACGGGTGGACGCGGCGCGCGAAGCCGTGGGCATCGCCGCCGAGCGGATCGAAGAAGACCTGGAAACAACGCCCGCAGGGCTGCTCGAAGACCTCGATACCGATACCGATCAGATGCCGTCGGCCGAGAAGATCGAGCATGACGTCAACCGCCTCAAGCGCCAGCGCGAGGCGCTCGGTGCGGTCAACCTGCGCGCCGAGGAAGACGCCCGCGAGGTTCAGACCGAACACGACACGCTGGTGGGCGAAAAGGCCGACCTCGAGGCGGCAATCTCGAAACTGCGGTCCGGCATAGCCTCGCTCAACCGCGAAGGGCGCGAACGGCTGCTCACCGCGTTCGAACAGGTCAACTCGAACTTCGGCATGCTGTTCACCCACCTGTTCGGGGGCGGCGAGGCCAATCTCGTGCTGGTCGAATCGGATGACCCGCTCGAAGCCGGGCTCGAGATCATGTGCCAGCCGCCGGGCAAGAAGCTGTCGACACTCAGCCTGCTTTCGGGCGGCGAACAGACACTGACGGCGATGGCGCTGATTTTCGCGGTGTTCCTCGCCAACCCGGCCCCGATCTGTGTGCTCGACGAGGTCGATGCGCCGCTCGACGACGCCAACGTCACCAGGTTCTGCGATTTGCTCGACGAGATGACCCGGCAGACGGAAACCCGCTTCCTCATCATCACCCACCACGCGGTGACGATGGCGCGGATGGATCGGTTGTTCGGGGTAACCATGGGCGAGCAGGGTGTGAGCCAGCTGGTATCGGTCGATCTCAAGAAGGCCGAAGCGCTGGTCGCCTGAGAAATGACGCACGGCGGAAGGTCGCGCAGGCCGTTGCCCGGTGGAAACGCCGCTTAAACTCTTGGCGTGTCGGGAAAAGCGTCGTTGATCCGTGCGCCGATGCGGCTACACTGAGGCCGACAGAAGCTGGAGGGCTAGATGAAGCTCGGGACATTATTCGCAACTGCCGCACTGGCCATGGGGCTGGGTGCTGGCGCGCACGCACAGCAGCTGCTCGCATCCGATCCACAGACTTTCGTGGATTTCTTCGCCGCCGAGGGTTACCGGCCGGAACTGCGCGAAGACACGGTCGGGGATCCGATGGTGATGTTCCGCCACGAGGGCAAGACCGAGTATCTGTTGTTCTACGATTGCACCGACAACGCCGATTGCCTGTCCGTTCAGTTCTTCACCATCTTCCCGATGGAGGAAGGCGTGCCGCTCGACGTGCTCAACGACTGGAACAGCGGCATTTTGAAGCGGTTCACGCGGGCTTATACCTATGACGACGGCAAGGCTCGGCTCGACATGGACATCGCCACCAGCCGCGACGGGATTTCGACCCGCGATTTCGGAGTGCTGATGAAGCTCTGGCTGATGCGCAAGGACGAGTTCCAGGAGAGTATCGGGTTCTGATCCGCCAAAAGGCGGGTGGAACGGCAGTGGTCAGTTCCAGGTGGCACGCGGCAAACGACTGATATCCCTTGCGAGGACCGGATGGATGCTAAC
>DQCI01000113.1:32277-35480 GCA_003545125.1 Paracoccaceae bacterium
GTCGTCGCCGCAATGCCCTCGGCTGCGCTCGCCGAGCGGATCACCGACTACGCGCCGTTCGTCTACGACACCGAGGCCGCGACAGTCCTGTACCTTGAGGGCGACATCAATTCCCAGACCGATTTCCGCCTGGGCCGCGCGCTTCACGCCTTCCCCGAGGTCGAGACCCTGGTGCTCTCCAGCCGCGGCGGCACGGTCTACGACGGGCTGTCGATGTCCACGACCATCCGCGAATACGGGCTGAAGACCCACATCCCTGCGGATGGGGAGTGCTATTCCGCCTGCGCGTACATGTTCTTCGCCGGCGTCGAGCGCGGGTCCGAAGGCAAGCTGGGCGTGCATCGGTTGGCCGGTCTGGGCGATGATATCACCTTTGGGCAGGAAGTCCTCTCGGAGGTCTTCGCGTCGCTCTACAGCTACGGCGTTCCGTTCGAGATCGTCCTGAAAATGCTGCAAACGCCGCCCGAACGGATGTTCATCTATCAGCCCCAGGAACTGGCGGCGTTGAACCTCCTCGGGCCGGTCGGCGCGAACCCGACCCCGCAACCCGCACCGCAGAGCGCGGGGGCGATCGCCGACGCGCTGCTTGCTTCCGACCCCGGCGCCTTCATTGCGTTTTTGGATAAACGCGGCAGTGCTCCGGAGCTGACCACCGACCAGGTCGGCGATCCGATGATCGTCTTCACGGAGGAGGGCGAAGCCGAGTACCTCCTGTTCTACGACTGCACCGACAATGCCGATTGCCTCGCGGTGCAATTCTATGCCGGCTACCAGCTCGACAATGACGTGCAGCTCGATGTGCTCAATGCCTGGAACGGTGGGCTCACCCGGCGCTTCACCCGCGCCTTCGTGGCCGACGACGGGTCGGTCAACCTCGAGATGGATATCGCCACCAGCCGCGACGGTATATCGCAACGCGATTTCCGCGACCTTCTCGGTCTCTGGCTGGGCCGCAGGAGCGAGTTCGAGAGCCAGATCGGGTTCTGAGCGACGCGACCCGGCGCGCGACGCGCGGCCTCGCCTCGGTCGTCCGGCCCAATTGCCCCTCCGCGATCCGGCCGCGCCGAGATGTGCGTGTTGCCGCGGGCCGCGCCGGCCCTACGGATACCAGTAGAGCTCCATCCCCTCCGGCCAGTCGAGGGCCACGGTGATGTTCACCTCCGCCGTTTCACCAGGTACCAGCGCGAGATCCCAGGCGGATACACCGCGCGCGCGGTCGATGTCTCTCTCGTCCGGTGCGGGGCTCGCAGTCACCCGCACACGCAGGTCTTCCTGTTCGGAGTAGGTGAGCGGGAAGAAGGCGCGCAGCTCCTGCGCCTCGCCGGTCAGGTTCTCGACCGTGAAGGTCAAACGCTGCTCGCGGGTGTTCGACCGCGAGATCAGCCCGGTGTCGCCTTCGGCGTTACGCTCGAAGATGGTCGCGAGCCGGATGCCTTCGATGGGGCCGAAGCCCATCTCCGTCTCCGCGCCCGCCGGGATCATTTCGATAGGCTCGCGGCCCACGAGATGCCCGTCGCGCAGGATGTTGGCCATGCCGGGCAGGATCGGCTCTTCGGTCGTGTTGGTGAACCGGGCGATGGTGAAGGCGGTTTCATCCCGGCGGGGGCTCGCCCAGATCATCGGCTCGGCGTCGAGCGCGAGCGTGTCGAGCGCCAGTTCCGCCGCCTCGTCGGAGGCAATCGTGACAGGCTCAGGGTAGACATAGGAGAGCGCCAAGCCGTCGAGCTGCATTGTCGCGGTCTTCATCTGCGCTTCCATCACCGGTTCCGGCGCGGGCGCCATCATCATCGCGTCTTCCATCGCCAGTGACGCGACCCCACCACGGGCGACTTCCCGCGGCTCTTCGATCCGCGCCGGGTCGGGATGCACGGGCGCCGGGCTCACCGCCTCGCCTGGCCGCGCCGTCGACAGGGTGAGGGCGACATCGGCCCAGACCTCGCCGGTGTTCTGGGCAACGATCACCTTGCGGTCGATGCCGAGGGCCCCCGCTTCCCGGTCGAGGTCGATATCGTAATCCATCTCCCACCAGGCGTAGGGCGCAAGCTCGGAGAGCTCCAGTGTCACCGGGCCGGCCTCGGCGAGGGTGAGCTCGACAGAGATCATGTCGGCCACCTCGTCCGGCGGCGAAAGCCGCTCGAAGGCCGCAAGGGCTGCGGCCTGCGCCGCCTTGATCTCTGCAATCCGCTCGTCGAGCGGACGCAGCGCGGCCCTCGCCTCGACCAGCGCGGCCTCGGCCTCGGCGACCTGCTCGGTCAGCGTGGCGGCAAGGGCCAGCACCGTCTCCGCGGTGGCGGCCTCGCCGGGCTCGATCTTGTCGAGGAAGGCGAGCCGCGCGTCCAACGCCTTGACCGAGGCAGCGGTCCGGGCCCGGGCGTCGGCCGCGGCATCGGCCTCGCTGTCGAGCCGCTCGACCTCGGCCCAGGCGGTGGCCTGCGCTTGGGTGAACAGCGCCTCGCGGTCGAGCCCGACGTCGCGGCGGAACCCGAGCGTGCCGATGGTGACCCCCTCCGAGGTCGCAATCCGCGGCAGCGCAGAAAGATCGTCGAGCCCGGCGTAGGGCAGGAAGACCCGATGGGTGCCGGCGGGCAGCTCGGCGCTGGCCCGGCGGATAATCTCGGCGCCGTCAGGGTAGACGGTGACGGCAGAGACGGGGGCCAGGACGGTGACGTCGTCGCCGAACGCCGGCAGGGCGGCGGCAAGGGCAAGGAGAGAGACGGCGATACGATGCATGGACATGCCTTTCTGAAACCTGTTCGCGGGCGAGGCTAGCGCGGGGGACGTGGCCGGTGAAGGGGGCTGGGAGGGCCCGGAAACCGGCGGCCGTTTACCGCGCATTAAGCAAGCTGTGCCTATGTTAGGCAATGACATTTCAGAATGTGACCCTTTCTCTGCCGTCCGGCCTGGTCGGCACGCTCCGCATGATGGCGCTCGAACGGGACGCGGCGTTGGACGACCTCGTGCGCGGGATGCTCGACCGCGAGGCGATGCGGCTCCGGAGCGCACGGGCCGCCGTGGAAGCGCACGAACACCGGGTCTCCCGGCTGCGGCACCTTCTGGCCCCCGACATGCAACGCGCCACCGATTGGGCCGACCTGCAATCGCACCTCGCGCTCTATGGTGTCTAACTGAGGGGTGCCGGCGGCGGGCACATGCTGCACGACCACATCACCGCCGAGGGGCTGTGTTCGAGCGTCGCGCTGGGC
>DQCI01000081.1:0-3644 GCA_003545125.1 Paracoccaceae bacterium
GGGCTAACTGAGATGGGCCGGCAAGCGGCGCGCGAATTCCGGTGCGGAATTCGACACGATTTCCGGTGCGGAAATCGATCCGTTTTCCGCGTCGGAAAACGCGTCCTACGCCCCGAACATCCGCTTGTGCGTCTCGAGCGCGAACCGGTCGGTCATCCCTGCGATATAGTCGCCGACGATCCGGGCAAGCTGGGTCTCGTCCTGGGCCCGGGCGACATCCTCGTGCCAGTCCGCGGGTAGAAGCGACGGGTCCGCAAGGAAGGCCGGGAACAAGTCCTCGACCACCTGTGTGACCTGTTCGCGGGTCTTCATCACGCTCGGCGCACGGTACATCCTCGTGAAAAGAAAGGCGCGGATCTCCTTCAGCTGCGCCCACATCCCGCCCGAGAACTGTACGACGGGTTGCCCGGCACGGCGGATGTCGTCGGCGCTGGCGGGGTTCAGCTCCTCGAGGCGCTGGCGCGCGCAGAGCAGCACATCGTCGACCATGGCCCCGAAGACGCGGCGCAGGCCTTCGTGGCGGCGGCGGTTGGCGTCGAGCCCGGGCCAGGCGGCATCGACCTCGGCGAAGGCCGGGCCGACAATCGGCAGCTCGCACATATCCCGGGCGGTGAACAGCCCGGCACGCACCCCGTCGTGCAGGTCGTGGTTGTTGTAGGCGATGTCGTCCGCAATCGCGGCAATCTGCGCCTCGGCGCTGGCGAAGGTGCCAAGCTCGAGATCGTGCACCGCATCGTATTCGGCCAACGCCACCGGCAGGGGGCCAGTCACCGGCCCGTTGTGTTTGGCGAGCCCCTCGAGGCTCTCCCAGGTCAGGTTGAGCCCGTCGAACCCTGCGTAGTGGCGTTCGAGAGAGGTCACGATCTTCAACGCCTGGGCGTTGTGATCGAAGCCGCCGAACGGGGCGAGCAACACGTTCAGGGCATCTTCGCCGGTGTGGCCGAACGGGGGATGGCCGAGATCGTGGGCAAGCGCCACCGCCTCGGTGAGGTATTCGTTGCAGCCGAGCGCCCCGGCGATGGTGCGCGCCACCTGCGCCACCTCGATCGAATGGGTCAGCCGGGTGCGATAATAGTCGCCCTCGTGTTCGACGAACACCTGCGTCTTGTGCTTGAGGCGGCGGAAAGCGGAGGAATGGATGATCCGGTCGCGGTCACGCTGGAACGGTGAGCGAAAGGCGCTTTCGACCTCCGGGTGGAGCCGCCCGCGGGTCTCATTCGGGTGGCAGGCGAACTTGGCCAGCATCTGTCGGATCCTTCGCCCCATGTGCATTCTTGCGGGTGGTTCTTGCTCGCCCTTGCTGGCGCACATATATCCACAAAACGACAACGGACGAAACCCGAGGAAGACCCATGGACCTCACCCTGCCCCCGAAAGTGACCGAACGGGCGTTTGCGCGCCTGCACGAGATCGGTGCCGGCGATAGCGGCAAAGCCCTGCGCGTGGCCGTCGATGGTGGCGGCTGCTCCGGATTTCAATACGACATCTCGCTCGACGACCCGGCCGAGGACGACCTCGTGCTCGCAGGCACCGGCGACACGGCCGGCGAGCGGGTAGTGATCGACGCCGTCTCCTTGCCGTTCCTCGAGAACGCCGTCATCGACTTCACCGAGGAGCTGATCGGCGCGCGCTTCGTGATCGAAAACCCGAACGCGACCTCATCCTGCGGCTGCGGCACGTCGTTCTCGATGTAGAGCCGGTCGCCTTTGGGGGTATCACCCCCAAACCCCCGAGAGTATTTTCGCCACAAGATAGGGGCACGGGCACGATCCGGCCCGGTTGGAGGTTTCATGGCCGCGCACGACCCCCTGGTGATTTTCACGCCCTCCGGCAAGCGCGGACGGGTCGCCCCCGGCACGAAAGTGCTCGATGCGGCGCGCACCCTCGGGGTGGATCTCGATTCGGTGTGCGGCCGGCGCGGCATCTGCTCGAAATGCCAGGTGGCCCCGAGTTTCGGCGCCCATCCCAAACACGGGATCACGGTCACCCAGGACGCGCTCTCCCCGCTGAACGCCGTCGAAGACCGCTACGACCGGGTGCGCGGCCTGAAACCCGGCCGGCGGCTCGGCTGCCAGGCCGAGATCCGGGGTGATGTGGTGATTGACGTGCCGCCCGAGAGCCAGGTCCACGCCCAGGTGGTGCGCAAGCGGGCCGAGGCGCACGAGATCGTGCTCGACCCGGCGGTTCGGCTGCGCTTTGTCGAAGTGGCCGAACCCGAGCTCGACAATCCCTCGGGCGATCTCGAACGGCTGCTGGACGCGCTGAAAGAGGAAAGTTGCATCGCGGATCTGGGCTTCGACTTCGCCCTGCTGCCCGCGCTCCAGAAGGTCCTGCGCGCCGGGGACTGGAAGGTCACCGCCGCGATCTACAGCGACGGCGGTACGCGGCAGGTGATCGCGCTCTGGCCCGGCTACCACGAAGGCGTCTACGGACTCGCGGTCGACATCGGCTCGACCACCATCGCCGGCCACCTTACCGATCTCGCGAACGGCGAGGTGGTGGCCTCGTCGGGGTTGATGAACCCGCAGATCCGCTACGGCGAAGACGTGATGAGCCGGGTCAGCCACGCGATGATGAACGCGGGTGGCGCAACCGAGCTGACGACCGCGGTGCGCGATGGGTTGAACGCGCTGGTGGCAGCACTGGCCGAGGAGGCCGGGATCGACAGAACGCTAATCCTCGACGCGACCTTCGTGATGAACCCGGTGATGCACCATCTGTTCCTCGGGCTCGACCCGGTCGAGCTTGGCCAGGCCCCCTTCGCGCTTGCGTCCGGCGCGGCGCAGCGCCTGCCCGCTCGCGATCTCGGCCTCGACATCGCCCCGGGCACCCGCGCCTATGTGCTGCCGTTGATCGCCGGACACGTCGGCGCCGACGCCGCCGCGGTGGCGCTCTCCGAACAGCCGCACGGCTCGGACGATTTGGTGCTGGTGGTCGACGTCGGCACCAATGCCGAGATCCTGCTCGGCGACAAGGCGGGCGTGCTCGCCTGCTCCTCACCCACCGGCCCCGCCTTCGAGGGCGCGCAGATCAGCGCCGGCCAGCGCGCCGCACCCGGCGCCATCGAGCGGGTCGAGATCGACCCCGCCACCAAGGAGCCGCGCTTTCGGGTGATCGGCTCGGAGCTCTGGTCGGACGATCCGGGCTTTGCCGACGCCATCGCCGGCACCGGGCTCACCGGCATCTGCGGCTCCGGCATCATCGAGGTGGTGGCCGAAATGCGCATGGCGGGGATCGTCGATGCCAAGGGGTTGATCGGCAGCGCGGCCGAGACCGCAAGCCCCCGCTGCGTCGCCGATGGGCGCACGCAGAGCTATGTGCTGTGGGAAGGCGACGACACCACCCCGCGGATCACCGTGACCAATTCGGACGTGCGTGCGATCCAGATGGCGAAGGCCGCGCTCTATGCCGGCGCGCGGCTGCTGATGGACCGGCGCGGCGTGGATCTGCCCGACCGGGTGGTGCTGGCGGGCGCTTTCGGCGCGCATATCTCGCCCAAGCACGCGATGGTGCTCGGCATGATCCCGGACGTGCCGCTGGACAAGGTCACCTCGGCCGGCAACGCCGCCGGCACCGGGGCGCGGATTGCGCTGCTCGACAAGCGCGCGCGGGCCGAGATCGAGCGGGTCGTGGGCGAGATCGAA
>DQCI01000081.1:3703-3841 GCA_003545125.1 Paracoccaceae bacterium
CCCTTCACGGGCCTGCGCGCTGCGGTGCCGCTGCCCGAGCCGAGCTTCGGCAAGGCGAACGCGGGGGCGAAACGGCGGCGGCGGCGGTCGTGACAGCGCGGGGCCCGTATCCGGTCCTCGCCCTCGCCGCGCTCGCCG
>DQCI01000081.1:3891-5040 GCA_003545125.1 Paracoccaceae bacterium
TCCTCGTCGCGGGCGCCGGCCTGTTCGCCGTCATCCGGCTGCAGAACGCGGGCTGGGCACCCGGTGTCTGGCCGCCGGTGCCCCGGGTGCTGCGCCTTGTCGGGACCGGCGCCGCATTCGCCCTGCCCACGCTCGCCCTCGACCTCGCCCTGCCCTTCCCCGAAGGCATCAACGCCCCGCTGCCCGAGGCCCTGGCCTTCTACCCGGCAATCGGGTTTGTCGCCGAAACGGTCTTCCACCTGCTCCCGTTTGCGCTTCTGAGCCTCGTGGTGCCAACGCGCCCGGCCGTGGCCATCGCTGCTTGCGCGCTTGTCGAACCGGCCTTCCAGGTGGTGGCGGGGGGCGGGCTCGATCTGCGGAATGCGATCATGGCGGCGATCCTGTTCGCTTTCGGCCTCCTCCAGATGCAGATGTTGCACCGCCATGGCTTCGCCGCCGCCTTCACGTTGCGGATCGGCTATTACCTGATCTGGCACATCGTTTGGGGCGTGGCCCGGCTGCCGCTTCTCTATCCGTCCTGACCGGACGGAAGCCCGGAACGAAGCGAAGTCACCTTGACCCGCCGCCGCCGCTCGCTTACATCCTGCCCACCGCAGGCGGGTATGATGTAATGGTAGCCTGTCAGCTTCCCAAGCTGAACGCGCGGGTTCGATTCCCGCTACCCGCTCCAGGTCTTCCATCTTTCCGCCGGGCCCCCCGACCAAACCCGCCGCAGCCGTTGCCGGGGCCCGCGCCACACCCCACATCGGTGATGCAAACCGCGAATTGGACGGAAAGGAGGCCTCAGATGACGGCTACGGGTTTGGGTTGGTTTCTCGCGATCCTGGTGGGGGCGCTGGCGGGCTGGATCGCGGCGTTGCTGATGAAGACCAGGACCGGTCTATTGCTCAACATCGTGCTCGGGATCGTTGGCGCGGGGGTCGCAAATTTCCTGTTCGGAATCATCGGCATCAACTTCAGCGGGATCATCGGCTCGCTGATTGCAGGGGTCATCGGCGCGAGCTTGCTGATCGCCCTCGTGCGCGCGGTCCGCTGACGCCCGCGACAGACCTCGCCGACCGATTGCCCCGCCCCGCACTCTTGCCATTTTGGCAGGAGGTCGCAGGGGGGGTGCGGGGGGCTTGCCCCCCGCCCTGCCCGCCGCAGGCG
>DQCI01000269.1:0-3982 GCA_003545125.1 Paracoccaceae bacterium
TCTCTGTCGTCTTCGGTAATATGGGGACACCAACAAACCATTTTCCGTGGGGGAAGAATACATGAAAATTGCTATTATGACCGCAGCTGTCGCTGCCATCGGCTTCGCTGCTCCGGCGTTCGCCTGGAACGAAACCGCGTACGCCGTCCAGTGCTACGACGAGACCTACGTGGGTCCGACCTACGAGTACTCGAAGAAGCTGATCAAGGAAGCCGAGTACAGCTACAAGCACAACAAGGCCGGCCAGCTGGTCAAAGTCTATCATCCGCCGGTCTACGAGCAGATCAAGACCAAGACCAGCCGCGGCTACGTGCTCGAGACGCCGGCAGCCTGCCGCTGATCTGAGCGCTATTTCGGCGAAGAAAGGAAGCGCGGGAGGCTGGTCCTCCCGCGCTTTCACTTTTTTTCTTATCCAATTGAGACCACGATTCCGGCCTGATTGGGCCCAACTTGGCAACAATGGTGTGGGTGAATTCGTTTTTTGAGGGACCCCGATGCGCATCGTTCATATGTCGATGTTTGCTTTGCTGATCGCCACGGCCGCCGCCACCGCCCAGGCGCCGGCATATCCCGGCGAGATCGAAGAGGAGTTGGTCGACGTCAACGGCAAGACGGCCCGGCGACTGGCCTGTTTCGAAGAAGTCATGATGCCAGCGAAGGTTCTCGTGGAACACGTGCTCATCAGCCCGGAAAAACGCCAATATGTCAAACGGCGCAACGGCACGTTGGAGTTGGTGGAGTACCCGGCCGCCTACCGCGAGGAACGCACACTTCTCGAGCCCGGCTATGTAGAACTTCGCCAGATCCCCTGCAAGAAGAGGAAGTCGTTCTTCGGCTTCTAGCAGGGCCACAGCTCTCACCGGACCCCGCGAGGCCACGTCTCGCATTGCGGAGGCGCGTTCGCGGCGTCCGGTGGGAACGAGCCGGGTGCCCGGTGAGAAGCCGGGTCCCGGGCCGCCTCAGCCGGCTTTCGCAGCGCGCTTGCGCTCGTGCGGGTCCAGATGGCGCTTGCGCAGCCGGATCGCCTTCGGGGTCACCTCCACCAACTCGTCATCGTTGATATAGGCGATCGCCTGTTCGAGCGACATCCGCGACACCGTCGTCAGCCGCACCGCCTCGTCGGTGCCGGAGGCGCGCACGTTGGTGAGCTTCTTGCCCTTCAGCGGGTTCACCTCGAGATCGTTTTCGCGCGAATGCTCGCCAATGATCATCCCCTGGTAGACCTTCTCCTGCGGCTCGACGAACATTTTGCCGCGCTCTTCGAGATTCCATAGCGCGTAGGCCACCGCCTCACCGTCTTCCATCGAGATCAGCACGCCTGCGCGCCGGCCCGGGATCGCGCCTTTGTGCGGGGCCCAGCCGTGGAACACGCGGTTGAGCACACCGGTGCCGCGGGTGTCGGTCAGAAACTCGCCGTGATAGCCGATCAGGCCCCGCGAAGGCACATGCGCGATGATCCGGGTCTTGCCGGCGCCGGCGGGCTTCATCTCCACCAGCTCGCCGCGGCGCGTCGAGGTGAGTTTCTCGATCACCACGCCGGAGTAGTCGTCGTCGACGTCGATGGTGACCTCTTCGATCGGCTCGAGCCTGACGCCATTCTCCTCGCGCAGGATGACCTGGGGCCGTGAGATAGACAGCTCGAAGCCTTCCCGGCGCATGTTCTCGATCAGCACGCCCATCTGCAGTTCGCCGCGCCCGGACACCTCGAAGGCCTCGCCGCCCGGCGTGTCGGCGACCTTGATCGCCACGTTCATCTCGGCCTCTTTCATCAGCCGTTCGCGGATCAAACGGGACTGGACCTTCTTGCCGTCGCGGCCCGCCAGCGGGCTGTCGTTGATGCCGAAGGTAACGGTGATTGTGGGCGGGTCGATCGGCTGGGCGTCGATCGGCTCGTTGACCGCGAGAGCGCAGATCGTGTCAGCCACGGTGGCCTTCTGCATGCCCGCGAGCGAAACGATGTCGCCGGCCACGGCTTCTTCGATTTCGGATTGGCCGAGGCCGCGGAAGGCGAGGATCTTGGACACCCGGAACTGTTCGATCTTCTGGCCGATGCGGCTGATCGCCTGCACCGTAGCGCCGGTCCTGAGCTTGCCGGATTCGACACGGCCCGTGAGCAGGCGGCCGATGAACGGATCGGCGCCCAGGGTCGTGACGAGCATCCGGAAGTCGTCGTTCTCATGGGCGATCTGGCGCGGCTTCGGCACGTGGTTGACCACCAGGTTGAACAGGGCGTCGAGGTTCTCGCGCGGCCCGTCAAGCTCGGGATCGCACCAGCCGGACCGCCCGGAGGCGTAGAGATGCGGGAAATCGAGCTGGTCGTCGTCGGCGCCGAGCGAGGCGAACAGATCGAACACCTCGTCGAGCGCGCGGTCGGCCTCGGCATCGGGTTTGTCGACCTTGTTGAGCACGACAATGGGGCGCAAGCCCAGTGCCAGCGCCTTGGAGGTGACGAACTTGGTCTGCGGCATCGGCCCTTCGGCCGCGTCGACCAGCAGCACGACTCCGTCGACCATCGACAGGATGCGCTCCACCTCGCCGCCGAAATCGGCGTGGCCCGGCGTGTCGACGATGTTGATCCGGGTGCCCTTCCACTCGACGGACGTGGCCTTGGCAAGGATGGTGATGCCCCGCTCGCGTTCGAGGTCGTTCGAGTCCATCGCCCGCTCGGCGACGGCCTGGTTTTCGCGAAAGACGCCCGACTGCTTCAGGAGCTCGTTCACGAGGGTTGTCTTGCCGTGGTCGACGTGGGCGATAATGGCGATGTTGCGCAGGTCCATGGGGCCTCCAATAGCGGTACCGCGGGGCCATAGCGCGGGGCGCGGTCAAACACCACCCCTCATGATGCCCCGGGGGCGAGCTCAGGTGGCGACGTAGCGGTCGCGCCGGTGGTTCATCAAGATGATGACGTTGAGCAGGACCGCGCCCGCGAGTGACCAGAGCACGACCGGCGCGGCAAAGAGGAAGGCGGCCAGCCCGAACACGAGGGCGTCGAAGCCGAGCTGGATGAGGCCGGCGCGGATGCCGAGCCGGTCCTGGATGTAGAGCGCCATGATGCCGATGCCGCCGAGCGTGGCGCCGTGGCGAAAGAGCACGAGAAGCCCGGTGCCGGCGGTGATGCCGGCGAGAAAGGCAGCGAGACCCGGGTGGCCGACATCCAGCGCGATGAGCTGGCCCATGGCTTCGGAGAGCCCCGAGAGCAGGGCAACTGCGGTGAAGGTTTTGACCGTGAAGCGCCAGCCCATCCGGGCGACAGCGAAGAAATAGAACGGCAGGTTGAGCAGGAAGAAGACGAGGCCGAACGGCCAGTCGCCCCAATAGGAGAAGACCAGTGAGAGGCCCGCGATCTGGCCGGTGATCAGGCCCGAGCCCTGCAGGAACTGGACCGAAAGTGCCACCAGCCCGGTTCCGGTGAGGAAGGCGAGGGCGTCTTCCAGGGGCGTATGGTGGTCGGAGGGCGCGGAGAGAAGCAGCATCGGCGGGCCTGCATTGAGGAGCTTGCGGTTCGGATACCGTCCGCGGACGGGAAGCGCCAGCGGCAATATCGGTTCGACTTGGCGTTGAAACGCCAATCGCTGCCTCTCACCTTCGGCGCGGCCGCGAGGACCGATGCAAGCTTCGGGGGTCCGCCGAACGCTTCAGCGGGTGGCCGACGCCGAAAACAGGTGAATCACCAGGATGCCGGCGAGGATGAGCCCCATGCCGAGGATCGCGGGCAGATCAAGCTTCTGGCGGAATACCGCCAGCCCGATCAGCGCGATGAGGATGATGCCGAGGCCCGACCACATGGCATAGGCGATGCCGACGGGGATGTATTTGAACACCCAGCCGAGCAGGTAGAAACTCACCGCATAGGCGATGACGACCAGGATCGAGGGGCCGATCCTGGTGAACTGCTGGCTGGCTTGCAGCGCGGAGGTACCGATGGTTTCGGCGGCGACGGCGAGAAACAGGATGAGATAGGGCAAGGGCGGGCTCCATCGGG
>DQCI01000269.1:4051-7421 GCA_003545125.1 Paracoccaceae bacterium
CAATCCGAAACGGATTTGATCTTGCAGGCCCGGGCTTGGGTGACGAGCCGACTGTGCTCAGCTTTCGCGGTGCCCGCGGTAATGCGCCAGCACGTAGACCCGGATCGCCGAGGCGAGCCCGGCGGATACGCCCCGGGCTTCGTCGATCTCGGCGGCAAGCTCGTTGATCCCCTTGCCCTCGTCCGCGGCGACCGCGCGAAAGGCCTCCCAGAAGGGGGCTTCGAGGGAGACGGAGGTGCGGTGCCCGCGCAAGGTGAGCGAATGCTTGACGGGGCGCGCGGTCATTCGCGTTCGTTCCGTTCATGCCCGTCAAGATCGCGCCGCGCTTTCTCGTCTCGCGCGCGCTCGAGTGCCTTCTGTGCGCGCGTCCGTCCGTGCCTTGCCGCGTTTTCGTCGCCGCGCGCCCGCTTCTCGGCGCGCGCTTTGTCCTTGCGGAACCGCTTGAAGTTGATCGGCTTCTCCGTCATTGGTCCTCTCTTTGCGCCCAGATCATCTTTGCGCCCAGATCAGCGCCTGTTCGAGACGATCATCGCCCCAGAACAGTTCCTCGCCAAGGGTGAAGCTCGGGGCGCCGAATATCCCGGCCGCGACGGCGCGTTCGGTGGCCTCTCGGAGCCGCGGACGGTTCGCCTCGCTTTCGGCTTCTGCGGCAAGATTTGCCGGCAAGCCCGCCCGATCGAGGCAATCGGCCAGGATCGCGGCGGCGGCAATGTCCTGTCCGCGTTCGAATTGAGCGCGAAAGATCTCGCGGCAGAACAGGGGCCCCTGCGGGTGATCGAGGGCCACAATGGCGAGGCGGGCCGCCAGCATCGAGTTTTGCGGGAACCGGGAGGGGTCCGCAGGCGGGCGATAGGCGAGCCCACGATCTGCGGCGATCCGCGCCATGTCCCGCCACATCGCCCGGCCTTTGGCGGGATAGATGTTGAATGGCGAACTGTCCCACCCCTGGGCCGCGAAGATCGGCCCTAGAGCGAACGGTCGCCAGATGAGCTCTATGCCCGCTGCCTTCGCTGTTTCCTCGACGCGCAGGGCAGAGAGGTAGGAATAGGTCGAGGCGAAGTCGAACCAGAAGGTCAGGGGCCGCGCCATGCGGTCATCCCTTCGGCCCGATCATGTCCTCGGGGCGCACGATCCTGTCGAAGGTCTCTTTGTCGACGAAGCCCAGCGCCACCGCCTCTTCGCGCAAGGTCGTCCCGTTCTTGTGCGCGGTCTTGGCGACCTTGGTGGCATTGTCGTAGCCGATGGTGGGCGCAAGCGCGGTCACCAGCATCAAGCTTTCGGTCATCAGCTTCTCGATCCGTGCCTCGTTGGCCTTGATGCCCATCAGCATCCGCTCGGTGAAGCTGTCGGCGACGTCGCCGATGAGCTGGATCGACTGCAACAGGTTGTAGGACATCATCGGGTTGTAGACGTTGAGCTCGAAATGGCCCTGGGAGCCTGCGAATTTCATCGCCGCGTCGTTGCCCATTACATGTGCGGCCACCTGGGTCATCGCCTCGGCCTGGGTCGGGTTGACCTTGCCTGGCATGATCGAGGACCCGGGCTCGTTTTCGGGCAGGATCAGCTCGCCGAGGCCGGAGCGCGGGCCGGAGCCGAGAAAGCGGATGTCGTTGGCGATCTTGTACATCGCCCCCGCAACGGTCGCGAGCGCGCCCGACAGGAACACCATCGCGTCATGCGCTGCGAGCGCTTCGAACTTGTTGGGCGCGGTGACGAAAGGCAGGCCGGTGATCTTGCCGATGTTGTCGGCCACTTCCTCGCCCCAGCCGGCGCGGGTGTTGAGCCCGGTGCCGACGGCGGTGCCGCCCTGGGCCAGCTCGTAGATGCCCGGAAGTGCGAGCTTCACCCGGTCGATCCCGTTGCGGATCATCTGGGCGTAGCCGGAGAACTCCTGACCGAGGGTGAGCGGGGTCGCGTCCTGGGTGTGGGTGCGGCCGATCTTGATGATGTCCTTGAACTCCGCCGACTTCGCCTCCAGCCCGGCGGCGAGCTTTTCGAGGCCGGGCAGGGCGACGTCGCGTACCGACATGGCGGCGGCGATATGCATTGCGGTCGGGAAGGTGTCGTTGGAGCTCTGGCCCATGTTGCAATGGTCGTTCGGATGGACCGGATCCTTCGAGCCGATGGTGCCGCCAAGGATCTCGATCGCCCGGTTTGCGATGACCTCGTTGGCGTTCATGTTCGACTGCGTGCCCGATCCGGTCTGCCAGACCACCAGCGGGAAATGGGTGTCATGGTCTCCCGCGATGACTTCGCCCGCAGCCTGCACGATCGCGTCGGCTAGTTTCGCGTCGAGCACGCCGGCGGCCTTGTTGGCCTCGGCGCAGGCTTGCTTGACGACCCCCAGCGCGCGGACGATCGCGACGGGCTGCTTTTCCCAGCCGATCGGGAAATTCATCAGGGAGCGCTGGGTCTGGGCGCCCCAGTACTTGTCTGCGGGTACTTCGAGGGGGCCGAAGCTGTCGGTCTCGGTGCGGGTCTTGGTCATGGGGTGTCCTCCAAAGTATGCCGTTGCATGCCGTCTAGCGGCTGGACTGTTCTGGTGCAATGCAAAGCGTTCCGACTTTGTGTCGGATCGCCAATCGCTGCCACTTGCCTTTGGCTCGCACGCGATTGACGACGTGTGTGTTTCAAAGGGAAGTTGAAACGGTTCAGGGCCGTGCTACCGGGTCTATTTGCGGAAGCTGTCGAGGCTGACGACGTCGGCGTCCTTCTTCGCGTCGTCGTCATCCGCGTCCTCCATGGGCACCTCTTCAGGCGCCGTGGCGTCGGCGGCTTCTTCTGCCTCGTCTTCGCTGTCCTGGGTCTCGAACCTCAGGCCGAACTCGACCGAGGGGTCGACAAAGGTGCGGATCGCGTCAAAGGGGATGTACATCCGCTCGGGCTGGTTGCCGAAATTGAGCGTGATGGCGAAGCCTTCTTCATCGACCTTGAGGTCGTCGAACCAGTGCTGCATGACCACGGTCATGTCGTCGGGGAAACGGTCCGACAGCCAGTCGGCGATCTCGACATCCGGATGGCCGGTGTCGAAGCTGATGAAAAAATGATGCGCGCCGGGCAGGCCGGTTTCGGCCACGCCCGTAAGCACGTCGCGGATGAGACCGCGCATGGCGTCGTGCATCAGGTTGCCATAGTCGATCGACCGCGACATCGGGACCTCCGGGGCGCTTTCGTTTCAACATACGGGATTCGGGTTGGAAGGAAAGGCCCTGTGTCGGCGGGCAAGGGCCGCGCCCGAAACGCTCGGGGCGACGAACGCTATGCGGAGATAGGCCGGTACGCGCAGATGAGCGTGGGCGATTGTCACCGTTCGATCGTTGATCGCGCGAAGTGCGAGCCGGCGACTTGCGACCTGACCATGTCCGTTCAG
>DQCI01000269.1:7448-15680 GCA_003545125.1 Paracoccaceae bacterium
AGGCGAGGGGGAAAGTGCAGGCTTCTGTTGCCAGGCGCCTGCGAACCCCGCCTTACGCGGCTAGGCGCAAGGGCTTAAGTTTCGATCTTTCACACCGCTTAAGCGGCGAGAGCGATCGGAGCACGATTGTCGTTGGCAATTATGCTTTACGGACCGATAACGGTGGTACCTCACCGAGACAAAGCAAACCCCTTTAGACGTTTGTCGATCCTATTTCGGCCCCGCTGTCCCCCCAACGAGGGGTCTTTGGTGGAGCCGCCGGGTACCGCCCCCGGGTCCAATCCGCTTATTACGAGCGCGTTTATGTCCATAGTCCCCGAGGGGACAACAGGAATATAGGGGGTGTGGATGCGGGTGTGAAGGGGGTGTGCGCGGCCGAAGCTCAGAATCTGTAACGATACCCGACGGTCGCGTAAGTTGCGCCCGTGTCGGCGTAGTTGAAGATAGAGAAGCCAGGCAAGCCATCGTCGTCCTGTATGCCCGAACGGTGGTGCATCCGGAAGACAAGCTCTTGCTCGAGCTTGTCGGGCAGGGCCAAGGTGATCTCGGGAGAGAAGAAGTGCATCAGGTTCGAGCCTTCGCCGTTGCCGCTGACACGAAGCTCATAATCGGAGATGCCGCTCACGTAGTTGAGCCCGGTGGAGATGGCGAAGCTGGTCTTGATCACGTCGTTCCAGGGAAACCATTTCCAGCGCAGGTAAAGCGCGGCCCAGTATTCGGCTTCGGTCTGATCGCCGAAGCGCTTCGCGGCGCCGGCTTCGGCCTCGAACCCGAGAAGATCCGCGCCGTTGTAGGAGAGCGAGGCGAATTCGCGCGAGAAGGCGAAGCCGACGATGCCCGAGTCTTCCCAGTCGTAGTTCCAGACCGGGGTTGGCAGGACAAAGCCGTATTCGCCCTGGGTGATGTCGGCGATGCCCAAGGCCATGCCGGGCGAGGTGATCGTCTGGCGTCCGGCGAAGGCGTATACCGCGCAATCGCCCGCGCAGGGTGTGAAGGCTCCGTGCCAGTTGAAATCAATCCCGCTGCCGTCGGCCTGGACCACTGTGGGGCTGGCGGACAATGACAAGGCTACAAGCGCCGACAGACCGTAAAAAACACTCCGCGGTGTCACGACCTGGCCTCCTGATACGACACATGGCTCCGAGCCGAGCCCTCGCTTACACACGGTTCCCATCAAGCGGCTTGCTGGCGCCGCTCCGGGCAATGACACCTTGCTTGCCAGTATTGCAGACGTCCGTCAACCGAGCCTCGGAGGTGGGGTGGCGATGGGCGGGATTGGGCTTCTAAACAGCATTGTCGATGATTATAGGTGCCCAGACCGGCACGCCAGACGCGGGCCGAAACACGAGGTTCAACCGCAGCGGGAGGCAATATGTTCAAGGCACTCATTCTGGAGCAGGGCGACGACGGGATGGCAACGGCGGCGATCCGGGAGATCGGTGAAGACAGCCTGCCCGAAGGCGACGTGACGGTGGCCGTGGAGTACTCCACCGTGAACTACAAGGACGGGCTTTGCCTGTCGCCCAGGGGCGGTGGGCTCGTGCGGACCTATCCGCATGTCGGCGGAGTTGATTTCGCCGGCACCGTCGAGGCTTCGGACGATCCGCGTTACAGTCCCGGTGACAAGGTGGTGCTCACTGGCTGGCGCGTCGGCGAGGTGCATTGGGGCGGCTATGCCCAGAAGGCCCGGGTGAAGGCCGATTGGCTGGTGCCGCTGCCCGAAGCCCTCACGTCCCGCCAGGCGATGGCCATCGGCACCGCCGGCTTGACCGCCATGCTCGCCGTGATGGCGCTCGAAGACCACGGGCTCACCCCGGACAAGGGCGAAGTGCTGGTCACCGGCGCCGCAGGCGGTGTCGGATCGGTGGCGACGGCGATTCTCGCGGGGCGCGGCTACGAGGTCGCCGGCGTGACCGGGCGGCCCGAGCAGGCGAAATACCTCAAGAGCCTCGGCGCCGCGCGGATCGTGCCGCGAGGAGAGATCAACGAGGTAGTCAAGCGCCCGCTCGAGAAGGAAATCTGGGCCGGTTGCGTCGACGCCGTGGGCGGCGCGATGCTGGCGCGGCTGCTCGGCCAGATGAAATACGGCGGCAGTGTCGCCGCGGTGGGGCTCGCCGGCGGGGCCGATCTGCCGGCGAGTGTCATCCCGTTTCTGCTGCGCGGCGTGAACTTGCTGGGTATCGACAGCGTGATGCAGCCCTTCGAGAACCGCCTGCGCGCCTGGGAGCGGGTGGCGAAAGATCTGGCCATGGACAAGCTCGAGGAGATGGTGACGCCTGCGGTCCTCGCGGATCTGCCCGGCCTCGGCGCGGACATCCTCAAAGGCCAGGTGAAAGGCCGGATCGTCGTCGACGTGAACGCCTGACCAAGGGGCGAAATGTCGTAAACGGGCCGCGTTGCGACGCGGCCCTTTGCATTCCGCGCCCTGTTCCCGTTACGCTGAGGCAGGGCGGACGTGGTGCGGAAACGCCGTATCGCCCCCCGACACCACAACGACGCGAGGGGAGCGCTGCCGCGCCGATCCGGCGCGGACAGGGTCGGCTCACCCGCGCGAAGGGGAGAGACATGTACCGACAGATCATGGTGCCGGTTGACCTGGCGCATGAGGCGACGCTTGCCCATGCGCTCGCGGTGGCCGCAGATCTCGCACGCCATTGGGGTGCGAGCATCACCTATGTGGGCGTCACAAGTCCGGTGCCCGGAACGTTTGCCCATAACCCGGGGGAGTTTGCCCGGAAACTGGCGGAATTCGCCACGGCGCAGGGCGCGGCTTTGGGCATCGAGACCCGTGCCCATCCGGCCATTGCCCATGACCCCACCACCGAGGTCGACGACGCGCTTCTGCGCGCGGTCGACGAGACCGGAGCCGACCTCGTGGTGATGCAAAGCCATATCCCGGGGCTCGTGGACTACGTCTGGCCGTCGAACGGCGGCAAGATCGCGGCCCATGCCCGGGCCTCGGTGATGGTCGTGCGCGGCTGACGCCGGGCGCGCCTTTCAAACAGCGAACAGGATCATTCAAACATGTCAGATACCGACGCACAGGGAATCCCCGAACCCGAGGGACATTCCCAACTCATCGAGACCGACTATGAGATCGGTCAGGACAATATCGAAACCTCGGTCGGCCCCTTCGGGCTCGACATCCACAACCCCGTCTTTCTCATCTCGGGACTGTCGATTATTGCTTTCGTGTTCTACGCGCTGGTGCTGCCGGAACAGGCCGAGAGCTTTTTCGGCTGGCTGCGGCCGGCGATCACCTCGACCTTCGACGGCTTCTTTCTGGCCGCGGCCAACATCTTCGTGTTGTTCTGCGTCTTCCTGATCTTCAGCCGCTTTGGCTCGGTCCGGTTGGGCGGTGCGGATGCGACGCCCGACTACAGCTACATCGGCTGGTTCGCGATGCTGTTCGCGGCCGGGATGGGGATCGGGCTCATGTTCTACGGCGTTTCCGAGCCGATGAGCCATTTCTCCAGCTCGCTCGGCGGGATCACCGAAGAAGGCGGCGCGCGCACCGACTGGGCGCCGCTCGGGGCGGCTGCCGGCAACGAGGCCGAGGCGATCCGGCTCGGCATGGCGGCGACGGTTTTCCACTGGGGCCTGCACCCCTGGGCGATCTATGCCGTGGTGGCGCTGGCGCTGGCGCTGTTCAGCTACAACAAGGGCCTGCCGCTCACCATCCGCTCTGCCTTCTACCCGATCTTCGGCGACCGGGTCTGGGGCTGGACCGGGCATGTGATCGACACCTTGGCGGTGTTTGCCACGTTGTTTGGCCTGGCGACTTCGCTCGGGTTCGGCGCGACACAAGCCAACGCAGGTCTCAACCTGCTTTTCGGCGTGCCGGTCGGACCGACGACCGAGGTGATCCTGATCACCGCGATCACCTCGGTGGCGTTGATTTCGGTTGTGCGCGGCCTCGACGGCGGGGTGAAGATCCTCTCCGAGATCAACATGGGGCTGGCGGCGCTGCTGCTATTGTTCGTGCTCCTGGTGGGCCCCACGCTCGCGATCCTGACCGGGTTCGGCAAGAGCCTGCTGGCTTACGGCGAGTACCTGCCGGCGCTTTCCAACCCCTTCGCACGTACGGACGACAACTTCCGCCAGGGCTGGACGGCGTTCTATTGGGCCTGGTGGATCTCCTGGTCGCCCTTCGTCGGCATGTTCATCGCCCGCGTCAGCCGTGGCCGTTCGGTGCGTGAGTTCATCATTGCGGTCCTTCTGGTGCCGTCGCTGGTCTGCGTTCTGTGGATGAGCGTTTTCGGGGGCACTGCGATCCAGCAATTCGTCCAGGACGGCTACACCGCTGTGAAGGACGCGCCGCTTGAACTCAAACTCTTTGAAATGTTGAAGGAATTGCCGCTTGCCAGCATCACCTCCTTCGTCGGGATCATCCTCGTCGTGGTGTTCTTTGTCACCTCGTCGGATTCCGGCTCGCTGGTGATCGACACGATCACCGCCGGCGGCAAGGTCGACGCGCCGGTGCCGCAGCGGGTGTTCTGGTGCATCTTCGAAGGCGCCGTGGCGATCGTGCTGCTGATCGGCGGCGGGCTGTCCAGCCTTCAGGCGATGGTGATTTCAACCGGGCTGCCGTTCACGATCGTGCTGCTGCTGATGTGCTGGGCGATCTTGCGCGGGTTGCAGGACGAAGTCCGCGGCACCTGAACGAGCATGAAACCCCGCCCGCGATATCCTCGCGGGCGGGGCCTAACGAACACCGGCCGTCAGGCGGCGGTCTTGACGTCGATCTTGTGGGCCGGCATTTTCATCGCGGCCGGTTTCGGGACCGTGACCGTGAGAACGCCGTTCTTGATGTCGGCGACCACGGTCTCGGGATCGATCTCGAACGGAAGACGAGTTGTGCGTTTGAAGCTGCCGGCGCGGCGCTCGATACGCCGGAAAGCGCGGCCTTCCTCGTCGCGCGTCTCGTGTTTTTCGTCCGTCTTCTCACCCGTGATCGTAACCGTGTCGCCGGTGATTTCGACATCGACGTCATCGCGCTCGATGCCTGGGAGCTCGGCGGTGATCCGCACGTCGGTCTCGGTTTCGCTGACGTTGGTGCGCACGTGGAAATCGCCTTTGATCAGGTCGCCCCGGTCGAAGTCATCCATCAGCGTGTCCAGCTGTCTGCGCAAGGCGGACAACCGGCTTCCTTGGTCTTCGCCCCAGTCGCTCCACATCGTCGGGAGCCAGTCGCGTTTCCGTGTCATCTGACCCTCCATCATCGGAATGGCAACATTGGTTATATAGTACAAACAAGCCCAAACTGCTATGGTCCCGGCAAAAAAGATCGGCCCGTTGGCGGCGGCACGGGGCAAGATTTGGGGTTGCGCGGGGTGAAGCTGCACCGGAAACTGGCGCGCGAGTAATACCGGCCCCACGTCGCTGGCTTCGCGCGGGGCAAAAGAGGAAGATCCCATGCCCACATTTGCCCGTCTTGTCGGCGCCGTCCTACTTGCCGCGCTCGGTGTCTACGTCGCAATGCTCGCAAAACCCCACCTGCCGGACGGCGAACCGGCAGAAATGCTGATCCCGGTCACCGCCGCCATGGGCGCGGTGGTCGGCTGGGTGTTCACCGGTCGTCAGCTCGAGCGCGGACAGGGTCAGGGGGCGGCCATCGGCTTCGGATCGGCCGTGCTGCTCGGCTTCTGGGTCGCGGTCCTGTTCGCCGTCGAGGAAATGGTCGACCGGTCGATGCGCAACAGCTACGGCGGCAGCCCGACGCACGCGGTGCAGGATGTGTTCAACATACTGATCGACTACACCGAGGTGCTGAAGCTCGACGTGATCCTCGCGATGTCCTTTGGCGGCGTGATCGTGGGCATGATAACCGGCTTCGTCGGGAGGCATTTCCGGTGAGTGATGCATTGTTTTTCTACGGGCCGCTGTGTCATGCGCCGCTGCGCGCGGAGGTGCTGGGGCTTGGGCACAGCGTTGCCGAAGCCCGCCTCACGGGCTATCGGCTCGGCCGGCTCCCCGGCAGCCGGCAGCCGGCGATCGTGCCGGGCTCCGGCGAGGTGCCGGGGTTGTTGGTCGACGGGATCGACGAGAAAACGCGCGCACGTGCCGATTTTTTCGCAGGGGTGCTGGGGTACGTCGGCACACCGGTCAAGGCCCGCACCGGGCGGCTTGGTGGTGTGGCGGCCCGGGCCTACCTGCCGGCCGGCGACCCGCCGGACCTGGACGGCCCCTGGGACCTTGCCGCCTGGAGCGAGGCGCTCGGACCAGTCTGGGTCGCCGCCGCACGCGAAGCGATGACGGATGCAGGACGGGTGAGCGCCGCACAGATGGCCGGGCGATGGCCGACGATGTGCATGCGCGCGGCCACCCGGCTTCGCGCCGCCCGGGATTCGGGCACCGAGGTCCGGACCGATTTCACCGCCACGCGCGATATCGAGATCATCAAGGAGCGCCGCCCCTATACCGAGTATTTCAGCCTTGAAGACCCGGACTTGCGGTTTCGCCGGTTCGATGGCGGCTGGTCGAACCCGGTCCGCCGCGCGGCTTTCATTGGCGGTGACGCGGTGACCGTGCTGCCCTATGACCCGGTGCTCGATTCAGTCCTGCTGGTCGAACAGTTCCGCGCGGGCCCCCTTATGCGCGGCGATCCGAGGTCCTGGTCGCTCGAACCCATCGCTGGCCGGATCGACCCCGGCGAAAGCCCCGAGAACACAGCGCGGCGCGAAGCGCTGGAAGAGGCGGAGATCGATCTCGGCCCACTTCACAAGGTCGCCGACTATTACCCGTCCCCCGGGGCAGTGACGGAGTTTCTGTTCTCCTTTGTGGCCCAGGCCGATCTGGCGGGGCAGGGTGGTAAGCTCGGCGGCGAGGCGGGCGAGGACGAGGACATCCGCACCCATGTCGTCCCTTTCGAGACGCTGATGGAGCTGATCGACAGCGGCGAGGCGGGCACGGGTCCGCTGATCCTGTCGAGCTACTGGCTCGCGCTGAACCGCGTGCGACTGTGGGGCTGAGGCGGGGGCACGCCGGCGCGCGCCGGCGTAACGCCCGCGCGCGCGGGCGTGATCGCGGCGCGCGCCGCGATGCCCCCCCGCGGGATGGCGACACCGCAGCGTGATCCCGGCCCGCCTTGAGTTCCGCCCGTGCGGGTCCTACACATTCCCGGACGCCACCTGCAAAAGGGCCCCATCATGGACCAGCGCAAAGACCTCTCCGAGCTGATCGGCAACACACCGCTGGTGAAACTCCGGGCCGTTTCCGAGGCGACCGGCTGCGAAATCTACGGCAAGGCCGAGTTCATGAACCCCGGCCAGAGCGTGAAGGACCGCGCGGCGCTGTGGATCATCCGCGACGCGGTGGCGCGGGGCGCACTGGGGCCCGGCGGCACCATCGTCGAGGGCACGGCTGGCAACACCGGGATCGGGCTGGCGCTGGTGGGATCCTCGATGGGGTTTCGCACGGTGATCGTCATCCCCGAGACCCAGAGCCAGGAGAAGAAGGACATGATCCGGCTCGCAGGGGCCGAACTGGTCGAGGTCCCCGCCGCGCCCTACCGCAACCCGAACAATTTCGCCCGGTACTCCGGGCGCCTCGCCGAGGCGCTGGCCAAAACCCACGAAAGCGGGGCGGTCTGGGCCAACCAGTTCGACAACGTGGCCAACCGCCAGGCCCATGTCGAGGGCACCGGCCCCGAGATCTGGAACCAGACCGGCGGCAAGGTCGACGGGTTCGTCTGCGCGGTCGGCTCCGGCGGGACGCTGGCGGGCGTGGCGATGGCGCTCCAGCCGAACGGCGTGAAGATCGGCCTCGTCGACCCGATGGGCGCTGGGCTCTACAGCTATTACACCACCGGCGAGATCGCCACCGAAGGGGGCTCGATCGCCGAGGGCATCGGCCAGGTGCGGATCACCGAAAACCTCAAGGACCTGCGCCCCGACATGGCCTGGCAGGTTGCGGACGAAGACGCGCTGCCGCTGCTCTTCGACCTCGCGGAGCAGGAGGGCATGGTGCTGGGCGGCTCCTCGGCGATCAACATCGCCGGCGCCGTGCGGATGGCCCGCGAGATGGGGCCGGGGCATACCATCGTCACCATGCTCTGCGATTACGGCAACCGCTATCAATCCAAGCTCTACAATCCCGCCTTCCTGCGCGAGAAGGGCCTGCCGGTTCCCCGCTGGCTCGACCGCGCGCCGCAGGATCTGCCGGACGTGACAGAAGTGGTATGACACGCAGGACATCGCCCCTCTGGCGTCTGGTCATCGCGCGCGCCCGCGT
>DQCI01000269.1:15688-21777 GCA_003545125.1 Paracoccaceae bacterium
GTCTTTGGCCTCGTCTTTGGCCTGATTGTCGCGGCCCCCGGCGCGCGCGCGCAGGACAGCACCGACACGGCGGAGACCTCGGCGAGCGCCGGCACAGTCGATGTTCCGACGACCGCCGAGAAGGTCGCCGGGGACCTGATGGCGGGCTGGGGCGACATCGACTACGAGGCCTGGGACAGCTTCGCGACCCGGGTCGAGGCGGCGCTGGAAAGCGGGCGGGTGTCGGACAGTGTCCTCGGCGATCTGCGCCGCGCCCTCGTCGAGTGGCGCGCAACCTTTGCCGAGGCGAAGGACGGCAGTTCGGTGCGGATCGAGGCGCTGCGCGCGCAGCTGAAGGTGCTCGGAGACGCGCCCGCCGACAGCGCCGAAGACCTGCCCGGAACGGCGGCGCAGCGCGTGGCGCTCGAAACCGAGCTAGACGCATTGCTGACACCGGTGGTCCGGGCCGGTCTCGCCCATACCCGTGCCGAAACGCTGGTCAACATGCTCGACCAGAGCCTGCGCTCGCGGCAGGTCAAAGACGTCAATCAGCGCGGGCCGAGCCCCTTCGCTTTCGGTGCCTGGTTGCCGGCACTGGAAGCGTTCAACCGCACCTTCCGGCTCGCCTGGTCGGCTGCGATCTCCTCCTGGTCCAACGCGACCCAGCGCGCCACGCTGGTCGCAGAGCTGCCCCTGACCTTGCCCCTTGGCCTGGTAGGGCTGGTGCTGCTCTTGTTCGGGTGGCGGACAGTGCGCCGGATCGGTGAGCGGATGAGGGACGGCAAATCGCCACCGGTACGGGGCGCCTGGGGTTTCGTCATCTCGGCGCTGCAGGTCTGGGTGCCGAGTTTCGGCGCGCTCCTGCTCGGCGCCGCCGTGGCCAATGCCTTCGTGCTCGACTCGCGCGGCGAGCAGATGGTCTCGGCCTTCGTCGGCATCGTGGTTGTGCAGTTCATCGCCCGCTGGCTCGGCAACCGGGTCTTCGGTATTCCCGGCGCCAGCTGGCGCGTGCTCGACCTTCCCGCGGCCAGGGTCCGCTTCGGCCACG
The DNA here is from genome assembly GCA_003545125.1 of Paracoccaceae bacterium. GTDB lineage: Bacteria > Pseudomonadota > Alphaproteobacteria > Rhodobacterales > Rhodobacteraceae > Sinisalibacter. The sequence goes on from DQCI01000269.1 coordinate 16,716, forward strand.
CGATGGCGGCATTGTTGGGGGTGCTGATCGGCCTGCAGATCCTGCTCGATGATCTCGGCCGGATCGACGCCTATTCCGACGCGACACTCGCGGTACTCGATTTTCCCCTGATCGTGGTGAGCAGCGCGGTGCTCTGGCGGCTCGGGCGGTTGATGCGGCGCTACCGCGGCGACGGGGCCGCCGTGGCCGAAGAAGAAGACAGGCCGACCAGTTTCTACAACAGCACCGTTCGCGTGCTCGGCGCTCTGCTCACCCTCGTTGCCATCGCCGCGCCTTTGGCCGCCGCGCTCGGCTACCGCAATCTGGCGGTCTTTGCCCTGTTCCCGTCGATTTATACGCTGGCGTTGATCGCGGTTGTCATGATCCTGCACCATTTCATCATCGACATCTTCGCCCTTGTCGCACGGCGTGAGCGCGCGGAGGCGACGCAATCGCTGGTGCCGGTGCTGATCAGCGTCGGCGTTGCGATTGCCACGATGCCGCTCCTGCCGCTGATCTGGGGCTACCGGGTCAGCGACCTCACCGAGTTCTGGGACAAGGTCTGGTCCGGTATCACCCTGGGCGAGGCGGTGATTACGCCGACCACCGTGCTGACCGTCGCCGTTGTGTTCGGCATCGGCTATGCGGCGACGCGGCTGGTGCAGGGGATGCTGGGCTCGACCATCCTGCCCAAGACCGGGATGGAGCAAGGCGGCCAGGTCGCGCTGACCTCCGGCGTCGGCTATGTCGGCATCTTCCTCGCGGCGGTCGCGGCGGTGACGGCGGCCGGGATCAATCTCTCCTCGCTCGCCATCGTCGCTGGGGCGCTCTCGGTCGGCATCGGTTTCGGCTTGCAGACCATCGTGTCCAATTTCGTCTCCGGTGTCATCCTCCTGGTCGAGCGGCCGATCGGCAAGGGCGACTGGATCGAGGTTGGCACCACCATGGGCACGGTCAAAGACATCTCGGTACGCTCGACGACGATCGAGACCTTCGACCGCACTGACGTGATCGTACCGAACTCGGATCTGATCTCGGGCATCGTGACCAACTACACTCGCGGCAACCTGCTCGGCCGGGTGATCGTGCCGGTGGGCGTGGCCTATGGCACCGACACCAGGTGGGTCGCAAAGGTTCTTTACGAGATCGCCGAGGCGCACCCGCTGGTTACGGTCAATCCGGCGCCGAAGGTGGTGTTCCAGGGCTTTGGCGCCGACAGTCTCGATTTCGAAGTCCGGGTGATCCTGCGCGACGTGAACTTCATGCTCGACGTGCGTACGGAGCTGAACCACGAGATCGCCCGGCGGTTCGCCGACGAGGGCATCGAGATCCCGTTCGCGCAGCGCGACATCTGGTTGCGCAACCCGGAAGCGTTGAATGGCGCCGGGGCGCCGGTCGGCCAATCCGGCGCGCAACCGGCGTCCAGTGCGGCAGAGGGAGGCGCCGAGGCGCGCCGCAGGGTCGAACCGGAGGACCTCCCCGAGACCCAGAGCCACGGCAATGGACTGGAGGAGGACACCGATGACTGAACCGCTGTTCCGCGACGATGCCTATACGCGGGAGGCCCCCGGTCGGGTGACTGCGCTGACCGACCGCGGCGGCGTCGTGCTCGACGCCAGCCTGTTCTATCCCACCGGCGGCGGCCAGCCCGGCGACAGCGGTGTATTGCGCTGGGCCGGCGGCGAGATGGCGGTGGCGACCTGTGTGAAAGGCGACGCCGACGAGATCGTGCTTGTGCCCGCCGCGGGCGCGGCCCTGCCTCCGGTCGGGACGGCTGTCGAGCAAGTGCTCGACTGGGACCGCCGCCACCGGCTGATGCGGATGCACACGGCCCTGCACCTGCTGTCGGTAGTGCTGCCTTTTGCGGTCACCGGTGGCGCGGTGGGGGAGGAGAAGGGTCGGCTTGATTTTGCGATGGAGCAACCGCCCGAGGACAAGGCGGCACTCGAGGCGGCGCTGAACGCGCTGATCGCACGCGATCTCGGTGTGACAGTCGACTGGATCACCGACGATGAGCTCGCCGCCAACCCCGGGCTGGTCAAGACAATGTCGGTCCAGCCGCCGAAAGGGGCGGGACGGGTCCGGCTCATCCGGATTGGCACCGAAGACGACCAGGTGGATCTGCAACCCTGCGGCGGCACCCATGTGGCGCGCACCGGCGAGATCGGCCCGGTGCGGCTCGGAAAGGTCGAGAAGAAGGGCAAGCTGAACCGGCGGGTCAACATCCATCTCGTCGAGGCATAGATCCGTCCAAACGGCTCGGAAACGTGGTATCCTGAGGGGGTATTTCAAACCTCCATCGGATTTCTCATGACCGCATTCAACCGCACCACCGCCCGCTTCGCCGTCTGGAACCTCGCCGCCAACGATTGCTTCCCTGGCGGCGATTGCCAGGGGATCCTGCCCGACACACGTCAGGCCTGGCACCAGGTGCTCGGCCTGGCACTGCTCGACGCCGAGTTCGTTACCCTGGTGGAAGTCTTCCCCGAGAGCCACATCCACTGGCTCGCCGAAAAGCTCGCCGAGAAGGGGCTCGCGTACACGGTGACGATGCTGGCGCAGCCCGAGAGCCATCTCGACATCGGCTTCCTGCACAAACCCGGTGTCGAGGTGTCGAACCCGCGGCTGGTGCCTGGTTCGCAGGGCCTTTACCGGGGCGGACGCCAGGCGGTCGCGGTCGACGTGCGCATCGGCCGGCGGTTCAAGGCGGTGGTGATCGGTGTGCACCTCAAATCGGGGCGCGACGCGGACGACCAGGCCAAGCGCGACAGCCAGGCGCGGGTGATCGGCGACTGGATCACGGTCTTGCACGAGACGCCTGGCTACAAACAGCACGCGATCCTCTTGATGGGAGATTTCAACATGATCCCCGGGCAGGACGTGAGCAATTTCCACCACCTCGGCGGCGCCGACGTAATGGATTTCGTCTCATCCTGGGACTTGCAGGAGCGTTATTCCCACATCCTCGAAAGTGGGCGGGCCAACCTGCTCGACGGGTTCGCGGTAAGCCGGCGATACTCGACCCGCTACATCCGCGGCAGCCTCAAGCTGTTCCCGATGCACTGGGCGTTGACCGACACCGGCATGGGCCGCGAGAAATTCCGCGCTCAGGTGTCGGACCACCTTCCGTTCACCGCCTCGTTCCGGGTATTCTGACCCGATCCGCGGGGAGGCCAGCATGGATAACGACAGAGTGCCGGAAACCGGGTTGCCCGAGGACTGGCCCGAGGACTGGCCTGAGGACTGGCGCATAGCGAACCGGGCGACCTGGGACGAACGTGTCGGCATCCATCTCGAAGCGGCGGCCTACGACCTGACGCCGCTGCGCGAGGGCAGGGCGGTGCTGCACCCGATCGAGGAGGGCGAGATCGGCGATGTCGCGGGTCTCAAGATCGCCCATCTGCAATGCCATTTCGGCCGCGACAGCCTGACGCTCGCCCAGAAGGGCGCCCAGGTGGTCGGGCTCGACTTCTCCGGCGCGGCGATCGCGACGGCCCGGCGGCTGGCCGACGAGTTGGGCCTCGCCGAGCGCGCGCGGTTCGTCGAGGCCGATCTCTACGACGCCCCCACGGCGCTCGCGGACGGAGCGCCGTTCGACCGGGTATTCGTCACCTGGGGTGCGATCGGCTGGTTGCCGGATCTCGCAGGCTGGGCACGGGTCGTGGCGGCGCTTCTGGCACCGGGCGGCGCGCTCTACCTCGCCGAGGGGCACCCGTTCGCGCTGGTGTTCGACACCGAGGAGGCGGGCGGCGACGTCGAGGGGCGGCCCAACTGGTACGTGCCCTATCTCGACTACGGGCTCATGAAAGAGGACGCGCCGTCGGACTATACCGGCGATTTCCCGGCATTGAGCGCGGGGCACGAATACTGGTGGGATCATCAACTGGGCGACATTCTCACCGCGCTGGCCGGAGCCGGGCTGCGGCTCGACTGGTTGCATGAGCACGACACGGTGCCCTGGCCGATGTATTCCATGCTGACGCCGGCACCCGGCGGCATGTACCGCTGGCCCGACAAACGCTGGCTGCCGCTGGCCTTCTCGCTGTCTGCCACGAAACCGGCCTGAGGCCGTCCCGGCCAAGGGTCCGGCCTTGGTGGTTTCGCAAAAATGGCGTAATTTCAACAGCCCGAGTGCGTAGGCTAAGCGCGCGCGGGGCCCACGGCGGGTAGCGGCGCTCGGGCGCGTGGGAGCGCTGCCCGCATCGCCGCGCCGCGCCGTGCCCGCAAGCCAGCTTGCGCCGGCCCCCGCGCGCGAGGCAGACATCAAGGCCCTGTCGGTGCGGCAAGCGCCGGGCAGGCGGGGCAGAGAGGTAACAGGATGAAATCACGCGTCGTTCAAATTGCAGCCATGCTCGCGGTCCTGGCCGCACCCGCGGTTGCACAGATCGCAGTCACCCCGGGCGTGGAGGGCGGCGCGACCGTGCGCGCGACGCCGGCGTTTCCCGGCCCGGCGCCGGCATATGACCCGGAGGTCGAGGTGGCCTTCTGGGAGACCGTCAAGGATAGCGGCGACCCGATGCTCTATCTCGCCTATCTCGAGCAATTCCCCGAGGGTGCGTTCCGGGTGATCGCCCGCAACCGCCTCAACGATCTGTGGGGCAGGGCGACCCGGGCCTTCGCCCTGCTCGAACAGATGGGTGTGTCGCTCGACGACGTGCCGGGAGACCGGGTGCCGCTGATCGCAGCGCCGCCCCCGGCGCCCGGTCCGGTCGTCGGCCCAGTGGTCGTGGGCCCGCCGATTGTCGTCGCCCCGACGCCAAAGCCGGCGCCGGAAACGGCCAGTTGGCAGCGTGTTCGCAATGCCCAGAACCAACTCCGCAAGCACGGGTGCTACAAGGGGGCGATTGACGGGGTCTGGGGCGCGGGCTCAAAGGCGGCGATGAGACGGTTCAATCGTCGCGCGGGCACCTCGTACGCCGTTTCGGCGCCGAAATCGAAAGCGCTCAAATTCATGCGCGACCTGACAAAATCCGGCGTCCGGATCTGTCGCTGACCGGCGGCGCAGCTTTTTTGCCGCGCCCTCTTGTCACCCCCGCGCTCGGCGGGATAGATAGCGCGGCACGGAGAGGTGGCCGAGTGGTCG
>DQCI01000290.1:0-2155 GCA_003545125.1 Paracoccaceae bacterium
GACCGGGGCTCGAACTTCATCCTGAAGCTCGACGAACGCACCCTGCCGACCGGCTTCCGGCCGACCACCGAGAACCCGCGCGTGGTGCGCCTGACGCCCGGCGTGATGGCCGAGATCAACTTCGGCGCCAGCATCGGCAAGGTGGTGCGCGTCGATCTGAACCGCGCCGCCTTTACCACCGGTGCCGACGGCAAGCCGGCACTTGGCCATGCGCTCGACCTCGGCATCCGCCGGATGGTGCCCGAGATGGCAGGCGAACCGATCATCATCCGCCTGGCCTGGCACATCCCCGCGGGGGCGGGCGCGACAGAGGTCGCCGAAGGCCGGGCGTTGATGCGGCTGGCCGAAAAACGCATTCGCGCCGAATGGCGCAAGGCAGGACGGACCCAGCTCAGGATCGAAACCGTGATCGTGAGGGCCGGGCAATGATGGAGCGTAAGATGTTGATTGGTTCGCCGACCTCCAGGGCCCCTGCCCTGCACCGTAACCTGAGGCACACGACCGCGCTTGCCGGGCTTGCCGTGCTGGCCGCGCCGCTCGCGCTGCGCGCCGAGGTGCCCTATTGCGACGCGGCCGCGGTGCCCCTGCCGCCCGCCTGCCTGCACGCCAACGCGGGCACCAGCGTCGGCCTGGCGGTGGGCGCCAATACCGAGCGCGCGGCCGGCGCCCCCGGGGCAAGTTTCGCCGAGACCGGGTTCTCGATCTCGGTCGACAACGCACCTTTCGCGGGCGCGTTGCCGCCCTACAACCCCGACCGCGCCGCCGACATCGCGCTGGCACGCGCGGATGTGGACGTGCGCTTCGACGGGCTCGGCGGCCGGCGGCTGCTGAATGTCGCGACAGACGATCTGCGCGCCTCCTACCCCGCCGGCGAGACCATCACCTTCCGCGCCTCGGCCAACTACCCGGCCTTCATCGAGCGCGCCGAGATCCGCATATCCGATCTGTCCGAGCCGGGACACCCGGTGGTGGCGCTGATCCCGACCGCGCCCAACGGCACTGGCGGCTGGGTGATGCCCGCGACAGGCGACGGCGAATATGCCTATGCGCTCCGGGTCTACGACGCAAAGGGCCGCTACGACGAGACGCTGCCCCTCAGCCTCACGCGCACGGCCAGGCGCTTCGCCAGCCACGAGACGGTCGGCGGCCCGCTGATCGCCGCCGGCGAAGGCGAAGCCCGCGTCCGGGTGCGCCGCATCCCGGTGCGCGGCGGCACGGTGACGGTCGCGGGCAGCGCACACCCGGGCGGCACCGTTTCGGTGATGGGCGAAGAGGTGCCGGTCGATGCGTCCGGCAGTTTCGTCGTCAGCCGCATCCTGCCCGCGGGCGACCACGTGGTCAGCGTGACCACCGGTGGACGCCAGCTTCTGCGCGATGTCATGATCCCGAAATCCGAATGGTTCACCACCGGCATCATCGACATCACCGCGGGCTACCACTTCGGGGGCACCAGCGGGGTCGAAGACGAGGGCTATCTCGACAGCCGGGCCGCGTTCTACGCCAAGGGCGAAACCGAGAGCGGCTGGCGGATCACCGCTGGCGCGGATACTTCGGAGGGACCGCTTGTCGAGACTTTCGAGCGGCTCAACGACAAGGATCCGCGCCGTGTGCTCGACCGGTTGCGCACCTCCGACGAGGTCTACCCGACCTATGGCGACGGCTCGAGCTGGTACGACGACACGCCGACCGCGGGCGCCTTCTATTTCCGCGCCGAGAACGAGACCACCCGGTTCACCTGGGGCGACTTCGAGACCGGCATCACCAGCCCCGGCCTGGTCAGCGCCTCGCGCGATCTCTACGGCGCGGAGCTGCGCTTCCAGACACGGGGTGTCACGGCAAATGGCGACCCGCGCTTCGCGGCAACGCTCTACGCCGCCCAGCCCGACACCCTGCCCCAGCGCGACGTGCTGCGCGGCACCGGCGGCTCGGTCTATTTCCTCACCCGCCAGGACATCACCGGCGGTTCGACCAGCGTCCAGGTGCAGATCACCGACCCCGATACCGGCCGTATCACCCAGGTGATCGAGCTTACCGAAGGCACCGACTACAGCGTCGACCACATCCAGGGTGTCATCACCCTCGCCCAGCCTTTGTCGTGGTACACCGGCGACAGCGGCCCGGTCGGCGGGCGCACCGGGAACTACGACCAGTCGCT
>DQCI01000290.1:2247-8488 GCA_003545125.1 Paracoccaceae bacterium
CACCCAGACCGTCGCCGGCGCCGACGCGCGCTTCCAGTTCGGCCGCCAGAGCTTTGCCGAGATCGAAGTGGTGCGCTCTTCCGGCCCCGGGTTCACCCGGTCCACCTCCACCGACGGCGGCTTGACCATTGTCTCCACCGGCGGGGCCAATACTGGCCCGGCAATGGCCGCAGGGTTCGACAGCTATTTCGATTTCGAAGATCTCGGGCTCGGCTCGCCGGGGCATCTCTCCTTCTACGCCGAGCGCAAGGAGGCGGGCTTCTGGTCGGTCGCCGAAGACATCACCGACGACCAGTACGTGTTTGGCGGCGAGGTCACGGTCGAGGCGAGCGACCGGGTCAGCCTCACCCTCGACGGCGAGCGGTTCGAGACCGACGCGGGCGAGGAAGCGACCGACCTTGGCGCTCGCCTGGCCTATGCGGTGAACGACCAGTGGACCGTGACGGTCGGCGCGACATACCTCGACCAGGTCACCCCCGGTGAGCCGGACGAGACCGGCACACGGCTCGACACCGGGCTCAAGCTCGCCTGGAGCCCGAACGACGATCTTACGCTCTACACCTTCGGCCAATACACCGTGTCACGCAGCGGCGGGCTCGGTGACGACAACCGGGTTGGCGTCGGTGCCGAGGTGCAAGTGACCGAGAAGCTCAGGGCGACCGGCGAGGTTTCCACCGGCGACGAGGGGCACGCGGCCAACGCGCGTCTCACCTGGTCGCCGACGCCAGACCGCGAGGTCTACCTCGGCTACACGCTCGACCCGACCCGCTACGGCGCGGGCAGCGATCTCGACGACAACGGCCGGATCGTCTCCGGCGGGCGCTACCAGTTCTCCGAGAGCGTCAGCGTCTACGGCGAAAGCGCCTTCGATCTGCCGGGCGAGCGCCAGTCGCTCACCAACACCTACGGCGTCAGCTACACGCCCGACGCCGCCTGGACGCTGTCGGGCAGCTTCGACTACGGCGAGGTGCGCGACGAAGAGGATGGCGACTTCGAACGCCTCGCGGCCTCGGCCGGCGCCGCCTGGTCACCAAGCGACGAGGTCGCGGCCCGGGCCCGGCTCGAATACCGCACCGAAGACGGCGACGGCACCGCGCAAGACCGCGACACCTGGATGTTCGCCGCCGGCTACACGACCACGCTGGCGCGCGACTGGAGCCTGGTGGCCGATACCGAGGGGCTCTATTCCGACAGCGCCGATAGCGACTATCGCGACGGCACCTATGTGCGCGGTTCGCTGGGCTTCGCCTTCCGTCCGATCGACAACGAAAAGCTCAACGCGCTGTTCATGTATACCCGGCTGATCGACCTGCCGGGCGAGGACCAGGTGGACGCGAACGGCGACACCGACGGGCCACAGCAGAAATCCCACGTGTTCTCGTTCAACGCCCATTACGACCTCGGCACGCAAGTGACCCTGGGTGGCAAGCTCGGCTACCGGATGTCGGAAACCGCGGACCGCGACAGCGACGATTTCAGCTCCAACACCGCCGCGCTGACGGCGCTGCGGATGGACTGGCACGTGGTCCATGAGTGGGATCTTTTCGGCGAAGGCCGGGTGATGTACACGCCCGAAACCGGTACCTCGGAAACCGGCGCGGTGCTCGGGGTGTACCGCCACCTCGGCGAACACGCCAAGCTCGGCCTGGGCTATGAATGGGGCCGGGTCTCCGACGACCTGACCGACATCAATTACCAAAGCCAGGGCCTGTTCGTGAACCTGGTCGGCAAGTTCTGAAGCTATCCGCCCGTATCGGCCACCCCTGCCCTCGCGGCAGGGGCGCGGCCCCCGGCTCATGGGGTCCGCATCCGGCTCAGCAGACGGTCGCGCCGCGCTCCACGATGGTGGCCAGCACCTCGTCGGGGTCACGCGTCCACCAGTCGAGCGCGGAAAAGATCTCGACCTCGTGGAGGCCTTCGAACCCCGCCTCTGCGGCCCAGCTTGCAAGCAACGGCAGATCGATCACGCCGTCGCCCATCATGCCGCGGTCGGTGAGCAGATCGCGGGTCGGCACCAGCCAGTCGCAGATGTGCCAGGCCAGCAGCCGCTCCGGGCCCGCGCGCAGCATCTGGCGCTTGAGCTCGGGATCCCACCAGACATGATAGGCGTCGCAGGCCACGCCGATCCCGTGCCCCAGCCGGTCGCAGATGTCGAGCGCCTGGCCCATGGTGTTCACGCAGGCCCGGTCGGCGGCATACATCGGGTGCAAGGGCTCGATCGCCACCTTGACCCCTGCCGCCCGCGCGTAGTCGAGCGTGTCGGCCAGCCCCTCTTCGACAACGGCGCGCGCGCCTGCGAGGTCGCGCGAGCCCTCGGCGAGCCCCCCCACCACCATCACCAGGCAGGCGGCCCCGATCTCGGCGGCCTCGTCGACAGCACGGCGGTTGTCATCCCTCACGCCTTGCGTGAGCGCGCCCTCGGCGGTGTACCACCCGCCCCGGCATAGCCCGCTGACCTCGAGCCCCGCCGCGCGGATCGCCTTGGCCGCTTGTGCCGTGCCCATCTCGTGCAGCTTGTCGCGCCAGGGCGCGATGCCGCCGATCCCGTGCCGCTGGCAGCCCTCGATGCACTCGGCAAGGCTCCATTGTTCGCGCACGGTGGCGGTGTTGAGCGAAATCCGGTCGGCTGTCGGCATGTCAGATCTCCACACCGCGCGCGGCAAACACGGGCCGGGCCCGGGCGGCGGCAAGCTCGGGGTCGGCAAACAGTCCGGCGGTATTGGCCAGCCGGACGATCTCGGCGAGATGCAGCGTCGAGCGGGTGCTCTCCTGTCCGCCGATCATGGTGAAATGCTGCTGGTGTCCGGTGAGATAGGCCAGAAACACCACCCCGGTCTTGTAGAACCGGGTGGGCGCGCGGAAGATGTGGCGCGAGAGCGGCACGGTGGGTGCGAAGGTGGCATCGTACCCGGCCCGGTCCCCGGCGGCGAGCTGGCCCAACGCGCGCGCGGCCACCGGCGCGATCGGGTCGAAAATGCCAAGCAGGGCGTGGGAATAGCCCTGGTCGTCACCGGCGATGAGGTCGGGGTAGTTGAAATCGTCACCGGTATACATGACCACGCCGTCCGGCAGCCGCCGGCGCATGGCGATCTCCTTCTCCGCAGACAGCAGCGAAATCTTGATCCCGTCGACCTTGGCCGCACTCGCTTCGATCACCGCAAGCGCTGTTTCCATCGCGGCCATGTGATCATCCGCGCCCCAGTAGCCCGCCAGCGCCGGGTCGAACATCTCGCCCAGCCAATGCAGGATCGCCTTGCCTTCNNGCGCGCGAGGCCATCAAGATCACCCCCGCCCCCGCCGCCTCGACCGCTTCGGCCTGTTCCTCGTAGGCCCGGATCACGTCGTCGACGGTCACACCCGGGTCGGGCGCGATGTGGTCGGTGCCGACACCCGCGGCGATGAGGTGCCCGCCCGCCCGGGCGAGCGCCGAAGAGCGGCGGATCAACTCGAGCGAGGTCGGCCAGTCCAGCCCCATGCCGCGCTGCGCCGTGTCCATCGCCTCGGCCACACCGAAGCCGAGCGACCACAGGTGCTCGCGAAAGGCGAGGGTGCGGTCCCAGTCGAGCGCGCAGTCGAGCCAGGGGTCGGCCTCGGCCAACGGATCTGCGACCACATGGGCGGCGGCATAGGCGGTGCGGGTCCAGGGGCCCGGGGCCGTGAGCGCCGGGCCGGCCTCCAGCGTCACCGCGCCGCCGGGCAGGTTCAGCGTCACCATCTCAGATCTCCAGGTCTTCGAGGTCCACCCAGCGCCGCTCGCGCATGCTCTGGTAGGCGGCCTCTGTCAACTGCACCCCCTTGGCCCCCTCTTCCATCGTGTAGGCCCAGGGCGCGTCTTCGGCGACATGGCGCAGGAAGGCCTCCCATTGCACCTTGAAGCCGTTGTCGAACATCATGTTGTCGGGCACCTCCTCCCAGTTCTCGTAGAAGTCGATCTGGTTTGGCTCGTCGGGGTTCCACACCGGCTTGGGTGTGTTCACCCGGGCCTGCGAGACGCACTTGTGCAGCCCCGCGACCGCCGAGCCATGGGTGCCGTCGACCTGGAAGGTCACGAGATCGTCGCGCCGCACCCGCGTGCACCACGACGAGTTGATATGCGCGACCACGCCGCCTTCCAGCATGAAGGTCGCATAGGCCGCGTCGTCGGCGGTGGCGTCGTAGCGCGCCCCGCGCTCGTCCCAGCGCTCCGGAATATGGGTGGCGGTGGTGCAGATCACCGATTTCACCGCCCCGAAGGTGTTGTCGAGCACGTAGCGCCAATGCGGCAGCATGTCGGAGACAATGCCGCCGCCGTCCGCCAACCGGTAGTTCCAACTTGGCCGCTGCGCCGCCATCCAGTCGCCTTCGAACACCCAGTAGCCGAACTCGCCCTTGATCGAGAGGATGCGTCCGAAAAAGCCGCTGTCCACGAGCCGCTTGAGCTTGATCAGGCCCGGCAGGCTCAGCTTGTCGTGCACGATCCCGTTCTTGACGCCGGCTTCTTTCGCCAACCGCGCGATCTTCACCGCATCTTCCAGCCCTTCGGCGACGGGCTTTTCGGAGTAGATGTGCTTTCCGGCCGAGATCGCCTTTTTTAGCAGCGTCGGCCGAAGCCCGGTCGAGGCGGCGTCGAAGAAGATCTCGTCGTCCGGGTCGGCGAGCGCCGCGTCGAGGTCGGTCGACCAGCGCTTGACCCCGTGGGCACCCGCCAGCGCCTCGATCCGGTCGGCATTGCGGCCGACGATGTGGATATCGGGCACCAGCATGGTGCCGTCCGAAAGCGCCACCCCTCCCTGATCGCGGATTGCCTTGACCGAGCGGATGAGGTGTTGGTTCATCCCCATCCGGCCGGTGACGCCATGCATGATGATCCCGATACGCTTCTGTTTCATCTTGTTCCCTTTCGTCCTGTTCAGATCGGGTCCAGCCCTGCGAAGTCGGGGCCGGGGGTGGAACCGAAGCCAGGGGCATCGAGGCTCCCGATCTTCACCACCCCGGCCGTGATGTTGAGCCTGGGGCCCGCCGGCCCGGGTGTGTAGATGTCGGGATGCGCGGCGAGATAGGCGGCCTGCTCGGCCGCGCTCGCGCCTTGCATGAGACCGGCAAAATGGTGGCCGTTGCGCTCGGCATGGGCCGCGCCGACGGTCGCCGCCATCAGGCTGTCTTGCTGCCAGCACAGCCCCGGCTGGCAGGTGAGGTCTTCGGCCGACAACAGCGCCCCCTGCCCCTCCGCGCGCCGGGCCGCGACCCGGGCGGCGTTGATCAGCGCGCGCAGCACGCCCTTGCAGCTCTTGACCGAGGTGCCCGCATAGCCCTTGGCGAAAGCACGCGGCAGCGCGTCCTCGCTGTCGTCGCTCTCGTCGATGATGACCGGCACGGGGAAGTCGAAGGCCGGCCCGTCCGCCAACGCAATCTCGCGCGCGAAGGGCTGTTCGATATAGGCGAGCGCCGCGCGGAACCCTGCGAGTTCCCGGTCGCCCTCGATGGCCCTCCAGAGCGTGGCCAGGCGAACCGGGTCGTATTGCTCGTTGGCATCGAGCGTGACCAGAACCCCCCGCACCGTGCCAATCACCCCGGCGATGCGCCGCAGCCAGGCGTGGTCGGCATCGACATCGCCGGTGATCTTGATCTTGAAGGCGGTGCCGCCGGTCGCCGCGATCACCTCATCGAGCGCCACCGGGCGTCCGTCCGCCGGGCGGTCCTTGACCTCATCGGCGCTCAACGGCGCGCCGAAACCGACGGTGTGGCGCACTCGGAGCCGACTGGGGGCTATTACGCCCGCGCGCCAACGGTCGTAGTCGGCCTGCGCGAGGTCCGGCGGGAGTGCCGCGGCCATACCGAACAGATCGGCCCGGACGGCCGCGGGGAAGCTCACGCCCGCATCGCGGCAGGCGGCATCGATCAGCGCCATCTCAACCAGCGCCGGGCCGAAACCGGCGGCGAGGTCGGGCAGATCCGGCGCCAGCGCCGCCCGCACCTCCGCGCGGACCCCCAATGATACCATCCGCACCGTGCCCCTGGCCCCGACCGCCGCGTCTCGCGCCGCACGCAGGGTCGCGCGCAGATCGTCCACGGTTTGCGCCGCCGACCGGCTCGCGCGCTTGTCGAACCAGCGCGGTACCATGAGCTGTGCGCCGACCCCGGTGACCGGTCCGTTCGGACCCTCGGCACTGACGCGCAGATAGGCCTCGGCGGTCTCGGTCACGGTCACGTCGCCGAAATGGAACGGCAGCGCCAGCGACACCGGCCGCTGGCCGATCTCGAC
>DQCI01000290.1:8589-13267 GCA_003545125.1 Paracoccaceae bacterium
TCGACCAGCGCCTTGACGATCTCGGCAAACGGATCGTCGCCCATGCCGGGCGCGCCGCGGTTGCTGTCATTGAGCTGGATGTGGGCGATATGGCCCGTCGGTACCCAGGCCCTGATCAGATCGGCCACCGGCAGCGCCTCCGATTGCGCCGCGGCGGAGCTGTCGATCATGGTCCGGAAAGCCGGGTTGCCGACCCGTTCGACCAGCGCCACCGCCGCTTCCACGGTGGCGGCGAAATTCGTCTCGACCGGCGACAGCGGCTCGATGCAGTATCTCACCCCCGCCTCCGCCGCCCGCGCCGCGACCGGCGCGAGAACGTCCGCGGCCATGCCGAGCGCGGCCTCGGTCTCCATCCCCTCGGGGCGCCGGCGCGAGGGCGGCGAGCCGTGGACCAGCACGTCGCCGCCGAGGAGCGCGCAGCCGTCGATCAACCCGCCCAGCACCGCTTGCGTTTCGGCATGGGTCGCCGGGTCGAAGATGCACAGGTCCGGATAGGGCGAGAGCAGCCAGTGCAGCCCGGTGACGCGCAACCCATGCGCCTCGACCGTCTCGCGCACCGCCAGCCATTCCTCGCGCGACATCTCGTGCGGGCGCGCCGCCAGCGTGCCCGGCGCAAGTTCGAGCCCCATATAGCCCAGCGCTGCTGCCCGCACACATATCGCCTCGAGCGACAGCCCGTCTTCGGCCAGCAGTTCGTTGCAGAGGCTGAGTTCAAACATCATCGCCCTCCCGCTTCGCGCAGGGGCGCAGATCGCTCAGCACCATGTCGCTGACCGCCCGTTTGCGCGCTTCGACCCAGGCGTCATCCACCGGCACCTTGAACACCGCGCGCAGCGTGTGCCGGTTGGAGATCGGGAAATAGCACAGCGAGGCGATGGTGATGTAGAGCTCCACCGGATCGATCCCGTCGCGGAACACCCCATCGCGCACCCCGTGATCGAGCACCCGCCGCAGCTCGGAGATCATGTTCGACTGAATGTCTCCCACATCCGCGATCGACTGAATGGTTTGGCCGCCAAGCAGGTTCTCGGTGTTGAGCATCGAGATGAACCAGGGCTTCTGGCGGAAGTGGTCGAATGTGAAATGCACCAGCGAGCGCACCGCCTCGACCGGCGCCAGATCGCCCAGTTGCAGCTCTTTCTCGCCTGCGCGGATCTGAACGTAGGCCTCGCGCAAGGCGGCGGCATAAAGCGCGTCCTTGTCGCCAAAATAGCTGTAGATCATCGGTTTCGAGATGCCGGCGGCCTCGGCCACCGCGTCGATCCGCGCCGCCGCATGGCCCTTTTCGGAGAACTCGACGAGGGCCGCCTCGAGGATCGCGCGGCGGGTGCGTTCGGCGTCACGCGGGCCGGTCTTGCGTTTGGGCGGTGCTGTCGCCATGTCCTATCCCTCCGCCTTGTTCGTCGCACGCCCGATCAGCCCGAGCAGGAACCGGCGCACCGGGCGCAGGCTGAGGACCACCGAAACCAGGACCACGAGCGCGAACCCCGCGGAGATCGGCCGGGTGAAAAACGGCGTCAGATCCCCATCCGACAGGATCAGGCTGCGGCGCAGGCTCTTGTCGAGCAACTCGCCAAGAATGATGCCGAGAACCAGCGGCGCGATCGGGTAATTCATCTTGCGCAGCAGATAGCCCGCGATCCCGAAGAACACCATTACGACAATCTCGAACGGGCGTTGGGTGAGGGCGTAGGGACCGATCACGCAAAGCGTGAAGACGAGCGGCATCAGGTATTCGCGCGGCACTTTGAGGACCAGCACGAAGACCCGCGTGAGCAGAATACCGAAGATGCCGATCGCGATCGTCGCGAAGGTGAGCATCGCCGCCACCGAATAGATGAAATCGGGCTGTTCGAACATGATCATCGGCCCGGGGCGGATGCCGTGGATGAACAGCGCGGCGATCAGCACGGCGGCCGGCGCCGAGCCCGGCACCGCGAGCGTCAGCGCCGGGATCAGCGCGCCGGGGATCACCGCGCTGTTGCCGGTTTCGGCCGCCGTCAGCCCCTCGGTCGAGCCGGTGCCGAACTGGTCGCGCTCTTTCGAGGTCCGCTTGGCGGCGGCATAGGAAGCCCAGGCGCCGATGTCTTCGCCGACCCCGGGGATGATGCCGACGAAGGTGCCGATCACGCCCGAGCGCAGGATGGTGAACTTGTAGCGCCAGAGGTCGATCAGCTTCGGCAGCATCCGGTCGGACTTGTCGGAATGGGTCACGAGGTCGGGTTTGCGCTGCGAGATCGCCGTCAGCACCTCGGCGAAGCCGAAGGCCCCGACCATCGCCGAGATCAGTGCAATGCCGCCGTTAAGCTGATCAAAGCCAAAGGAAAACCGAACGTGGGCATGGATGCCTTCGGAGCCGATCATCGCCACCATCAACCCGAGAATACCGGCGATGTAGCCCTTGAGCGGCGACACGCCGCCGGTGAGCTGGCCGGAGATGACGATGCCGAAGACCGCGAGCCAGAAAAACTCGAAGGAGCCGAACTTGAGCGCGGCCTCGGCGAGCGGCGGGGCGACCATGACCAGCAGCAGGATGCCGACCAGCGTGCCGGTGGCGGATCCGGCGGTGGCCAGCGCCATCGCGTATTGCGCGCGCCCCGCCTTGGCCAGCGGATAGCCATCGAGCGCGGTAGCCGCACTTGCCGGCGTGCCGGGGATGTTGAGCAGGATCGCAGACCGCGAGCCGCCGTAGATCGCGCCCACATACATGCAGATCAGCACCAGGATCGCCGCATCGCGGTCCATCGAATAGGTCAGTGTGGTCAGCAGCGCGACGCCCATCGTCGCCGTCAGCCCCGGCAGCGAGCCGATGAAAATGCCAAGCAGCGTCGCCCAGGCCACGTGGAACAGCATGATCGGCTGGACGAAGTCGCCGAGTGCCGCGAAATAGGGGGCCAGCGTGGGCATCAGGGCAGTCTCACCAGGAAAGCGTAGCGGAACAGCGCCGCGACGGCGGCCGAACAGATCACCGCATAGAGCACCGCACTGCCGATCCAGACCGCCGGATGGCGGCCCTCGGCCAGGCGCTCACGGGTGAAATGCAAAACGAAAACCGTGATGAAGATGCCGGTCGCCAGCTCGAAGGGCATCCGCCCGACCAGGCCGAGCGCGTAGACCACGGTGTAGAGCGCCGCAAAGCCGAGGTTGTGCAAACTGACGTCGTCGGTATCGNNGTCGGTATCGGGGTCGGTATCGGGCGCGTCTTCGCGGCTGCGCGCGCCGGACCACAAGCCGATCGCGCAAACCGCCAGCAGGCCGCCGAGGATCATTGGCACCAGCCCGGGGATCGAGGCGGGGTGAATCTGGCGCACCTCCAGCCGGTCCATCGTGAAACCGCCTGCGGCCATGGCCACGCCAAGGACGAAGAAGACCAGCGCGGTGACCTGGTCGGCGCGCGCGGAATCGAGTCGCATCGGAAACTCCGTCGTGACTTCGGTGGATTGTCGGGTGCGCACGGGATGCGCGCACGGTGTTATCGGTCGGACGCGGGATGCGCGCAGAGGCAGGCGGGGCAAGGGCGCGAACGCCCTCGCCCCTTCTCGGGAGGAACCCTATTCCGCCGCGCAGGTGATACCGATCTCGGACGGATCGACAACCGCCTCGCCGCGGGTCACCCGCGCGCAGGCCTCGGCGATCACCACCGGCATCGCAGCCGCAAGCGCGTCCTCGCCGTAGGACGGCGCGAACACCGCGCCGCGCTCGGTGGCATAGGCCTGAAGCTCGGGCGCAGTCATGATCACGTCGGCCCAGATCTTGTCGACCGTGTCATACACCTCCTGCGGCGCGCCGACCGGAATGAACACGCCGAAATAGTCGGCGGCCACCGGGAAGTCGGGCATGAAATCGGTGATCGGCGGCACCGGGTCGATGCCTTCGACCATCAACGGCGTATCCGAAAGAACCGCGAGCGCGCGCAGACGGCCGGCCTTGATCATCTCGGTCTGTTCGACGGCGAGCTGGGTCGTTGCCATGACTTCACCGCTGGCGGCGGCGATGACGGCCGGGTTGCCGCCGTCATAAGCGACCATTTCCGCGGCGAGATCTCCGCCCGAGGCTTCCTTGATCGCGGCCAGCGCCATGCCGCCCGAGGAGTTCACCCCGGCGGTGCCGACGGTGACCCGCTCGGCCTTCATCGCGTCCAGCAACGCCGGGAAATCCGCATAGGGCGCATCGGCGTTGACACTCACGACGGGCACGTTCGCGACGTGCAGGTAGATGTGATAATCCTCGATCGAGGTGTTTTCGATCAGCCCGGTCACCGAATAGGTGGCGTTGTTGGCGATCGCGTTCGCCGTCCAGGTGTAGCCATCGCGCGGCGCGTCGAGCGCGGCCGCGGTGCCGATGGAGCCGGACGCGCCGGGCTGGTTCACGACCACGATCGGCGTGCCGAGCGCTTCTTCCAGAAGCGGCGCGACGACCCGTGTGACCTGGTCGGTCGAGCCCCCGGCAGACCAAGGCACGATGATATTGATCGGCCGGTCCGGCTGCCAGTCCTGGGCTGTCGCGGTAGCCCCGGCCGTCGCGAGTACCGCACCGAGCATGGCCGCAGATAAGTGTTTGATTGACGATTTCATGACAGGTTCTCCTCCTTACCTACTGGTAGGTAATAAAATGCGCGCGAGTCTGTCAACAGCGTTTCGGTCCGGTGTCGTCCCGGCGATCGGGGGGCGCCGCATGA
>DQCI01000290.1:13313-14058 GCA_003545125.1 Paracoccaceae bacterium
CGCGCGCCCCCGGCGCGCCGACCGAGGCCGGCTTTGCCTGTCTTCCTGCGGGCCTGCGGGGTTTGAGCATCACCGTCTTGCTCTCCGGACGGATATCGCGCGTCTTCTCTGCCTTGGCCCGGATGGTGGCGCAAGGACCGGGATGCTTGTCGCCGCCGCCGTCGCTCACCTCATCGTGCGCGCAAGCCCGGCGAAACGGTCGGCGTTTCCGGCCTCTTGGGCGACGTCCACGTCCAACACACCCAAGCCGGCATGGCGCTCAACGGCAGCGCTGTCGGCATGGCGCCCTTGCGCGCGGTGATCCACGCGCAGACCGGAAAAAGCACCGAACCGCGGGTGTCGTGTTTCTACGGCGCCCGCACTGTGGCCGATCTTTTCTACACCGCCGAATGCGACGCACTCGCCGCAAGACACCCCATTTTCACCTGGCCCCGGCACTGCCCGACCCGGCCCCGGGCGGCCCTGGGCGGCCTTGGCCGGCCCCTGACCCGTTGAGACCGGGTTCATCCGCGAATCGTACGCGCGCAGATGAAGCGCCACCCGGCACCGGGATATTGCAGCCCCTGCCTTTGCGCCCCGCCGGTGATGATTTCGCTGGCGCAGTGCAGGTTGAGCCGGCTCTACATCATGGTGAGGGGTTCCCCGGGGGGCAGGTCACGTTCTAGCCGAAAGCGACGCGAATTGACGCAGAGTTGTTGCAGAGCACGCCTAACGTGTTGCCCGCTCTGCTGCCAACCCATTGAAA
>DQCI01000134.1:0-1103 GCA_003545125.1 Paracoccaceae bacterium
GTCGGCGAGCCGCTCTTGATCATGGCGCAACCAGAGGTCGTGCCTTCAGCCCAGCGGTCCCATGTCGGCATCCGCATGCAAGGCTTTGCAATTGCTCGAAAAACCTCAAGCGTGTCGCGGTTCCACGAACGTCAGCGAAAGAAAAGTCTCCGCATGTTGGTGTTCTACAGTATGCTGAAGCTGGGACGCGCGACAAAAACAGGGAAGCACTCGACGTCTTCCCAAAGGGAGGGGAATAATGAGGAACGCAATTTTTGCGATGAAGACTGTGTGGGTTGCGGGGATGGTTTGGGGGTTTTTGGGCCAGGCTGCTGTTGGCAGCGATGACCTGAACGATTATGCACATTCCAAAGAAGCTCAAGAGTATATCCACGGCAGTCCGGAGCAACCGACGGATACCTGGATCCTGTCTTCCGGCGGTCGGATCTACGACAATTGGTGGAATGCTCTGGACCGCGATCCGCCCGAGACGACGCATCCGTCATACCCCGAAGCGAGCAAGAAGTCCGGCGCGACCACGTGGCGTTGCAAGGAATGCCACGGCTGGGATTACCGGGGTGCCGACGGGATCTATTCTTCCGGAAGCCACTATACCGGGATACCAGGTATCTACGGCGCGATCGGCGGCAACGAGACCGCCATTGCAACCTTGCTCCGCGGTCCCGATCATGGCTACACCGAGGACATGATCAACGACGAAGAGCTGGCCCGCCTGGCTGCCTTCGTGTCGCGCGGACAGGTCGACATTTCCCGCTACGTCAATCTGGAAACCCGGGAAATCATCTGGGGCGATCTCAACCGAGGCCGTGCAATCTTCCAGAGCACCTGTGCGGCATGTCACGGCTTCGACGGACGCGCCTACGACTGGGGCGAAGGCGACGAACACGCCTACGTCGGCACCGAAGCCGCCGCAGCGCCTGATGAGGTGATTGGCAAGATCTTGAACGGCCATCCCGGTGTCGCGATGATCAATCTTCGCGCTTTCGGGCCCGATGCCGCGCATGACGTTCTCAGCTACGTGGCGACCTTGCCGCAGTAGATCGTCGCGGTGAGCGCACCGCACGGTGCGCTCACCCACGCGACCTGTCTTGCTGAAACATCGT